>NZ_JBHYVM010000048.1:0-54805 GCF_042750105.1 Streptomyces sp. NPDC059443 | reverse complement strand
CGCTGCCGCGGCGCGGGGTGTGGCGCCGCGGCGGGGCGGGCGCCTCGCCCGCGCCCCCCGCACAACCCCGCCCGCGGCGCCGCGCCGCCCCCCCGCGGGGGCGCGCGTGGGGGTTGTCGGCCCCCCCCCGGTACGGGGATAGTCCAGGGGTGAGTCCTCTCCCCACCCCCTCCCCCGGAACGTCCCGTTCGTCCGCATTTCGGCGCCGGCCCGCCTGGGCCGGCCGCAACTACACCCTGCTGACGGGTGCGGCGGTCGTCACGAACCTCGGGAGCCACGGAGCGCTCATCGCGGCCGCGTTCGCCGTGCTCGACGCCGGCGGCTCCGGCGGAGACGTCGGTCTGGTGGCCGCCGCCCGCACCCTGCCGCTCGTCCTCTTCCTCCTCATCGGCGGAGCCATAGCCGACCGGATACCCCGCCACCACGTCATGGTCGCGGCCAACATCCTGAACTGCCTCTCCCAGGCGGCCTTCGCCGTGCTCGTCCTCGCCGGCGACCCGCAGCTGTGGCAGATGATGCTGCTCACCGCGCTGTGCGGAACCGGTACCGCCTTCTTCAACCCCGCCGCCGAGGGCATGCTCCTCTCCAGCGTCTCCGGCGAGCACGCCAACCGCGCCTTCGCCCTCTTCCGGATGGCCATGAACGGCGCCGGCATCGGCGGAGCGGCCCTCGGCGGAGCCATGATCGCCGCGATGGGGCCCGGCTGGGTCCTGGCCCTGGACGCGGCCGCCTTCGCGGTCGCCGGAGCCCTGCGGGCCTTCCTCGACGTCGGCCGCGTCGCCGAACGGACCTCCGGCGGCGGCCTGCTGGCCGATCTGCGCGAGGGCTGGGTGGAGTTCAGGAGCCGCCCCTGGCTGTGGAGCGTCGTGCTCCAGTTCTCCGTGGTCGTCGCCGTCGTCGGCGCCGCCGAGGCGGTCTACGGTCCCCTCGTCGCCCGGGACCAGCTGGGCGGCCCGGCTCCCTGGGGCCTGGCGCTCGGCTTCTTCGGCATCGGCACCATCGGCGGGGCCGTCCTGATGATGGTGTGGAAACCACGCCGCCTGCTGCTGGTCGGCACCCTGTGCGTGTTCCCGCTGGCGCTGCCCTCGGCCGGGCTGGCGGTGCCGCTGCCGGTGTGGGGGCTGTGCGCGGTGATGTTCGTGAGCGGCACGGCCATCGAGGTGTTCGGCGTGAGCTGGATGACGACGATGCACCAGGAGATCCCGGAAGAGAAGTTCTCCCGGGTCTCCGCCTACGACTGGTTCGGCTCGGTCTCGATGCTCCCCCTAGCCACGGCGGTCGCGGGCCCGGTCGAATCCGCCATCGGCCGCACCCAGGCCCTCTGGGGCTGCGCGGCCCTGGTCATCGTGGTCACCGCGGCCGTCCTCCTGGTCCCGGACGTCCGCCACATGACCCGCAGACCCCCCGAGCCCACCCCCGGCCCCACCCCCGACCCCGCCCTCAGCCGAGGCTGAACGCCCCCTCCGGCGGCTCGGGCGAAGCCACCGCATCGGCGTCCGCCACGGGCCGGGCTCCCTTCATGAACCGCCGCAGCGCGTCCCCCGCCTCCACCCGGGAGGGAAACGCGTCGGCCGCGCACAGCCGCGACAGCCCCGCCACCTCCAGCTCCCGGTCCGAAGCCAGCAGTACCGCGTTCCCGAACCGCCGCCCCCGCAGCACCCCCGGTTCCGCGATCAGCCCCAGCTCCCCGAACACCGCCCCGAAGTTCGCCAGCTGCCCGCGCAGGAACCCGAACGGCGCCCCGTCCGCGAGGTTCGCCGCGTAGACGCCGCCGGGCCTCAGCACCCGCGCCACCTGGCGCGCGTACTCCACGGAGGTCAGCGAAGCCGGCACCCGGGAACCGCCGAATACGTCCCCCACCACCACGTCCGCGCTCGCGTCCGGCGCCGCCTCCAGCCAGGCCCGCGCGTCGGCGACGTGCACCGTGATCCCGGCGCCGTCCGCCACCGGCAGGAACTCGCGGACCAGCTCGACCAGTCCCCCGTCGAACTCGACCACGTCCTGCCGCGACCCGGGACGGGCCGCCGCCGCGTACCGGGGCAGTGTCAGCGCGCCGCCGCCCAGGTGCAGCAGGTCCAGCGGGGCCCCCGGCTCGCCCACGCAGTCCAGTACGTGCGCGAGGCGGCGTACGTACTCGAACTCCAGGTGCTCCGGGTCGTCGAGGTCCACGTACGACTGCGGGGCGCCGTCCACGGTGAGCAGCCAGGCCCGCTCCCCGTCGACGTCCGGCATCAGTTTGGCGGTGCCCTGGGCCACGTCCCGGATCACCGGAATCTGTTCGTCACTCACCGCACCATTGTCAGGCCGCCGGATCCGCCCAGACACCGGCGGCCTCCGCCGCGTGCTCGGCGGCCTGCTCCAGCCCCGCCCGGGCCGCCGGATCGCGCCGGGCCGGGTCCAGTACGTTGCGCCCGAAGACCTTGCGGGCCGCCGCTGACGGGGTGATCAGCAGCACCTTCGCCCCGGCCGCCCGCAGCCGTGCGGCCTGCGCGGCGGGCGAGGGGACGAGCCCGCCGCCCATGGACACCGGCGCGAGGATCACCACGCGGGCGTAGCCGGCGGCCAGGTCGGCGTTGGTCGCCGAGCGGATCCCGCCGTCGATGAACCGGCGCCCCGCGACCGTCACCGGCGGCCACACCCCGGGCACGGCGCAGCTCGCCGAGACCGCGTCGACCAGCCCGGCCTCGCTCCCCCGCTCGAAGGCGGCGAGTTCGCCGGTCAGCGCGTCCACGGCCGCGACGACGAGGCGCCGCTCGGGCCACTCGTGCGAGACCAGCCGGGCCCGCAGCACCTCGCGGCGCTCCGCCTCCGACTCCGTGCCGGCGGCGAGCGCAATGGCCCCGACCCGGCGCCGGTAGGCCTTCGCGTCGCGGGAGCGCACCATCGCGACGGCGTACCGTGCGATCAGCCCGGTCCCCAGCTTCGCGGGGAGCTCCCCGCCGGGGTCGCCGAGCTGGCGCTCGTACAGCTCTCGCGGGGTGAGCAGCCCGGAGGTGAGCTGCGCGCCGACGACCGAGCCGGCCGAGGTGCCGACGACGAGGTCGGCGCCGGACAGGTCGACGCCCGCGCGGGCGAGCCCGTACAGCATTCCGGCCTCCCAGCCCACGCCGGTCAGCCCGCCGCCGCCGAGCACCAGCGCGGTGCCCTTGCCGTCCGCCTTGTGGTCCGTCGTGCCGTCGGTCTTGCCGTGGCCGTCGCCGCCCATGGACCGCTCCCTCCCCGCATGCCAGTGGTGACGGCAGTCTGGCGCAAGCCGACCGCCGTCACCACAACGGGTACCGCCCCGCCGTCTACCCGACCGAGGTCACCGTCCCCGCGCCGACCGTGCGCCCGCCCTCACGGATCGCGAAGCCGAGCCCGCTCTCCAGCGGGACGTCCCGCCCGAGCTCGACGGTCATGGTGACCGTCTCCCCCGGCCGGGCCACGCCCGCCTCGCCCAGGTCCACGTCGCCCACCACGTCAGCGGTGCGGATGTAGAACTGCGGCCGGTAGCCGGAGGCCACCGGCGTGCTGCGACCGCCCTCCCGGGCGGAGAGGACGTACACCCGCGCGGTGAACCGCCGGGTGGGTACGACGCTGCCGGGCGCGGCCACCACGTGTCCTCGGCGCACCGCGTCGCGGGGCACCCCGCGCAGCAGCAGCGCGACGTTGTCCCCGGCCTCGGCGGACTCCATCGGCTTCCCGAAGGTCTCCAGCCCGGTGACCACGGACTCCACCGCCTCGCCGTCGCCGCCGAGCAGGCCGACGCGGTCGCCCATGCGGACGCTGCCCCGCTCGACGGCTCCGGTGACCACGGTTCCGCGCCCGGTGATGGTGAGGACGTTCTCCACCGGCATCAGGAACGGCGCGTCCGTGTAGCGCACGGGCATCGGCACGTACGTGTCCACGGCGTCGAGCAGGGCCTCGATCGCCGAGGTCCAGCGCGGGTCGCCCTCCAGCGCCCCGAGCCCGGAGACCCGTACGACCGGGGCGGTGTCCCCGCCGTAGCCGTTGGCGGTGAGCAGTTCGCGGACCTCCAGCTCGACCAGGTCGGTGAGCTCGGGGTCCCCGGCGTCGGCCTTGTTCAGCGCGACGACGATGTGGTCCACGCCGACCTGCCGGGCGAGGAGCACGTGCTCGGCGGTCTGCGGCATGACCCCGTCGAGCGCGGAGACGACGAGGATCGCCCCGTCGAGCTGGGCCGCGCCGGTGACCATGTTCTTGACGTAGTCGGCGTGCCCGGGCATGTCCACGTGCGCGTAGTGCCGGGTGTCGGTCTCGTACTCGACGTGCGTGAGGTTGATGGTGATCCCGCGCCGGGCCTCCTCCGGAGCCCGGTCGATCCGGTCGAACGGCACGAAGGAGGCGCCGCCGCGCGCGGCGAGGACCTTGGTGATGGCGGCGGTCAGCGTCGTCTTGCCGTGGTCGACGTGACCCATGGTGCCGATGTTGAGGTGCGGCTTGGTGCGTACGAAGGCCGTCTTGGCCATGATGTCTTCCCGTGTGATCCGAAGCTGGAAATACGGGACCCCCGAAGCGAACCGACCCTCCCCCTGTGGGGTCCGCCGGACGATCCGGGAAGGGTCAGCTTCGTGCGCCGTCGAACGCGGCGAGGGCAGATGCCTCTGCGAAGAAGGCAGCCTCCGGCGCGTCCGCGACTGCGGACGGCGCTGCGGGGAAGGCGTACCTGGACATGTGGTCGATCCTGCCGGAGCGGCCGTGGCCCGTCGAATGGTTATTCACCGCAGCGCCGGGCGGCGGGGTGTCCTTGGTTACGGCGCGGGTCACGGGGGTCGGTTAGTCTCCCGGAATGTCCCTCCTCCTCGCGCCGTGGACCCGGCTCTCGCTGCTCGTCGTGCTGCTCCTGGCCGCCGGCGTCTGCGTGGTGCTGTACGAGCCCCAGCGGCTGCTGTCGGAGGGCTGGCCCCCGGGGCTCCCGGTGGGCGCGGCGGTGCTCCTCTTCGCGGCGGCGTACGGGGTGTGCACGGCCGCCCTGGTGCCGCGCCCGCTGCTCAATCTCGCCTCGGGCGCCCTCTTCGGCTCCCAGTTCGGCCTGGTCGCGGCGGTGGCCGGCTCGGTGCTCGGCGCCGGGCTCTCCTTCGGCCTCGGCCGGATGATGGGCCGCGAGGCCCTGCGTCCGCTGATCCGCGGCCGCTGGCTGCGGGCGGCCGACGACCAGCTGGCCCGGCACGGCTTCCGTTCGATGCTGGCGGTACGGATCTTCCCCGGCCTGCCCTTCGCGGTGGCCAACTACGCCGCCGCGATGTCCCGCTGCGGCTGGGCCCCCTTCCTCCTCGCCACGGCGATCGGCGTGGTCCCGAACACCGCCGCGTACGTGGTCGCGGGGGCCAGCGCCTCCTCCCCCACCTCCCCTGCCTTTCTCGCCTCGTTCGGCTTCATCGCCGTCTCCGGGGTGGGCGCCGCGATCGTCGCGTGGCGCAAGCGCCACCACCTCGCGCCCGTTGGCGAACCCGCGCGAGTCCGCGTACCGGCACGCGAACTGACGCCCAACCACCCCCCTGTGGTCAAGGCCGTACCCCACGGGCCCTAGCATCGGACCCGAACTGCCCGACGATCACAAGGACGAGCGCACCCCGACATGAGCTGGTTCGAATCCCTAATCCTCGGTCTCGTCCAGGGGCTTACGGAGTTCCTCCCGATCTCCTCCAGCGCCCATCTCCGGCTGACCGCGGCATTCGCCGGCTGGCAGGACCCGGGCGCCGCCTTCACCGCGATCACCCAGATCGGCACCGAGACCGCGGTGATCATCTACTTCCGCAAGGACATCGGCCGGATCCTGTCCGCGTGGTTCCGCTCGCTGACGGACAAGGCGATGCGTTCGGACCAGGACGCCAAGATGGGCTGGCTGGTGATCGTCGGCTCGATGCCGATCGGCATCCTCGGCATCACGCTCAAGGACCAGATCGAGGGCCCGTTCCGCGATCTGCGCCTCATCGCCACCACGCTCATCGTGATGGGCATCGTGCTCGGCATCGCCGACCGGCTGGCGGCCCGTGATGAGGAGGGCGGCCGGCACCGCGCGGTCCGCGAGCGCAAGACGCTCAAGGAACTGGGCGTCAAGGACGGTCTGATCTTCGGTCTCTGCCAGGCGATGGCGCTGATCCCCGGCGTCTCCCGGTCCGGCGCGACCATCTCCGGCGGTCTGCTGATGGGCTTCACCCGCGAGGCGGCGGCCCGGTACTCCTTCCTCCTCGCCATCCCGGCGGTAGTGGCCTCGGGCGGCATGGAGTTGACGAAGCTCGGCGAAGGGCAGGTCTCCTGGGGCCCGACGGTCTTCGCGACGCTCATCGCCTTCGTCGTCGGTTACGTGGTCATCGCCTGGTTCATGAAATTCATTTCCAGCAAGAGCTTCATGCCCTTCGTGATCTACCGGATCCTGCTGGGCATCGTGCTGTTCGCCCTGATCGCCATGGGCGTGCTGAGCCCCCACGCCGGCGAGGCCGCTGCCGGGTAACGGCGCCGCTCACCGTTTCGCGTGAATCGGAGGCCGTCCGGGAACGTTCCCGGGCGGCCTCCGCGTCGTTGTCCCTGGAGAGACCTGAAGGCAAGCAGCAGGGGGTGTCCCATGGGTCGAGTGGTACTGGAACGGTTTCCGGCCGGGAGTCCGAGGGGAAGTTGGCCGGCCGAGGAGTACGCGGCGCAGCGGATGCGCGAGGGCGTGCCGGCCGAGGTGGTGATGGACCTGGCCAGCGACGCGTTCCTCGTCGTGGTCCGCCCCAGGGAGGCCCATTCCGGCCACTAGGCCGTCACCGGAAGATCCCGGCCGCGCACGCCCCTTGGCCTCCGCGCCCCGCACCCCCACACTTGCCCGATGACGCAGCGTGTGGACCTTGCGACCGTGATGGACCGGCTGGCGATCGACGAGCTGGTCACGGGGTACGCGGTGGCCGTGGACGACGGGGACTGGGCCGCCTACCGCGCCCTGTTCGCCCCGGGCGGGCGGGCCGACTACAGCTCGGCCGGCGGGGTCGAGGGCCCGGCCGGGGAGGTGGCGGACTGGCTCGCGGAGACGATGAAACTGTTCCCGGTGCGTCAGCACCTCATCGTCAACCGGCTGATCCGGGTGGCGGACCTGGGCGGCTCCCCCGGTGACACGGCCGAGGTCCGGGCCGACTTCCTCAATCCGATGCGGCTGGCCGGCGAGGACTCCGACGGCACGGTCACCGCGCCCAACTTCGTCGCCGCGGGCCGCTACACCTTCGCCGTGGCGCGCACCGCCCGCGACGGCTGGCGGCTCTCCCGGGTCACCGTCCACGAGAAGTGGCGCCACATGGCCTTCTGACCGGCCCACCGGTCCGGCGGGCCTACGGGCCTACGGGCCTGCGGGCCTGCGGGCCGGGCCGGATCCGCAGGGCTGTTCCACACTGGAAGCGGAGGCCCCTCATGGTGCTGACGGTCTCGAAGCGGGTGAGGTGGTGGCGTGCGGCGGCGGCCGTCGCGGCCGGGGCGCTGCCCTGCCTCGCCTTCCCCGCCCCCGCGCTCTGGTGGTTCGCCTACGTCGCCCTCGTGCCCTGGATGCTGCTGCTGAGGTCGGCCCCCACCGGGCGGCGCGCCGCCCTGGAGGGGTGGCTCGGCGGAGCCGGGTTCATCTTCGCGGTCCACCACTGGCTGCTGCCCAGCCTGCACGTGTTCCTGTTCGCCCTGGCCGCGCTGCTGGGCGTGCTCTGGATCCCCTGGGCGCTGCTGGTGCGGGAGTTGCTCGGCGGGACCCCGGGCGGGGGCCGGGCCACGGCCGCGCTGGTCCTCGTACCGGCGGGGTGGCTGCTGTCGGAGCTAGCCCGGTCCTGGCAGGGGCTGGGCGGGCCGTGGGGGCTGCTCGGGGCCAGCCAGTGGCAGGTGCCCCCGGCGCTGCGGCTGGCTTCGGTGGGCGGTGTCTGGCTGGTCGGCCTGCTGGTCGTGGCGGTGAACTGCGCCCTGGTGCTGCTGGTCGCGGTGCCGGGGGCCCGGTTCCAGGCGGTGGCCGGGGTGACGGGGTGCGCCGTGCTGACGGGGGTGGTGTGGCTGTGGGTGCCCCGCCCGGAGGTCTCGGGCACGCTGCGCGTGGCCGTCGTACAGCCCGGCCTGGTCGCGGACGGCCCGGACAGCCCGGAGCGCCGGTTCGACATCGGGGAGCAGCTCACCCGGACCCTGGCGGGGCAGCGCCCGGACCTGGTGGTCTGGGGCGAGAGCAGCGTGGGCGAGGATCTGACCGCCCGCCCGGACCTGGCCCGGCGCCTCGCCGCCCTGTCGGCGCAGGTCGGGGCACCGCTGCTGGTCAATGTCGACGCCCGGGCCGCCGACCGGCCCGGGATCCGTAAATCGGCGGTCCTCGTGGGACCCCGGGGCCCCACGGGCGACCGGTACGACAAGATGCGCCTGGTGCCCTTCGGCGAGTACGTACCGGCCCGCGCGCTGCTGGGCTGGGCCACCTCGGTGGGCAAGGCGGCCGAGGAGAACCGGGTACCGGGCAGCGCCCAGGTCCTGATGGACCTGCCCGGCCGGGCGGACGTCCGCCTCGGGCCGCTGGTCTGCTTCGAGTCGGCGTTCCCCGACATGACCCGCCACCTCGCCCGCGACGGCGCCGCCCTGCTGATCGACCAGTCGTCGACGTCCACGTTCCAGGACGGCTGGGCCCCGGCCCAGCACGCCTCGCTGACCGCGCTGCGCGCCGCCGAGACCGGCCGGCCCATGGTCCACGCCACCCTGACCGGCATCAGCGAGGTGCGCGGCCCGTCCGGCGAACCGGTCGGGCCGGCGCTGCCCACCTCGGCGAGCACGGCCCGGGTGTACGAGGTCCCGCTCGCCCGCGGCACGACTCTCTACGTCCGCTTCGGGGACTGGCCCGTGGGCGCGGCGCTGGCCGCCCTGGCGGCCTACGGCGCGGCCGCGGGCGTCCGCTCGCCGCGGCTCGGGACGCGGCTCGGTGGGAAGTTCGGCGGGAAGCCGTTCAGGAGGCCTGCTCCAGAGCCGAGCTCACCACCCGCTCGCACAGTTCGTGGGTGAGCAGCGCGTCGCGCGCGCTCAGGGTCGTGCCCGTTTCCACGGCCGTCAGGAAGGCGTCCACCACCTGCTCGATGCCGCGCTGGCGGGCGACCGACACCCAGTCCCCGCGCCGCCGCACGGTGGGCTGACCCTTGTGGTCGATGATCTCCGCGAGGTTGACGACCTGGCGCTTGGTGTCCTGTCCGGAGACCTCCAGCACCTCCTCGGTGGAACCCGAGAGCCGGTTCATGATGCCGAGCGCGGTGAAACCGGCCCCCGACATCTGGAGCACCACCTGACTCATCAGCCCCTCGCGCACCACGGCCCGCACGTCGATGTGGTCGGCCTCGCCGGGCAGCAGGAACCGCAGGGTGTCGACGACGTGGATGAAGTCGTCCAGGACGAAGGTCCGCACGTCCTCGGGCAGGCCGACCCGGTTCTTCTGCATGACGATCAGGTCGCGCGGGTGGTCGGCGCACTGCGCGTAGCCGGGCGCGTGACGGCGGTTGAAGCCGACGGCGAGCGACACCCCGCGCTCCTCGGCCAGTTCGACCAGACGCCGCGAGTCCGCGAACTCGTAGGCGAGCGGCTTGTCCACGTACGTCGGCACGCCCGCCTCCAGCAACCGTTCCACGATCTCGGGGTGGACGGCGGTCGGGGCGTGCACGAAGGCCGCGTCGAGCTTCTGCGCGAGCAGGGAATCGAGGTCGGTGTGCAGCCGTCCGGACGGAATGTGGTGGTGGGCGCCGACCCGCTCCAGCGTGGCCGGAGTCCTGGTCTGCAGGTGCAGTTCGAGCCCTGGACGCGTGGTCAGGACGGGCAGGTACGCCTTCTGCGCGATGTCGCCGAGTCCGATACAGCCGACCTTCACCGGAAGCCTCCAGGTTCGTTCCTTGCGCGAAGTAACAGCCTAATCGGTGGTGACCCGGAGCGTGTTCGACCAGGATGGGGATCATGACTCCCAGCGACGGATCGCACCGCATCGAGCCCGCCACCACGGCCAACGAGCGTGACATGCTCGACGGCTGGCTCGACTACCACCGTTCCACCCTTGCTTGGAAGTGCGAAGCGCTCTCGGAGGAGCAGCTGCGCACCACCCCTCTTCTGCCGTCCTCGATGAGCCTTCTGGGGCTCGTGCGGCACATGGCGGAAGTGGAGCGGTACTGGTTCCGGGAGATCCTGCTGGGTGAGGACCTGCCCGAGCTGTACTGCACCGAGGAAGACCGGGACGGGGACTTCGACTTCACCGACGAGGACACGTGGGCCGAGGCCGAGCAGGTGTGGCAGACCGAGGTGGAACTGTCCCGGCAGGCCGCCGCCGGGCGTTCCCTGGACCTCACCTCGTCGGCCGCGAGCCACCACCGCGGCGAGGTGTTCAGCCTGCGTTGGATCTACACCCACATGATCGAGGAGTACGCGCGCCACAACGGCCACGCGGACCTGCTCCGGGAACACCTCGACGGCGCCACGGGCGAGTAGTCCCGGGGGCGGCGGGCCGGCGGCGGCCCCGCGTGTCAATGAGCGGACGGCCGTAACCCGTGCGGGGTGAATATCGGCTCCGGGTTTTCGCAACGGGGTCCTCGCACAGCAGAGTTGCGCGAGTGCATCCAACCCGAACCACGACAAAACTGCTGCTCGGAGTCGCCTGTGCGGTCTCGGCCGTCTCCGGCTGCGTGAACGTGACCCCGGCTTCCATGCAGCCGGCCGCAGCCCCCAGCACCCCGGGGTCGGCGCCCCGGCACGAGCCGCGAGGGGGGCCCGGGGGCGCGCCGGTGCTCGTCCAGGCGCCCGCTCTGGAGGCTCTGAAGGCGTTGCCGGGGCGGTCGGCGGGGCCGTCCCCGGCCGCCGGCCGGCAGTCCGCTCCGCGCTCCGGCGGCCCGGCGGCGGGCCCGGACACCGGGACGCCGGATCGGGACGCGGCCGCCGGGGGCGGGGCCGCCCCTCCGGTCCCGGACATCCCCGAGCCCCGACAGCCCGGCGAGCACGCGGCCGGGCCGGGCCGGGGCGAGGGCGACGGCGACGGCGACGGCCGCCCCGGCGGTCACCACCCGCACCGTCCCCGGCCCGGGGAGGCCGAGGTTCCGCGCGAGCTGGTGGGTGAGCTGCCGGTGCGGCCGGCCGACGTGTGCGCGCTGGGCCGCCGGCACGGGCGCTGGCATCCGGACAGCCCGGAGGCCCGTATCTGCGCGGGCGTCCACGGCGGCTGAGCGTGAGGGACACTCCCTAGGGATGCTGTTCCGGGAACGGCCTGGGTCCGTCGCCCGGCTCCGCCTCCAGCCGCCGCTCCAGCCGGGCGATGGCGGCCCGTACGCCGTTCCCGTACCCGTCGTCGGCCAGCGCGCCGGTGGCGGCGCGGGCCCGCGCCAGGTGGATCCGGGCCGTTTCGGGCCGCCGCAGTTTCACGTAGTCGGCGGCCAGGTTGAGGTGCAGCGAGGGGTAGAAGACGCGGACGGCCGGCGGCGGACCGGGCCCGTCGGCGGCGGTCAGGGCGCGCAGGTCCCAGGCCAGTTCCTCGGCCGGGTCGTCCTGGGCGTCGGCCATGTAGTGGGCGAGCGTGCAGCGGTGCAGGGAGTCGCCCCGCTCGCCGATCTCGGACCAGATCTCGCCGAGCCGGTTGCGGGCCTCCTCGCGGTCGCCTGCGTGCAGCAGGATGACCGCCTGGCCGATCCTGGTCATGACGGCGTCCTCCGACGCCTCCTGCTGCTCCGTCAACGCGGCCTCCGGCTAGCTCTGCCAGACCTGCTGCGGTCTGATCATCAAGACGCTAGCCGGAGGCACCGGCAATGCCGCCTAGGCGCGGTCGGGCATCAGCCCAGGTCCGGGATCCGCCAGTCGATCGGCGCATGCCCCTGCGCGGCGACGGCCTCGTTGATCTGCGTGAAGGGGTGCGAGCCGAAGAACTTCTTGGCCGACAGCGGGGAGGGGTGGGCTCCCTTGACGACCGCGTGCCGCTCCTCGTCGATCAGCGGGAGCTTCTTCTGCGCGTACGCCCCCCAGAGGACGAAGACGGCCGGGTCGGGGCGCTCGGCCACCGCGCGGATCACCGCGTCGGTGAACTTCTCCCAGCCCTTGCCCTTGTGCGAGTTGGGCTCGGCCTCGCGGACGGTGAGCACCGCGTTGAGGAGCAGGACGCCCTGCTCGGCCCACGGCATCAGATAGCCGTTGTCCGGGATGGGGGTGCCCAGCTCGGCGTGCATCTCCTTGTAGATGTTGCGCAGCGAGGGCGGGGTCTTCACGCCGGGCTGCACGGAGAAGCAGAGCCCGTGGCCCTGGCCGGCGCCGTGGTAGGGGTCCTGGCCGAGGACCAGTACCTTCACCTGGTCGAAGGGGGTGGCCTCCAGGGCCGCGAAGACCTGCTCGCGGGGCGGGTAGACCGGCCCGTTCGCCCGTTCCTTCTCTACGAACTCGACGAGCTCTTTGAAGTAGGGCTGGTCCAGCTCCCCGCCGAGGACGGGGAGCCAGGACTCGGGCAGCTTCTGGGTCACGGCGACAACCTCCGGTACACGTTCTTCAAGACTTCGAGTCTTCACCTCGCGCAACTGCTTCGCGCGACTGCTCAAGAACCTACCGGGGGCCACTGACAACGCCTCACCCGCCCGTACCGCCGAGGCGGCTACCAGCTGGTCTTGCGGTACAGCTCCCACACCTGCATGACGGTCTGCGGGTCGAGCGCCCGCTCGGCGCCCGCGATGTCGTCGCGCGCGGCCACGTACAGCTTGCCCTGCCACAGGGGCAGGAGCCGGACGTCCTCGGCGAAGATCTGCTGGGCCTGCTCGAACTCGTGGACGCCGGCCGACCGGTCGCTCTCGCGACGGGACTTGGGCAGCAGGTCGGTGAGGATCTCGGTGGCGTCGTACGGGGTGCCGACCGCGTTGTCCTTGCCGACGAACGGTGCGATGAAGTTGTCCGGGTCCGGGAAGTCGGGGAACCAGCCGCGGCCGAACACCGGGTAGTCGCCCTTCTTGTAGCCCTCCTGGAAGGCCTTCCACGGCTGGCCGCGGAGGGTGATCTTGAAGAGTCCGCTCTCCTCCAGCTGGCGCTTGAGCTCGGTGAACTCGTCGGCCGTGGAGGCGCCGTAGCGGTCGGTGGTGTACCAGAAGGTCAGCTCCACCGGCTGGGTGATCCCGGCGGCCTTGAGGATGTTCTTGGCCTTGGCGACGTCGGCCTGGCCGTACTTGTCGTAGAACGGCGTCTTGTGGCCGACGACCCCCTTGGGGACCATCGAGTACAGCGGTTCGGCGGTGCCCTGGTAGACCTTGGAGACGAGCGCCCCGCGGTCGACGATCTGGGCGATCGCCTGGCGCACCGGGAGCTTGGCGGCCTGCGGGTCCTTCGGGTTGAAGACCAGGTAGCGGATCTCCGCGCCGACGTTCTCGACGACCTGGACGCCCTCGTTGCGCGCCTCCGGGGTCTGCAGGCCCTTGATCTCCTGGGCGGACAGGCCTCGGTAGGTCGCGTCGATCTCCTTGCCCCTGAGCGCCGCGATCATCTTCTTGGAGTCCGCGAAGTAGCGGATCGTCACGCCGTCGTTGCGGCGGTTGGCGAAGCCGGTGTAGCTGCCGTTGCGGTTCAGGACCGCCTCGGAGCCCTCCTTGTAGGACTCCAGGGTGTACGGGCCGGAGCCGGTGACCTTGTCGTCCTCCCGGAGCTTGTCGGCCGGGTACAGGCTCGGCGCGACCAGCGAGGCGGCCGGCGAGCCGAGCACGAACGGGAAGGTGGCGTCGGGGGTCTTCAGGTGGAAGACCACCGTCTGCGCGTCCGGCGTCTCGATCTTGTCCAGGCTGCCGAAGAGGGCCTTGGGGCCGGCCGGGGCGTCGATGGTCCGGATCCGGTCGAGGGAGTGCTTGACGGCCTTGGCGTCGAGCACCTCGCCGTCGGAGAACTTCAGGCCCTTCTTCAGGACGCAGCGGTACGACTCGTTCCCGGAGTCCGTGAAATCGCAGCTCTGGGCCGCGTCGGGCTGGGGCTTGGTGGCACCCGTGGGGAAGGCCAGCAGCGTCTGGTAGACGTTCCGGTACAGCTCCCAGGAGCCGTCCCAGGCCGCTGCCGGATCGAGGGTGCTGGGTGCGCTCGTCGTTCCGACGACAATCCGCTTCGCGCCGTCTCCGCCACTGTCCGAGAACAGGCCGCATCCGGAGAGCAGGGATATGGACGCAAGGGCCGCAGTGATCTGCAGGCATCTGGTCCGGTTGAACACGTGCACGCTCCTCGATCAGCCAGGGGTGCGGCAGACCCTACCGCAGTGCCTCACGAATCCAATGGGCAGGTTTCGTGAGGCACTTGACCGATTAAGTGCGTATTCGGTACGCATTTGCCTCCCCTTCGGAGGCAAATGCGTCCGATTATCGATCAATGCACTCCGGCATTGAGGAACATGCCCCCGTCGACGACGAGAGTTTGTCCGGTGATCCATTCCGCTTGTGCAGATGTAAGGAACGCGGCGGCCCCTCCGATGTCCTCCGGGACCCCGAGCCGGCCCAGCGGATACGCCGCCGCGGCCTCCTGCTCCCGGCCCTCGTAGAGCGCCTGCGCGAACTTCGTCTTCACCACGGCGGGCGCGATCGCGTTGACCCTGACCCCCGGCGCCATCTCGTGGGCGAGCTGCAGGGTCAGATTGATCATGGCGGCCTTGCTCATCCCGTACGCCCCGATGAAGGGCGAGGCCGAGACTCCGGCGATCGATGCGATGTTCACGATCGCCCCGCCGTTCTCCTTCTGCCAGGCGTGCCAGGTGCGCTGGGCGAAGCCGAGCGCCGAGATCACATTGGTCTCGAAGACCTTGCGGGCGACCCCGAGGTCCAGGTCCGCGATCGGCCCGAAGACCGGATTGGTCCCCGCGTTGTTGATCAGGAAGTCGACGCGGCCGAAGGCCTCCATCGTCCGCTCCACGGCGACGGCCTGGTGGGCCTCGTCGTGCGCCTTCCCCGCCACCCCGATCACCCGGTCCGCGCCGAGCCGCTCGACGGCCTCCTTGAGGGCCTCCTCGTTGCGCCCGGTGATGCAGAGCCGGTCGCCGCGCGCCACCAGCGCCTCGGCGATGCCGTAGCCGATGCCCCGGCTCGCGCCGGTGATCAGCGCGACCCTGCCGCTGTCCGTTCCACTGCTCATTGCGCCGCCTGCCCCTTCGTCGCTCATGTGGTGAGCCCTGCCTCTCGTCAGCTGAGCGGGCCGCCGGCCACGTACATGACCTGGCCGGAGACGAAGCCCGCGGCCTCGCCGGTGAAGAAGGCGATGGCGTTGGCCACGTCGTCCGGGCGCCCGACGCGCTGCACCGGGATCTGGGTGGCGGCCGCGGCCTGGAAGTCCTCGAAGTCCATGCCGACCCGGGCGGCCGTGTGCGCGGTCATCTCGGTGACGATGAAACCGGGGGCGACGGCGTTCGCGGTGATGCCGAACTTGCCGAGCTCGATGGCCAGGGTCTTGGTGAAGCCCTGCAGACCGGCCTTGGCCGCCGAGTAGTTGGCCTGGCCGCGGTTGCCGAGCGCCGAGCTGCTGGAGAGGCTCACGATCCGGCCGAACTTGGCCGCCACCATGTGCTTCTGACAGGCCTTCGACATCAGGAACGCGCCACGCAGGTGCACGTTCATGACGGTGTCCCAGTCGGTGTCGCTCATCTTGAAGAGCAGGTTGTCCCGCAGCACACCCGCATTGTTGACCAGGATGGTCGGGGCGCCGAGCAGGCTCACCACGCGCTCGACGGCCGCCTCCACCTGCGCGCTGTCGGAGACGTCGCAGCCGATCGCGACGGCCTTGCCGCCGGCCGCCGTGATCGCCTCCACGGTGTCCTTGCAGGCCGCCTCGTCAAGGTCGAGTACGGCGACCGCCCGTCCTTCGGCGGCCAGGCGCACGGCGGTGGCCGCGCCGATGCCCCGGGCCGCCCCGGTCACGATCGCGACGCGCTGCTCGGTGGTGGACATGCTGGATCTCCTCGCCCTCGGAAAGCGGCCCCTCGTGGGTGAGCAACCGCTTAGTAGCTTCAGCTGAGGAGACGCTAGGAGCCCTGGCACCCGGTGTCAACGGCACCAGGCACCAGGGCTCCCGAGGTCATGCCGGTCAGCGGACCAGCAGGCCGAGCAGCCGCTCCACCTCGGCGGCGGGGTCGGCCGTCAGCCCTGTGTGAACGGGCCCCGGCTGCACGACCGTGCTGCGCGGCGCAATCAGCCAGCGGAACCGGCGGCCCGCGTCGTCACCGGCCGCCTGCCCCGCGGACTCGCCGCCCGTACACACTCCCTCGACCCCGCGCAGCGCGGCCCGCACCCCCGCCACATCCGCCCCCGGATCCAGCGCGAGGAGCTTGGCCTCGTCGAGGTGGGTGCGCGCAGCCACGTAGGACTTCGCCCGGCAGTAGACGATCACGCCGGCGTTGAAACACTCGCCGCGCTCCATCCGGGGAACCACCCGCACCAGCGCGTACTCGAACACGTCCCGCTTGGTCACTCGTTGTCGCTCTTGTTCTTCCGGGGACGGGGGTCGAGGCGGTCGGCGAGCCAGCCGGGAGGACCCGACCGGGGCTTCACCTCGGCCTCCATCGAGATCCTCTCGTGGATCGTCGCCGCGCGCGGCAGCAGCGCGTCCACGTAGGCGCGGCGCAGCGCGTCGGTGGAGTCGAAGCCGGGCTCGTCGACCAGCCACTCGTCGGGCACGTCGGCCGCGACCTCGGTGAGCAGCTCCCTCGTGACGAGGGGGGCGAGCTCGGCGGCGGCCGCCGCGATGTCCGGACCGACCGGGGCCAGTACGTGGTCGGAGGCGTTGTACGGCTTGGCCGAGGCGCTCTCGGCGGTGGGCCAGTTGTGGTGCCAGATCATCGTGGCGCCGTGGTCGATGAGCCACAGGTCCCCGTGCCAGACCAGCATGTTCGGATTGCGCCAGGACCGGTCGACGTTGTTGATCAACGCGTCGAACCAGACGACGCGCCCCGCCTCGACCGGGTCCACCTGGTACGCGAGCGGGTCGAAGCCGATCGAGCCGGGGAGGTAGTCCATTCCGAGGTTCAGCCCGCCGCTGGCCTTGAGCAGCTCCTGGACCTCCTGATCGGGCTCGCCGAGCCCGATCACGGGGTCGAGCTGCATCTGGACCAGCCGCGGGACGCGCAGCCCCAGCCGCTGGGCCAGCCGGCCGCAGATGACCTCCGCGACCAGGGTCTTGCGCCCCTGGCCTGCTCCGGTGAATTTCATGACGTATGTGCCGAGATCGTCGGCCTCGACGATCCCGGGCAGCGAGCCGCCCTCACGCAAGGGCGTGACGTAACGGGTCGCGATCACTTCTGTGAGCATTTCCCCAGGCTATCCGGCAGCCGATCTTCACATCCAAGGCATATCCGGAGAGGCCCCGCCGCGCGGCACCGGCGACGCGGATCCCGCCTCGTTCACCGCGGCGAAGACACCGGGCGCGATCGCGCCAAGGGCGTCACCAGGCGCTTTTGCCGGCCGCTTGGACGGGCTTGATCGGCCTTTGACCTGGCGTTTTAGGGAATCGCTGGGGTCCGCCTCAAGGCGTGACTGAGGTTCCGGGCCGAGCCTCGGAATAGCTGCTGTACTCCGTGCTGTCGCCAATCCGGCCGGAAATGGGACGCGTTCGAGAGTCGATCACCGGGGTCGTCGAGTACCCCGGTCCACGCGAGCACCACTGACGGAAAGCAGGCACACAAATGCGACGCTCCAGCATGCAGAACAGCGTTCAGTCTTCGCGGGCCACGTCCCGGAGCAAGCGCGCGGCAGCCGCGGCAGCGGTCGCCGTGATGGTGTGCGGAGCGGGCCTGCTGGGCGCCGGCAGCGCCCAGGCCGTGACCTCGGGCAACTACTGCGGTTCGACGGCGCAGCTCGCCGGTGACGTCTACGCCCAGGCCTGTGTGAACATCAGCGGGGGCAACGCGTACTCCTACCTGCACGTCAGCAACCACGGGAACCACTCGATCAGCGGCACGACGTGGACCAACTCCCGCGGCAACTACATGGGATACGGCAACTGCAACGGCCTCACCGACTACAACGGCTCCTGGTGCTTCGGCTCCTCGGTATCCCTCGGATACGGCAACTACGCCCAGGGCCAGGGCTACCTGATCATCGACGGCGTCCAGTACGGCACCCTGTACTCCCCCAGCGAGTACCTCGGCTGAGCACCGGGCAGAGGGCACCCGAACCGCTGAGCACTTTCCGAACCGACGGTGCCGAGAGCGAGTTGAATCGCCCCGCGTAACGACGAAGCTCCTGGCAGACGGGATACCGGCCAAGGTCACCCGTGTCTGCCAGGAGCTTCGCGCGTTTGCCTGCCCGTCCTCATCTTCGACGGCACCCTGCTGCCGATCGACCGCATCGGCCCCTCCGAACGACGGCCCTGGGCCTCGCCGGCTCTGCCCCCGACGACCGCTCGGGGGGCTGTACGGGGGAAAAGGCGGATGATTCAGCGTGCCTGATGATCGTTCAATCCCTACGGCCACCATCCTGTCGACTGGACTCAAGATCCGGACTCCAGGGACGACGAAAGGTTGGCCGAGTGAAGCTCACCAAGCGGTTTGTCACGATCAGCACCGCCGCTACGGCAGCGGTACTCCTCAGCGCCGGCGGCGCCCAGGCGCAAGACGACGGGGAATTCCTCTCGTTCCTCGGCAGCACGACACTCCTCCAGGCCTCAAACCCGGTACAGGTCGGACACGGAAACACCTACATCGGCACTCAGAACATCAACACGAACAACAACATCGGCGGAGGTGTAAACAACAACAACAACAATAACAACAACAGCGGAAGTGTGACTCAGTCTCACGACGACGATGACGCGGGATTCTTCTCGCTTCTGCGCAGCACGGCGCTCGTACGGCCCTCGTATTCGGTGCAGGTCGGGGCCGGCAACACCCACACCGGAACCCAGAACGACAACACCAACAACAACATCGGCGGAGGAACGAACAATAACAACAATAACAACAACAACGGTGACGGCGTAAACAACAACAATAATAACAACAACAATGACGGAGGACCGAACAACAACAATAACAATAACAACAACGGCAAGACTGCCGACAAGGACAAGGAAAAGGACAAGGCCAAGGTCACCAAGCCTCATGGCGACGTCGAGGCTCAAAGCGCCGGAGGGATCCTATCCTTTCTGGACGACACGACGCTCTCCCACCTTCAAACCTGCTACCCGGTGGACCGCGTCGGACAGGGCGACATCTATGTCGGCACCCTGAACATCAGCTGCAATCAGCACTAAGGGCACAGGCCCGGCGGGAAGCGACGGGGGCGACACGGGAGAATTCGCGTGCGCCGATTCCTTCCACGGGTGCGGCAGCACATCTCAAGAATGCCGGGTGGGCCGTCCCACCCGGCACAGGCAGGTGACGCCACCCGTGGAAACCGATGGCATTCGCAAGCGCTTTCCGTCGATTCTGCCGCCGATTGGACTCGGCAGAATGGGTCTGACGGAAGACCCTCTCACTCGGGTTGTCCACGCCAGCCGACGTCTCGGACGCACAGGCACCGACCAACCATCCTCGCCAGCCTCCGCCCGCCGCAGGGCGCGCACACGACAATCCGGCGGCCAGGTGACTTCGAACCACCGGCCGCCGGATTTTGAAGTTCAGTTGTTGTTATTGTTGTTATTGTTCGCGCCCCCGCCGCCGTTGTTGTTATTGTTGTTATTGTTGTTGGCTCCACCGCCACCATTGTTGTTATTGTTGTTGTTGTTCGCACCCCCGCCACCGTTGTTGTTGTTATTGTTGTTGTTCGCTCCTCCACCACCGTTGTTGTTGTTATTGTTGTTGTTCGCTCCGCCTCCACCGCCATTGTTGTTATTGTTGTTGTTATTGGCTCCGCCCCCACCGCCGTTGTTGTTATTGTTGTTGTTCCCTCCACCACCGCCGTTATTGTTGTTATTGTTGTTGTTTCCGCCCCCACCACCGTTGTTGTTATTATTATTGTTGTTGTTGTTGTTTCCACCCTTCTTCTTCTTGTTGTTATTGTTGTTGTTATTGTTGTTGTTGTTCCCGCCCTTCTTCTTGTTGTTATTATTATTGTTGTTGTTGTTCCCGCCTCCACCGCCGTTGTTGTTGTTGTTATTGTTGTTGTTCCCGCCTCCACCGCCGTTGTTGTTGTTATTGTTGTTGTTCCCGCCTCCACCGCCGTTGTTGTTGTTATTGTTGTTATTTCCTCCGCCACCGCCGTTGTTGTTGTTATTGTTGTTATTTCCTCCGCCACCGCCATTGTTGTTGTTATTGTTGTTGTTTCCGCCGTTGTCGTTCGGTACCGTCACGTGAGCCACTGTGGGCGTCGTAGCTGCAAAGGCGACAGAAGGCACCGCAGCGCCCCCAACGGCCAGAGCGGCCGACGCGGTCAGCATCGCCGCACGCTTTGCGAACTTGTTGAGCATGACGATTCCTTTCCGTATGAACCCTGCCGATTCGCAGTCCAGTTCGACTTCGGAATCCATTGCCCGCACTCTCCGACCGGGTTCACCACCGGAGTCATTTCGCAGGCGCGGGGTCGATGGCATGCCAAACGCGTGAACATGCGAACCAGGGAGACCCGGGTTCCGGAGCTCTTTCGCCAGGATGCTCTGCGGCAGTAGGGGGCACATCGGGCAAACACCCCAGGTTTCACCCCGGGACGCCCTAAATTCCCCTCCGGCACGCCCCACATCCCTCCTTGGGTTCCCGTGACACCACCCCAGCGGCCAACCGGTCTCGCACGGTCTGGATCTTTTGCACGGCTCCGGCCAAGGGAGGAAACTGGCTGGTGATGGACCTGCTAGAGCGGGAGGCCGTGCTCCAGGCCCTCGTCGGTCACCTCCAAGCGACCGAGAGCGGCCCAGGACGTCTGACCCTTTTGCGCGGCGAAGCCGGGATCGGCAAGACCGCCGTCGTCCGGCGTCTGGCACAGCTGGCCGATCCGCACATCCGGGTCCTGACCGGCGCTTGTGACCCGCTGGCCACGCCCCGCCCCCTGGGGCCCCTGATGGACTTGGCCCCGAGCCTGGGCCCCGAGGTGCGCACCGCCCTGACCGAGGCACTGGCCGGCACCTGCCGCATTGACGAGGTCTTCGACCGCCTGCTCGCGGACCTGGGTACCTGCCCCACCCTGCTGGTCGTGGAGGACGTCCACTGGGCCGACGAGGCCACGCTGGACCTGCTCCGCTACCTGGCCCGTCGGCTGCCGGGCGTGCCGGCGCTGGTGGTGGCCACCTACCGCGACGACGAGATCGGCCGCACCCACCCATTGACCGGTCTCCTCGGCACCCTGGCCGGCTACCCGTGGGTGTACCGCGAAGACCTGGCTCCCTTGAGCCGCCGGGCCGTGGCCCGGCTCGCCAGCGGACATGCCGTCGACGCCGAGCGGCTCCATCACGTCTCCGCCGGCAATCCCTTCATCGTGACCGAGGTCCTGGCCGCCCCCTCCGAACCCATTCCGGCCACGGTGCGCGAGGCCGTCGCCGGCCGCCTGGCCGGCCTCTCGGCATCCGGGCGAACGGTCGTCGACGTGCTGGCCGTCCTGGGGCGCCGGGTCTCGCTGCAGCTGCTGGCCGGCATCCTGCCGGCCCCGGAGGAACCGCTCGACGAGGCCGTGGCCTGCGGAATCGTGTGCAACGACGGGCAGGTGACCGAGTTCCGCCACGAGCTCACCCGGCTGGCGGTGCTGGACGCCGTCCCCGCCGCCTGCCGTCTGCGCGTACACCGGCAGGTGCTGGCGGTGATGCGGTCCGGTCCGGTCGCCGCGAGCGATCTGGCGCTGCTCGCCGACCACGCCGAGGGCGCCATGGACCCGGCCGCCGTGCTGGAGTACGCCCCCGCGGCGGCCGCCCATGCCGCCGCGGCGGGCGTGTACCGGGAAGCGGCCGCCCAGTACGCCCGCGCCCTGTTGTACGCCGAGCTCCTGCCACCCGATGAGTCGGCCTCCCTGCTGGAGGGCCATTCGCGGGCCTGTCTCCTGTCCGGCGGGCTGGACGAGGGCATCGCCTCCGGCCGTACGGCCGTCCGGCTGCGCCGTGCGCTGGGCGACCGGCTGCGCGAGGGGGAGGACCTGCGCTGGTTGTCCGGCTGGCTATGGACGGCCGGGCGGGCCGCCGAGGCCAGAGCCACCGGCCTGGACTCCGTGCGGGTGCTCGAAGGGCTGGGGCCGAGCCGGGAGCTGGCGCAGGCGTACCTCAACCTCTGCCGGCTGGCCTGCTACGAGCACGCGGGCGTGGAGGCCACCGCCGCCCATGCCGAGAAGGCGATCGCCCTGGGCGAGCGCTTCGGCGACGCGGGGGTGCTCGTCCAGGCGCGGTTCCATGCCGCGGCGGCACGCATGCTGTGCGAGGGGGACGGCTGGGAGGACTGCGAACAGGCGCTGTCCAGCGCGATGGCACAGGATCTGCCGGTGGACGCGGGCCTCCTGGCGCTCGTCACCTGCTGGTTCGCCGCGCTGCGGCGTGACGCCGCCCGGACCACGACTGCCGTGAGCCGGGCGGAATCCCATTGCATCGATCGCGGCCTGCTGCCCTACCTGCTGTGCACCAGGGCCTGGGGAAGCTGGGGGCTTCTGAACCGGGGCCTGTGGGTACCGGCCGCCGATGCCGCACAGGCCGTGCTGTCCCATCCCGGCTCACCACCGGTCGCCCGGTCCATGGCCTTGACCGTCCTGGGCCTCGGGCAGGCCCGGCAGGGCAGGGCCCGGGTGTGGCCACTGCTGGAGCGGGCGGCGGACCTGGTCGACCCGGACTGCCTGCTGGACACGGGCCTGGGCTGGGAGGCCCGGGTCGAGGCGGCCTGGCTGGTCGGTGATCACGAGCTGGTGCGGGCGGCGGCCGGACGCGGTCTGGCCACGCTGACGGAGCAGGGCCGTATCCACCCCTGGCTGTCCGGGCCCTTGGCCTGCTGGATCCGGCGCGCCGGAGGGACACCACCGCCGGTGCCGGCGGCCGGCCCCTACGCGCTGGAGCTGGCAGGCGACTGGGCCGGCGCCGCGGCCCTGTGGGACAGGCTCGGCTGCCCGTACGATGCCGCGCTGGCCCGCCTCTCCGGCGACGCACCCGCGCTGCACCAGGCCCTGGCCGCCTTCGAGTCCCTCGGCGCCCGCTCGGCGGTGGTACGCACCCGCGCCCTGATGCGTACCCGTGGTGTCCGCCCCGTCCGGCGCGGGCCGCGGGCGGCGACCCGGGCCAATCCGTACGGGCTGACCAACCGGGAGCTGGACGTCCTGAAGCTGTTGGGCGAGGGCCTGTCGGACGTCGAGATCGCCGCCCGCCTCTACATCACCCCCAAGACGGCCGGACATCACGTGGGCGCCGTGCTGGCCAAGCTGGGCGTCCACACCCGCCACGAAGCGGCCCGCAGGCTCCACCGGTCCGAGCGCTGACAGGGGATCCGAGTGTTCAGGTGATGAGGATGAAGAGAGCAGCCTTCAGGGGTATCGGTCTTGCCGCCGCGGCCTCCTGCTGCATGGCGCTCGGCGCATGGGGCGCACCGGCGAGCGAGGCGGGCGGCCCGCGCCCGTCACAGGAATCGCGAGCCGCGCCAGCTCCCGCGTCCGCGCCCGCGCCCGCGACGTCCGTGCCCCGGTGCTACGCGACGCGGAGCAGCCCGGACCTGGTCGTGTGCTACCGGACCTCGTTGAAGGCGGAGTACCGGCACGGCGAGATCGTCTACGTCCCCGTGCTCATCCAGGTGCCCACGCCCTCGCCTCCGCCGCCGGTGATCATCGTGGACAGTCTCGACGACGTCCGTCCCGCCGGCCCGCCCTAACGGCCGGGGCCCGGGCTGGGGCCGGTGCCGGGTGCCCACTGTTCGATCAGTGCTTCGGCCGTGGTGATGGTCGCCACCAGGGAAAGGGAGTTGCGGATCACCTCGGCGGTGCAGACGGCCGGCACCCCGGCGATGGCGTCCGAGGGGACGACCACCTGGTAGCCGAGGTTCACCGCGTCGAAGACGGTGTTCGGGATCGCGATGTTCGAGGAGACCCCGGTGACGACGAGGGTGCGGATGCCGAGGTTGCGCAGCAGCGCGTCCAGGTCCGTTCCGGCCATCGGGGAGAGCCCGTGCAGCCGGCGCACCACCAGGTCCTGTTCGGCGACCGTGATGGGCGCGGCGACCTCGACGGCCGGGCTCCCGGTCAGCTGGCGCACGGGGAGTCTCCCGGCGGCCCGGAACAGCCGGGCGTTGGTATTGGCCGCGAGCCCGTCCGGCCGCCGTTCGGCGACGGCGTGCAGCACCTGCACCCCGGCCCCGCGCGCGGCCTCGACCAGCGCGGCGACCCGGTCCAGCATTCCGGAGTCCCGGGCCTCCTTGGCGAGTTCCGGCAGGGCGCTCTCCTCGCCGACGACGCCGCTCTGACACTCGACGGTGAGCAAGGCGGTGGTGGCTGCATCTGGTTCGGCCATGGCTCCCCCTGGCGTGACGACGGAAGAGCCCGCATGATTCCTGACACACAGTCAGATGTGAAGGGGTGCGGAACGGATGGCGGACCAGGTGGCGGACCAAGCGGACGAGGCACACACGGACGAGGCACACACGGACAGGACGCAGCGGCGCGGCCGCCGCATCATGATGACCGACGGGGAACTGGACGCCTTCCTGCGCGAGCAGCGCACCTGCCGGGTGGCCACGGTCTCCCCGGACGGGCGCCCGCACGTCGGCGCGCTCTGGTTCGCCTGGGACGGCACCTCGATGTGGCTGTACTCGATCACCCGCAGCCGGCGCTGGTCGGACCTGCGCAAGGACCCCCGGATCTCGGTGGTCGTGGACGCGGGCGAGGCCTACGACGAACTGCGCGGCGTGGAGCTGTCCGGCAACGCCGTCTTCGTGGGCGAGGCCCCGCGTACGGGCGAGCCGTGCGAGGAGCTCGCCGAGCCGGAGCGGATCTTCCCGGTGAAGAACTTCGGCATCGAGGAGATGCCGCACGACGGGCGGCACGCCTGGATCCGGCTGACCCCGGAGGCGATCGTCTCCTGGGACTTCCGCAAGCTCTAGGGGGTAGCGCTAAAGCGCGGCGGCCGTCTGCCGGAGGGCTTCGACGGCGGCCCGGATCGACGGCCGCCGGTCGGCGTCCGCCCGCCAGACCGCGTACACGTGGCGGCGTACGGTGTCGCTCACCGGCAGCAGCCGGACCCCGGCCGGTACGGGTCCGCGCCCCAGCCGGGGGGCCACGCACACCCCGAGCCCGGCCTCGACGAAGGCCAGCTGGGTGTGGTGCTCCTCGGCGATGTGCGCGATCCGGGGCTCGCTGCCGGTGCCGCGAAGGGTGTGGACGAGCCACTCGTGGCAGAACTGCCCCTCGTTCCAGGAGATCCAGTCGTCTTCGCGGAACTCGGCGAGGGAGACCTCCGCGCGGCCGGCGAGCGGATGGCCGGCCGGTACCGCGATGTCCGCGGAGTCGTCCAGCAGGTGCATCCGGGTGAGCTCCCCCGGCACCGGCATCCGCTTGTTGTGCCAGTCGATGGCGAGGGCCAGATCGAGGTCGCCCCGCACCACGGCGGACATGCTCTCCCCCGGCTCCTGTTCCCTCGCCCGGGGCCGCAGTTCGGGGTGGTCCACGCGCAGGACGGCCAGCACCCGGGGCAGCAGGCCGCGCATGGCGGTCGGGAAGGCGCCGATCCGCAGTTCGCCGACGGCTCGGCCGCGCCGGGCCTCGACCTCGGCCTGGGCCAGCTCGACCTGGGAGATGATCCGGGCCGCGTGATCGGCGAGGAGCCGGCCGGCGTCGGTGAGCCGGACCCCGCGCCCGTTCTTGGCCAGCAGCGGCTGGCCGACCTCGCGCTCCAGCTTCGCCATCTGCTGGGACACGGCGGAGGTGGTGACGTGGAGCCCGTCGGCGGCGCCGCTCACGGAGCCGTGGCGGGCGAGGGCGTCGAGGGTGCGCAGGCGCTCCAGGTTCAACATGTAAGCAATGCTACGCGGTCACCCCCAATAACTCTCGCTTGTCCTAAGAGGTCGGGAGGGCCAGAGTGAGGCCCATGAGCGCACCCGCGACCCCCCGCCGACCCCTCTCCCAGACCTCCGCGACCACCCCCGCCACCCCCCTCGCTCCCACCACCCCGGCCGCGCCCGCCGCCGGACGGCTGGACTGGCGCCTGCGCTTCGCGATCCTGTCCGTGATCTGGGGCTTCAGCTTCCTGCTGATCAAGGTGGGCACGGAGGCCTACGCCCCCTTCCAAGTCGCCCTCGGCCGGGTCTTCTTCGGCGCGCTCGCCCTGCTCACCGTGCTCCTGATCCGCCGCGAACCGCTCCCCCGGGGCCGGCGCACCTGGCTCCACCTGACGGTGGCCGCGCTGCTGCTCAACACCGCCCCCTTCTCGCTCTTCGCGTACGCGGAGCTGAGCATCCCCTCCAGCCTGGCGGGCATCTGCAACGCGACCTCCCCGCTCTGGGGCATGGCCCTGTCCCTGGTCGCCCTCTCCGAGGACCGCCCGACGCGCCGCCGCTTCGCGGGCCTGGGCCTGGGCTTCCTCGGCGTGCTCACCGTCCTCGGCGCGTGGCAGGGCTTCTCGGGCATCGACGCCAAGGGCACCGCGCTCGCCCTGCTGGCCGCGCTCTGCTACCCGATCGGCTGGATCTACGTCCGCCGCACGCTGGCCTCGACCCCCGGCTCCCCGGTCGCCCTGACGGGCGCGCAGCTCCTGGTCTCCACTCTCCAACTGGCGGCGGTCAGCGCCCTATTCACCACGGCCCCCACCTCCTTCCCGCTCTGGCCGACCCTGTCGGTGATCGCCCTGGGCGCACTGGGCACGGGCATGGCGCTCCAGATGCAGTACGGCCTGGTCACGGAGATCGGCCCGACCACCGCGCAGATGGTCACGTACTTCATCCCGGTCATCGCCACCACGGCGGGCGTGCTCCTGCTGAGCGAGCAGCTCCACTGGAACACCCCGGTCGGCGCCGCCGTCGTCCTGGCGGGCGCAGCCCTCACCCAGCCCCGCCGCCGGTAGCCCGACCGGCCGCGGAAGCCGGCCGCGGAACACCGGCCCGTCGCTCAGTCGAAGCGTCCCCCGCCCGTCGGCCGTACCGCCGTCGCCACCGCGTCCGCCAGCCCCGGCAGGTCCGGGAGCGACAGCCCCGACACCGTCATCCGCACGCCCGGCGCCGACTCCACCCGGAACCGGCTCCCCGCGGCCACCGCCCAGCCCGCGCCCAGCAGCCTCGTCACCACCGCCGTCTCGTCGGCCACCGGCACCCACACGTTCATCCCGCTCCGCCCGTGTGCCCGTACGCCCCGCTCCGCGAGCGCCGTGACCAGCCCGTCGCGCCGCGCCCCGTAGGACCGTGCGACCGCCGCCCGGTCGACCGCCCCCGCGTTCCACAGTTCCACCACCGTGTACTGGAGCAGCCGGCTCACCCAGCCCGGGCCCAGCCGCTGCCGCCCCCGTACCCGGTCGAGCGTCACTCCGTCGCCGGTCAGCAGGGCGAGCCGCAGGTCGGGCGCGTACGCCTTCGCCGTGGAGCGGATCAGCACCCAGTGCCGGGTCGCGCCGCCCAGGGCGTTCAGCGGCAGGTCCACGATGCCGTGTCCGTGGTCGTCGTCGATGACCAGCACCTCCGGGTAGGCGGACAGCACCGACCGCAGCTCCGCCGCGCGCTCCGCGCTCACCGCCGCCCCGGTCGGGTTCTGCGCGCGGGCCGTCACGAGCAGCGCCCGCGCGCCCTCCGCCAACGCCCGCGCCACCGAGCCGGGCAGCGGGCCCTCGTCGTCCACGGCCACCGGCAGCACCCTCAGCCCCAGCGCCGGGACCAGGTCCAGCACGCTCCCCCACCCCGGATCCTCGACCGCCACCGCGTCCCCGGGCCGCAGGTGCGCGGCCAGCACCCGTTCGATGCCGTCCAGGGCGCCCGAGGTCACCGCCACCGCCCCGGCCGGCACCCCGTCCGCGTCGAAGTCGGCCCGGGCGAGCCGCGCCAGCTCGGGAGCCACCGGATCCTGCCCGTAGAGCGTCGGTTCCAGGGCGTACCGGCGCGCCGCGCCCGCCAGCGCCTCGTCCAGCGCGGGCAGCAGCCGTACGTCGGGGTTGCCGGAGGTGACGTCGCGCACCCCCGCCGGGACGGCCATCCGCAGCTCGTCGCGCGGCGCGGTCGCCGGGCGGGCCCGGACCCGGCTGCCGCGCCGCCCGTCGGTCTCGATGACCCCGCGGTCGCGCAGCGTGCGGTACGCCGCGGCCACGGTGTTGGGGTTCACCCCGAGCACACCGGCGAGCTCCCGCATCGGCGGCAACAGGGCTCCCGGCGGGAGCTCGCCCGATCCGACGCCCGCTTCGACACTTGCCGCGATTTCCGATGCGCGACGCCCAATGATCCGATAGTCTCCTAGCACAAAGCCAAGTATGCACTAATACAACGGAGTCCGCACCATGAGCGCCACGCCTGCCGAGACCACCACCGAGACCGCCGCGGGGTACGAGCCCACCGACCGCACCGTCCCGACCCGGTCCCGCGACCGTGCCCGCTACGACCGCGAGACCGTGCACTCGATACTCGACCAGGCCTACCTCTGCCACCTCGGCTTCGTCCGCGACGGCGCCCCGGTGGTCCTGCCGACCCTCTTCGGCCGGGTCGGCGAGACCCTCTACGTCCACGGCTCCACCGGCTCCCGCCCCCTCCTCGCGGCCGGCAAGGCCGACCCGGGGCTGCCCGTCTGCCTGACCGTGACGCACGTCGACGGCCTGGTCCTGGCCCGCTCGGCCTTCCACCACTCGATCAACTACCGCTCGGTGGTCGTGCACGGCATCGCCTACGAGGTCACCGACCCAGAAGAGTGCCGGATGGCGCTCGACGCCCTCGTCGACCACGTCGTACCGGGCCGCTCCGCCGATTCGCGGCCCGCCAACGCCAAGGAGCTCGCGGCCACCGCCGTGATCCGACTGGACCTGAACGAGGTGTCCGCGAAGCTCCGTACGGGCGGCCCGAACGACGACCCCGAGGACCTGGGGCTGCCGTTCTGGTCGGGCGTGGTCCCGGTCGCACCGGCGTACGGGACCCCGATCCCGGCGGCGGACCTGACCGCCGGCATGACCACGCCGGACTACATCGCCGCACTCTGAGGCTCGGGGGCGCGCCGGACCTCCGGCCCGCCCCCGAAACCAGCCTCCGGCCCTTGCGCACCGCCCTCCGCGCACCCGTCCGCCGCCCCCCGCGACTCGGCGGCGATCAGCGCGCCCACGGCCGTCAGCAGCAGTAGGGTGCCCAGCACCACCGCGCCGGTCAGCCGCTCCCCGAGCAGCAGGACGGCGATCACCGCAGCGCTGACGGGCTCGATCAGCATGATCACGGACACGGTCGCGGCGCGCACCACGGCGGCCCCGCTGAAGTAGAGCGCGTACGCCAGCACGGTCGGCACGGTGGCCATGTACACGAGCAGCCACAGCACCCGCACCGGTTCGGCGGTGTGCGGAAGGATCCCCTCCACGGCGGCGAGCGGCAACAGGCACACCGTGCCCACCCCCACCGACCAGGCGGTGGTGACCAGCGGATCCCCGCCGGCCCCGCGCTGCCCGAGCAGCCGGGCCCGCAGGGTCATCGCCGCGTAGCCGGCGGCGGACAGCAACGCCCAGCCGACGCCGAGCGGCCGCACCTCACCGCCTCCGCTGCCGAGGACCAGTACGGCCAGCCCGGCCAGCGCCCCGCCGACGGCGGCCACCCCGCCCCGGCCGAGCCGCTCCCCCATCCAGTGACGGGCGCCGAGCGCAATGAGCACCGGCCCGGCCCCGAGGGTGACCACGGTGCCGACGGCGAGGCCGGTCTCGCGGACGGCGGCGAAGTACGCGGACTGGAAGAGCGTGAACATCAGCCCGGTCCCGATCAGCGACCCCGCCGAAGGCCGCGTCCGGGCCGCCGCCCCGGACCGCCCGGACGCCCGGGAGCCCCGTGAGCCCCAAGCGCGCCTGGAACCCCGTACGGCGAGCACCGCGAGCAGCACCGCCAGCCCGCCCGCGCACCGCCAGAACGACAGGGCGAGAGGGCCGAGGTCACTGGCGAGGAAGAGCAGCGAGGCGGCCGCCCCGGCGGTGCCCCAGGCGGCTCCGGCGACGACGAGGTACAGCAGACCGCGCCCGGTGGAGGGCCCGTGGGAGGAAGGCCGCGGACCGGAAGAACCTGAATGGTGGCGTGAATGGTGGCGTGAATCGTGGTTCGACACGAGAAGTCTCCGCGCGTGCGTGAAGGATGAAGGAAGCAGGGCTCATCGCTTCGCGGACAGCGCGAACCCGCCCGGGACACGGCCCGGGCCGGGTTCTCCACGTGGTGGCAGCCGCCCGCGCTAGGAGGCGGGAGGCGGAAGCACGGTCTGCGGCATGCCCCGAACCCTAGACCTTGCTCGGATCGCGGTCCAGCGCGGCCACCGGCTCCGCGGTACCCGGCGCAACCGGCCGGGAGGTCTGCGCGATGAAGGCCCCGCCCAGGACGAGCGCGCCTCCGACGATCTGCCAGGTCGCGAGGTGCTCGCCGAGCAGCACCCAGGCCAGTACGGTCGCCACGACCGCCTCCAGGCAGGCCACCACGCCCGCGACCTGCGGCGACAGCCTGCGTACGGAGACCACGCCGGTCAGGTACGCGAACACGGTGGCGATCAGGACCACCCACCCCAGCAGCACCGCGGCCGGGATCCTCAGGTCGCCGACGGCCGCGTAGCCGCTGAGCACCTGCCAGTCGATCTGCCACGGGCGGGCGATGACGGTCATCACGAGGGTGCCGACGATCATGCCGTACGCGATCACGCCCATCGGGTCGGGCACGTCGTCCCCGTCGCTGCCCTGGTCGGCGAAGACGAAGTAGAAGGCCTGGCAGCAGGCGGCCGCGAGGCCGAGCAGCACCCCGAGCAGGTCCAGGCTCAGCCCGGCCCAGATCTGGACCACGCAGGCGAGGCCCACGACGGCCACGGCGGCTCCGGCCGCGGCGGCCCTGGTCACGGGCTTGCGCTGGACGAAGCGGATGTAGCCGAGCAGCAGCGCGGGGCCCAGGTACTCCAGGAGCAGGGCCACGCCGACCGGGATCCGGGACAGGGAGGCGAAGTAGAAGGCCTGGACACCTGCCACCGCGACGAGCCCGAAGCCGGCGAGCAGCAGGGGTTTGCGGCGTACGAGATCGCGATGGCGCCAGGCCAGCGGGGACAGCACGAGAGCCGCCCCGGCCACCCTGAGCCAGACCATGTGGAGCGGGTCCAGACCCGCCTCTATCAGCGGCTTCGCCGCCACACCCGAACCACCGAACGCGATCGCCGAGACGAGGGCGAGGCCCAGTCCGGAACGTTTCCCTGACGCTTGCATCCGAACATCATGGCAGGGCCCGTCAGGAGCGACACGGGGGTGACGCCTGTTGAGACGGAGTCGACACCGGGCGCGGCCGGGACCGGCCCGTACCTCAATATCTGACAGGTCGTCAGTCTTGAATGTTGCGTCCGCCGCGACTACGTTCCGCCGCACGTACCTGACGAGAAGGGGTGGTCGCATGGCTGAAGTCACCGCGGAATCACGCATCGAGGCGTCCGCCGCGAAGCTCTGGTCCCAGCTGACCGACTGGGACGCTTACGGCCAGTGGAGCATGACCCACACCAACTTCCCGAAGGGCGGTCCCGAGACCCTCGCGATCGGGTCCACCTTCGCCGAGAACATGAAGATGATGGGCTTCCCGGCCGAGGTCCTCTGGACGATCTCGGAGCTGGAGGAGGAGCGCGTCATCGCCATCACCGGCAAGGGCCCGATGGGCGTGGCCGTCCTGACCCGGTACAGCCTGATCCCCGACGGCGAGGCCACCACGGTCCGCATCGACGGCTCGTTCACGGGCGCCGCGGTCGCCATGATGGCGGGCAAGCTCAAGGACTCGGCCACGGCCGCCCTGAACGAGTCGCTGCGCAAGCTCGCCGGCCTGGTCGCCTGACCGCCGGTCCTTCCGTACGTACGACAGCGCGCCCCGCGAGAAACCTCGCGGGGCGCGCTGCTTCGTGCGGGAGGTCCCGCCGGCCGGGCTCAGTGCTCGTCGGCCAGGATCAGGTAGAGCTTCTTGCGGGCGTCGTTGATGACCGCGAGGGCCTTCTCCCGCTGTGCGGGGGTACCGGTCTTGAAGACCTGGCCGAAGGCTTCCATCAGGCCGAAGCCGGCCGTCCGGATCTCGTTCATCGCCTCGAAGTCGAACCCTCGCCCGGCTTCCGCCCAGGGGGCGTCCGGACCGGACTCGGCCTCGGTGCGGCCGGCGTCGGTGAGCGTGAACAGCTTCTTGCCGCCCTCGCTCACGCTCGTGATGAGCCCCTCGTCCTCAAGCATCTGCAGGGTCGGGTAGACCGACCCCGGACTGGGCTTCCAGGCCCCGCCGCTGCGCTCGCCGATCTCCTGGATCATCTCGTAGCCGTGCATCGGCCGGTCGGCGAGCAGCGCCAGGATGGAGGCGCGCACATCACCCCGCCGGGCCCGGCCACGCGGTCCGCCGCGCCCGCCCCGCCCACCGAAGGGTCCGCCGCCGAAGGGCGGACCGAACGGCCCGAAGGCGGCACGCCGCCCCTGGAACTCCTCCCGACGCTCCGGCCCGCAGTGGCCGTGACCCCGCCCGTGCTCGTGCTGTCCGTGTGAACGCATGACTGCGCTCCTTTCGTCATTCGGTGATCTGGTTGTCGCTGTTGCGATGCCTCCACTATCGTTGACCCATCGCGATGCGTCAACGATATATCGGAAACATCTTTACCGAACAGCACTGGATCACCGTGCGCGGTGTCCCGTCTCAGTCGATCTGGCCGCTGTCTCAGGTGATCTGATCCGATCCGCGCGTATGGCTCGCCCGGGAGAGGGGAGGGGAGACGGGAGAGGGGGCTATGAGGTTGGCAGTGCGTGCGAACCTAGGCAGACGAGGGGCGGTTTCGAGTAGCGTGACCTAACAGGCGTTTCTCCGGACGGTCTGGGTGAGTGTTATGGGCGAGGTCGCGACAGTCATCACCGCGGTTGTGGCGTTGTTCGCCGTCTGCGGCGGCTACGTCCAGTTCGTGCTCAGGCGGTCGCTGCTCCCGTGTGTCGAGTTCGACGTCGAGTTCGCGTTGCTCCACCGGGGTCCGTCGCAGACGGTCGGCGAGGTCGCTTGCATCGTGCGCAACGTCGGTCCGAACATGGCGGTGGTGGAGAACGTCAGGATCCGCTGCCGCTACCGGCTTGCCGGGGACCCTGAGGATCGATACCCCGATGAGGGGACTCAGCCCCGCCTCGCTCATAACCTCGCTACCGGCGACGCCATCGTCCTGGTGGAGCAACGTACCTTCGTCCAGCCCGCCGTGACCCAGCGGTACGGCGTGCCTGTCGCTCTCCCGGCTGCTGTGCAGATCGTCGACATCCTGGGTTTGTTCGACTACAGGATCGACCTGGGCAAACCGACCAACCTCCTTATTCAGCTCTTCGCGCGTCCGTCCAAGAAACTCGAACTCGACTGGCGCAAAGGCATCAGAGACCACACCGCGCGACGCACGTTCCGCGTCGGGCCGGATCGACTTTGACCACAACCTGACCTGGCCGGCTGCGGTCCGCCACTTCGCGCCCAGCAGCTGGATCCACCGGCTCGCGCCCCTGGCCGATACCAAGGCCGTGATCACTCTCCATCGGCTCCTCGCCGAGTTCTTCGACGAGAGCAGTCGGAGAGCCTCGCCAGGACCTTCAGGGACTACCAGTCATGGCTGACCACCCGGCCCTGGTACCAGTTCGAAACGGCGTCACCGGACCAGATCAACTGAGACAGCACCCGGCATCCAAGCAGCCGGGACCAGATCACCCGAGATTCTCGGCCGCCTGGCGTCTCAATTGATCTGGTCGCCGCAGGTCACAGCCCCACCCGCCGACCAGATCATTTGAGACGGGACACGTGGCTTATCGGGAGGCGGGATCGGCGAAGGGTGGGGAACACTTCGCCGGATGATCGTGATGCAGCCCGTCCTGGAGATGAACACCCCCGACGGCTTCGACCTCTGGCCTGTCGCCCGACGACTCCACGGGCATCACCTTCCCGCCCGGCTGCTGTGACGGACCGGACGACTGGCACGACTGGTACCAGGTCGCCGACGGCAGCGGCGGGATCGGGTACGGCCACCCTCCACAGTCGTCGCTGGCCGAGCGCGTCGGGGACACCGTCCACCTCACCGCCGCCCTTGCCCGCGCTCTCGCCCTTCCGGCGCCGGGCACACCGCCAACGCCGCTCGGGATGATCGGGCGGTAGCGGGGCTCCGCCGTCCGCCTCGATCGGGGCTTCACCGGCCACGGTCGAGGCGGACAGCCGGACGGATCAGCGCAGTCCGGCGAAGAGGTCGTTCTCGGGTACGGCCGCGCCGGTGGTGTCCCGGACGCGCAAGAAGGTCTCCACGCCCATCAGCTTGCCGAACCGCTCCTTGCCCATCCTGAGGAAGAAGATGTTCTCGCCCTGACTGGCGTGCGCGGCCAGCGCGTCGAACTTCTGACCGCTGAACGCGGTGGTGTCCACCCACGTGGTGATCTCGTCGTCGGGGAGGCCGATCTCGGCCAGCGCGGCGGCCTCCGCGGGGTCCGGCTCCGGCATGTCCTCCTGGAACTCGCGCATCATCTCCCCGAAGCTCCGCATCATCGAGCGGGGCGCCGTCGTCCAGTACACCTTCGGAGTCAGCTCGGCCAACTCCAGCGCCGCCATCGTGATGCGGTGGGCCTGGATGTGGTCGGGGTGGCCGTAGAAGCCGTTCGCGTCATAGGTGACGACCACGTCGGGCCGGTAGTGGCGCATGAGTTCCGCGAGCCGGGCCGCGCCCTCCTCCACCGGGGTCTTCCAGAAGGACCCGGGGGCGTCGTTGCTCGGCCAGCCCATCATCCCGGAGTCGGCGTAGTCCAGCGTCTCCAGGTCGCTGATCTTCAGGACCTCACGGCTCGCCTCCAGTTCTTGACGGCGCATCAGGGCGACGGCCGCCGGATCGTGCCCGGGATCACCCGGCTTCACGCCCCCCGGTCCGTCACCGCAGCCGCCGTCGGTACACGTCACGAGAACCGTGCGGATGCCCTCCGCCGCGTACCGGGCGAGGACCCCTCCGGTTCCGGTTGCCTCGTCGTCGGGGTGGGCGTGCACTGCCATCAGCGTCAAAGGCCGGTCAGTCATGAATCAGTCCTCCTGCGGAAAATGCGTACGGGTCCGATTCGGTGCAACAGCGCCGCCCGGACCTGCTGTTCCCCGCAGACTACGGCGGCCTCGCGCACGGGCCCGCCCGTCGCCAACCGGCCCAATATCGGTGAGACTGAAGGGCATTCACCCAGCCCGCCGAGAATCGCCCCGCCCCACCTTCAGCAAGGCAGGTCAATGAGCTCACCCGGCGAAGAACTCGAAGTACGCGAAGTGCGCGAAGTACGCGAAGTGCTCGAAGTGCTCGAAGCACCGGTGACCGACACCGTCCTCCTGGTCTTCGACGGTCGCGTGCTGGAGCTGTTCGGCTTCAACGACGTGCATCGGTGGCACGTCTGGCAGCGGCCCCGCATCGAATGCACCGAGGGCCGGCGGCCCACCCTGACGATCACCCTCGGCCGCTCCGACTACCGCTTCCGGATGCCCTGCGACACCCACCGGCTCCCCGGCCTCCGCGCCCTCGCCGAGCGGCTGCCACGCGACTGACCGGGGAGGCAGCCGAACAGGCCAGTCATCCCGGATTGGCCTTTGCGGCGGCCGGGCCGGCCTCCCTACGGTCGGAATCATGCGCATCAGAATCGTGGACGCCTTCACCGACCGCCCCTTCGCCGGCAACCCCGCCGGAGTCCTGCTCCTCGACGGCCCCGGCGGCACCGACGGCCTCGACGGTGGATTCCCCCCGGACTCCTGGCTCCAGCAGGTCGCCGCCGAGGTCAACCTCTCCGAGACGGCCTTCGCCCACCCCCTGCCGCCAGGCGGGGACGCCGACTGGGCGCTGCGCTGGTTCACCCCGGCCGGCGAGGTCGACATGTGCGGCCACGCGACCCTCGCCACCGCGCACGTACTCGCCACGAGCGGCCTGGCGACCGGTCTGATCCGCTTCACCGCGCGCTGCGGGATCCTCACGGCGGAGGCCGCCGAGGACGGCACGATCACCATGGACTTCCCGACCTCCTCCCTGACGGAGGTGGAGCCGGAAGCCGAGGTCCAGCTCGCCCTGGGCGCCGGGATCAAGTCGGTCCACGACACCTCCGAGCACATCGGCGACCTGGTCGTGGAACTGGCCGACGAGCGGACCGTACGCGAGCTCACGCCCGACCTGCCCGCCCTGCGCGGCTACGGCCGCCGCGGGATCATCGTCACCGCCGCCGCCGAGGACCCCTCCCGCGGCTACGACTTCGTCTCCCGCGGCTTCTTCCCGGCCCTCGGCATCGACGAGGACCCGGTCACTGGCAGCGCCCACACCGCGCTGGCCCCCTTCTGGGCCGCGCGCCTGGGCCGCACCGAGCTCGTCGGCCTCCAGGGCGGAGCGCGCACCGGCTTCGTCACGGTCCGGCTCACGGGCGACCGTACGCTGCTGACCGGACGCGCGGTCACCGTCATCGACGGCGAGCTGCTCTCCGCGCCCTGAGCACCGGCGGCTACGGGGTGGGCAGCCAGCCCACCTTGCCCGCGAGCAGGGCGTACCCGCCGAAGGCCACGATGTCCAGCAGCGCGTGGGCGACGACGAGCGGCCCGACCCGGCCCCAGCGCCGGTAGGCGAGCACGAAGACGACGCCCATCACCATGTTGCCGATGAAGCCGCCGATGCCCTGGTAGAGGTGGTACGAACCGCGCAGCACGGAGCTGGCGATCAGCGCGGCCATCGGCGACCAGCCCAGCTGGCCGAGCCGGCGCAGCAGGTAGGCCAGCACGATGACCTCCTCCACCACGGAGTTCTGCACCGCGGAGAGGATGAGCACCGGGAACTTCCACCACACGTCGGGCAGCGCCTCCGGCACCACCGTCAGGTTGAAGCCCGTGGCCCGCGACACCAGGTAGAAGGCGAGCCCGGCGCTCCCGATGCCGGCCGCGACGAGCGCGCCCCGGCCCAGGTCCCACCCGGGCCGGGTGCGGTCGAAGCCCAGTACCTTCAGCCCCGGGGCGCCCTCACGGGTCAGGAGGTGCGCGACGAGCAGTACGGGGACCAGCGCGCTCGCGATGCCGAACAGCTGCCAGGCCAGGTCGAGCCAGGGCCGGCCCGGCGCGTGCGAGCCGTTGAGCGTGGCGGCCTGGTCCTTGAGCCCGCCCGGCTTGGTCAGCGAGCCGATGAAGCTGATCAGCGCCGAAACGCCGCTCGCGCCCAGGGAGAGCGCGAGCACCAGCAGCGTCTCGTCGCGCAGGGCCTTGCGCCCGTCCCGGCCCTCTTCGAGTTCCCCGACCACCGGCTCCGGCTCCGTCCGCACGCTCGTCTCCCGTCCGCCGACCACTGCGATCACCCCATACTGCCTCGTCGGCGGGGGAACAGGATCACCGGACGGGACCGGAGCCGGATCACGGGGTCCGGGCGCCCCCGGGCCAGTCCCCGGGGTCGGCCCCCCGGGTCAGCCCTCGGCCGCCGTCACGGCGCTCACCTCCGACTCCGCGAGGCCGACCGGCCAGGTGTGCACGGGGTCGCCCTTGTGCATCAGCTCGCTGTAGCGGCGCGTGGTCGCGGCGAGCGCCGCGTCCCGCTCCAGCCCGGCCGCGAGCGCCCGATGGTACGTCTCCACCTGCCAGGTGGCTCCGTTCACCCGTCGCCGACATCGCTCCTCGATGATGCCGAGGTAGTGGTCCCGGTCGGCGGGCTCGATGCCCCACGCGTCCAGTCCGGCGGCCGCCATCGGCAGCAGCTCGTCCAGCACCAGCCGCACCGCGGGCACGCTGGCCAGTCCCCCGCCCCGGCCCCGGCGCGGCCAGCGCACCCGGGCGTCGATCCCGTAGCGGCAGGCCGCGTCGAAGTTGGCCTCCGCCTCGGCGAAGGGCAGCCGGCTCCACACCGGGCGCTGCTCGTCCGCGAGGGTCCGTACGAGCCCGTAGTAGAAGGCCGCGTTGGCGACGACATCGGCCACCGTCGGCCCGGCCGGCAGCACCCGGTTCTCCACGCGCAGGTGTGGCACCCCGCCGGCGACCCCGTACACGGGCCGGTTCCACCGGTAGACCGTGCCGTTGTGCAGCACCAGTTCCTGGAGGCTGGGCACCCCGCCCTCGGCGAGGACCCGCAGCGGCTCCTCCTCGTCGCAGATCGGCAGCAGGGACGGGAAGTAGCGGACGTTCTCGGCGAAGAGCTCGTACGCCGAATCCACCCACCGCTCACCGAACCAGGTGCGCGGCCGCACCCCCTGCGCCTGGAGCTCGGGCGGCCGGGTGTCGGTGGCCTGCTGGAAGAGCGGCGGCCGCGACTCCCGCCACAGCTCGCGCCCGAACAGGAACGGCGAGTTGGCGCCGACCGCTATCTGTACGGCGGCCACCGCCTGCGCCGCGTTCCACACGTCCGCGAACCGGGCCGGAGTCACCTGGAGGTGCAGTTGTACGGAGGTGCACGCGGCCTCGGGCACGATCGACCCGGAGGTCCAGGTCAGCCGCTCGACTCCGTCGATGTCGAGCGTGAAGTCCTCGCCCCGCATCATCAGGATCTGCTCGTTCAGCAGCGAGTAGCGGTCCACCGCCGAGAGGTTGGCGGTGACCAGGTCGGCGCGCGAGATCGTCGGCAGAATGCCGATCATCACCACCCCGGCGTCGATCTCCACGGCCTGCCGGTGGGCATAGCCGAGGCCCGCGCTCAGTTCTTCGGCGAGCTGGTCGAATACCCGGCCGCCGAGCCGGTGCGGAAGTACGTTCACCTCCAGGTTGAACATCCCCAGTTCCGTTTGGAAATCGGGGCTCGCAATGCGCTCCAGTACCTGCGCATTCACCATTCTCGGCAACCCGTCGGCACCCGCGAGATTCAGCTCGATCTCCAGCCCCATCATATTCTTGGGGCGATCGAACCTCTTCTCCGCCAGAAGCCGCTCCAGTCCCTCCAGGCACTCGTGAAGCTTCCTCCGGTACCGTTGCCGATCGGACAGGTCGAATCCGCCCGCCACGACCTTCTCCCCCATCGAAGCGTCCCTCCTCGACTGGGCCTGGCCGGCTTGGAAAAGATCCATCACCCCAGGCGCGCGTTACGGTCGATGATGCCCCGGCGGCGTGATCGATAACGCGGAAGGGGCGTGACTGGCGAGGAGCGCGCGCCGGTTTGGCCGACAGGCGCTTTGGCACATTCACCTGGCAAGCCGCAATGCGCAAATACTCCGTAGACTTTGCCGGTTCCGGATAACCGGCGCTTTCCAGCCGAGCCCCCGTCCGGTAACCTCCGAGGTCAGCGCGGCATTTTTGCGCGCGACCGGCATGAATGCCATGTCAGAGGGACCGGTAAGCGCCTTGCCGGCAATAGGCGGGACAGCTAGCCGAAACACTGCGTGAACACATGTCGTATAAACTCCGCAAACGAGGCAGAGAGTTGGCGCGCGGCCATTGCCCCTCAGCCCCCCTCTGGCCCCAGAATGCGACAGCGCCGTCCGCACCTCCCCCCGATCCACCGGTCTCCCAAGTGAGAGGCGACCCACCATGCCGCTGCACGTCCCTCCGGCCCCCGCGCCCGCCCTGCGCAGTGTCCTCGCGGCCCTCGGTTCCCCCAGCGCCGTCAATGAAGCGCACACCCCGGCCCTGCGTGCCCTCCAGGGGCCGATGACCGCCGAACTGCCGCTGCCCGTCCACGTCCTGGACCGGCTGAACCTCTCCGGTCTGGCCTCGGGCGGTCGACCGCCGCGCACCCGGCTGACCGGCTGGCGGTTCCTGATCCGCAGCGGGGACCGCTACGTGGCGGCGGCCGACACCCGACTGACCCCGGACGGGTGGGCCTTCTCCCACTTCTTCGAGGGCCCCTACGTGGCCGCCACCGAACGCGCGCTGCGCCAGGCGGAATCCCTCGGCAAGGGCTACCAGCCACGGCTGCTGTCCGTACCGGAGCTGTACATGCTGACGCTGTGGCTGCACGGGGCGGTGGGCGCCGACGCGGCGTCCGGGATGCCGGCCGCCGCCGATCTGCTGGTCCCGCTGGCACCCGCCCCACCCGGCATCGCCGCCTACCGGCCGCACCCGGTGTCCGAACTGCTGCCCGTGATGACCCACAGGCTCACTCCTCAGGCGCCGCCGGTCCCGCCCTCGATGGCGGCCCCGGCCGCCTGAACGGAGCCCGGTGCGCCCCGAACGGAGCACCGTGGCCGGAATTGCCCATTCGGCCTAGCCCACTCGGGCCCCCTGCGAACCACCCGAAATGACAGGGGAGTTGACCTGAACCGCCCGCACGAGTGATGCGTCATCAATCTATGAGGACAGCTGCCGGGAAATCCCTGCGGACGCGGAGTCCTAGGGGAACACTGGGGACCCTGACCAAGCCAAATCGTTGATACGGGGGGCGGCCATGAACAACGCATCGAGCCGCAGCACACAGACCACACCGCAGCGAAAGAACGCATCCATGTGCCAGCACAAGCCAGCGTGCCCGTCCGCCGACTCCGCCGACCGGGAGGCCGCACACCCCGTGGCCGTCCACCCGGAACAGGGCTGGAGCCTGCTGTGCAACGGCGTCCTGCTCTTCGAGGACACCGGTGAGCTGCTGCCGGACGGCCAGATCATCGCCCCGCACCGCGCGCTCGCCGCGGCGCACGTGATGAAGGCCGCCTAGCCGGGGCCGTCCGATGACGGCGGGCGCCGAAAGGGGCCGGCCCAGGAGTACCACTCCCGGACCGGCCCCTTCGTCATGCCTCAGTACTTCATGCCTCGGTACCGCACGGCTCCCGCCGCGGTGACCTAGTTGTCGTACTCGTCCAGCGGCGGGCAGGAACACACCAGGTTCCGGTCACCGAAGGCACCGTCGATCCGGCGCACCGGCGGCCAGTACTTCTCCGCGGCCGACACCCCGCCCGGGAAGACGGCCTCGTCGCGGGTGTACGGGTGGTTCCACTCGCCGCCCAGCGCCGCCGCCGTGTGCGGGGAGTTGGCCAGCGGGTTGTCGTCCACCGGCCACTCGCCGCCGGCGACCCGCTCGATCTCGGCACGGATCGCGATCATCGCGTCGCAGAAGCGGTCGATCTCGGCGAGGTCCTCGGACTCCGTCGGCTCGATCATGAGCGTCCCGGCGACCGGGAAGGACATGGTCGGCGCGTGGAACCCGTAGTCGATCAGGCGCTTGGCGATGTCGTCGATGCTGACGCCCGTCGCCTTGGACAGCGGGCGCATGTCGATGATGCACTCGTGCGCGACCAGGTTGCCCGGGCCGGTGTAGAGCACCGGGTAGTGCGGCTCCAGGCGCTTGGCGATGTAGTTCGCGCCGAGCACCGCCACCTGGGTGGCGCGCTTGAGGCCCTCACCGCCCATGAGGCGCACGTACGACCAGGAGATCGGCAGGATGCCGGCCGAGCCCCACGGGGCGGCCGAGATCGGGCCGACGCCCGTCTCCGGACCGGCGGTCGGCTGGAGCGGGTGGTTGGGCAGGTACGGGGCCAGGTGCGCCCGGACACCGACCGGGCCGACGCCGGGGCCGCCGCCACCGTGCGGGATGCAGAAGGTCTTGTGCAGGTTCAGGTGCGAGACGTCGCCGCCGAAGTGACCCGGCTTGGCGAGGCCCACCAGGGCGTTGAGGTTGGCGCCGTCCACGTAGACCTGGCCGCCGGCGTCGTGCACCTGGGCGCAGATGTCGGCGACGTGCTCCTCGAACACACCGTGCGTGGAGGGGTACGTGATCATCAGTACGGCGAGCTCGTCGCGGTACTGCTCGATCTTGGCGCGCAGGTCGGCCGCGTCCACCTCGCCGTCGTCGGCGGTCTTGACCACGACGACCTTCATGCCGGCCATCACGGCGCTCGCGGCGTTGGTGCCGTGCGCGGAGGACGGGATGAGGCAGACGGTGCGCTGCTCGTCGCCGTTGGCCCGGTGGTAGGCGCGGACGGCCAGCAGACCGGCGAGCTCACCCTGGGAACCGGCGTTCGGCTGGATGGAGACCTTGTCGTAGCCGGTGACCTCGCAGAGACGTTCCTCCAGCTCGGTGATGAGCGTGAGGTAGCCCTCCGCCTGCTCCACCGGGGCGAACGGGTGCAGCTGGCCGAACTCGGGCCAGGTGACCGACTCCATCTCGGTGGTCGCGTTGAGCTTCATGGTGCAGGAGCCCAGCGGGATCATGCCGCGGTCCAGCGCGTAGTCCTTGTCCGAGAGCTTGCGCAGGTAGCGCAGCATCGCGGTCTCGGAGCGGTGCTGGTGGAAGACCGGGTGGGTCAGGTACGCGTCCTCGCGCAGCAGCCCCTCGGGCAGCACGTCGGCCGTGGTGGCGTCCAGCGCCTCCAGGTCGGCGGTGACCCCGAAGGCCGCCCACACCGCGTCCACGTCGGCGCGCAGGGTGGTCTCGTCACAGGCGGCGGAGACCAGGTCGGCGTCCACCTGGTACAGGTTGACCCCGCCCTCGCGGGCCGCGGCCACGACCTCGGCGGCGCGGCCCGGAACCCGGGCGGTGATGGTGTCGAAGTAGGCGCCGTGCACGATCTCGACCCCGCCGGCCCGCAGACCGGCGGCGAGCAGGCCGGCGTAGCGGTGGGTGCGGCGGGCGATCGTCCGCAGGCCGTCGGGGCCGTGGTAGACCGCGTACATGCCGGCCATGACGGCGAGCAGCACCTGCGCGGTGCAGATGTTGCTGGTGGCCTTCTCGCGGCGGATGTGCTGCTCGCGGGTCTGGAGGGCCAGGCGGTAGGCCTTGTTGCCGTCCGCGTCCACGGAGACGCCGACGAGGCGGCCGGGCAGCGAGCGGGCGTGCTTAGCCTGGACGGCCATGTAGCCGGCGTGCGGTCCGCCGAAGCCCATCGGAACGCCGAAGCGCTGGGTGGTGCCGACGGCGATGTCCGCGCCCAGCTCGCCCGGGGAGGTCAGCAGGGTCAGGGCGAGCAGGTCGGCGGAGACGGCGACGATGGCGCCGAGCCCGTGGGCCTGGTCGATGACCGGCTTGATGTCCCGTACGGCACCGGAGGCGCCCGGGTACTGGACGAGCACGCCGTAGATCCCGCGCTCGGCGGCCTCGGCCGGGATGCCCTCGGAGAGGTCGGCGACGACGATCTCGATGCCGATCGGCTCGGCGCGGGTCTGGATCACGGCGATGGTCTGCGGCAGCGCGTCGGCGTCCACGAGGAAGACGTTGCCCTTGGCCTTGCCCACGCGGCGGGCCAGCGTCATGGCCTCGGCGGCCGCGGTGCCCTCGTCGAGGAGGGAGGCGCCGGAGGTCGGCAGCCCGGTCAGCTCAGCGACGACGGTCTGGAAGTTCAGCAGCGCTTCCAGGCGGCCCTGCGAGATCTCCGGCTGGTACGGGGTGTACGCCGTGTACCAGGACGGGTTCTCCATGACGTTGCGCAGGATCACCGGCGGCGTGAAGGTGCCGTAGTAACCCAGGCCGATCATGGAGGAGAGGACCTGGTTGCGGTCGGCGAGCTGACGCAGCTCGGCGAGCACCTCGGCCTCGGTCCGCGCCTCGGGCAGGTTCAGCGCGGCAGTGGTCTTGATCACATCCGGCACCGCTGCGGCGGTCAGTTCGTCCAGGGAGCCGTAGCCCACCTGGGCGAGCATCTTCGCCTGCGCCTCGGCGTCCGGGCCGATGTGGCGCTGCTCAAAGGGGATGCCTCGCTCCAGCTGGGAGAGCGGAATGCGGTTGGCGGTCATGTACGGAGGCCTCCTGGGTCGTACGACCTGCGAGGGGCACCACGGCGCGGGCACCCGGACGGCCTCCCCCTCTGTCATCACAACCTGAGAGCTTCACCGGGCCGCTCGGGGGTCGCCCGGGGTCCGGCTTTCACCGTCGGTGAGGAGAGGAACCGGCACTGCGCGCCCGGTACCGCCCCTACTTTCCAGAGTGGCCTCACCACGTGCGGTACGTATGCCTGAGAGATTCCGGGGAGGATTTGCTCCTTCGGCGCCTCCGTCTCGCTCACTCGGAGGACTCTCCCGCACAGGGTCAACAGCCGTCACCCAGCCTACCAGCGAGGATCTCGCGCCCTCCCCGAGTGGCCCCCTCTCCAGAAATGCACTTTTGTAGTCATTACGGAGGAGTTGCGACCAAATGGAGGGACCGGACCGTGCAGACCGACATCGATCCCCGCAGCCTGATCGGCCGCAAGGCGTTCGACCGCAATGGCGCCAAGATCGGCACCGTCGACGAGGTCTACCTCGACGATGCCACGGGCATCCCCGAATGGGCTGCCGTCCGGACCGGCCTCTTCAGCCGGGACGCCTTCGTCCCCCTGGAACCCAGCGAGATGGTGGGCGACACCCTGCGCGTGCCCTTCGAGCGCTCCCTCATCAAGGACGCCCCCGACTTCGGCGTCGGCCGCCACCTCTCCCCCGAACAGGAGCTGCAGCTCTACCACCACTACGGCCTCGACGTGGCCCTGCCCGGAGACTTCCACCGCGACTTCGGCCGCCTGGCGGGCGACGAAGGCTAGCCCAGCACACCGCCGGCCCCCACCAGCGGAAGCGGATCGGACGGCTCCAGCTCGGGGTCGTCCACCCGGAACGTCCGCACCCGGCCCGGCTCCGAGCCGGGCTCCTCGAACCGTACGGTCACCCGCCCGACCCCGCTGCCCTGCACCCACCCGGGCCCGTACACCGCGTGCCGGACGTCGCTCCCGGCGTGCCACAACCGCCCGGCGCCGTCTTCGATTCCGGCTGCCTCATCGGCAGCCGGGGCCGCCTCGGGACCGCCCGCGCCGTTCCCCCCGCCGGGTTCTACGGGCTCACTCGCATCCTCGCCCGAACCCGTCTCGGCAGCCTCATCGGCCCCACCGACCCCATCCAGCCCAGCGGCATCCCCCTGCTCTTCCCCCTCAGCGGCCAGCGCAAGCGCACCGGCGAAGGCGAACAGATCCTCCTGCGTGTAGTCCGCCAGCCCCGTGACGCCCACCCCCAGCAGCCGCACCCCGCCCGTGGTGTCCACGCCCTCCAGCAGCCGGGCCGCGGCCTCCCGGACCACCGCCGGGTCATCGGTCGGCCCCCGCAGGGTCTCGGACCGGGTCAGCGTCGAGAAGTCGTACCGCCGCACCTTGAGCACGATGGTCCGCCCCGAGTGCCCGGACTCCCGAAGCCGCCGCACGCACCGGTCCGCGAGCCGCTGCACCTCGCCCCGGATCCGGACCCGGTCGTGCAGGTCCACGTCGAAGGTGTCCTCGACCGACACCGATTTCGCGTCGCGCTCGGCCACCACCGGCCGCTCGTCCACGCCCCTCGCCATCCGGTACAGCCCGACCCCGTGCGAGCGCCCCACCATCCGGACCAGCTCGTCCTCGCCGGCTTCCGCCAGCTCCCCCACCGTGGTGATCCCGGCCCGCCGCAGGTGTTCCCCGGTGGCCGGCCCCACCCCGGGCAGGGTCCGTACGGGCATCGGCGCGAGGTGCGCCCGCTCGGTGCCGATGTCGATCAGCAGCAGCCCCGCGGGCTTGGCCTCCTCGGAGGCCACCTTGGCCAGCATCTTGGACCCGGCCAGCCCGACCGATCCGCTGAGCCCGGTCGCGGCCATGATGTCGGACCGCAGCCGCTCTCCCACGGCCCGCGCGGACTCCGCGTCGAAGGCGACCCCGCCCGCCTCCAGGTCCACGAAGGCCTCGTCCAGGCTGAGGGGCTCCACCAGCGGCGACAGCTCCCGCAGGAGGCCCATGACGGTGTCGCTGACCGCCCGGTACAGGCTGAAGCGCGGGATCAGGTACGCGCCGTTCGGGCAGAGCCGCCGCGCCTGGGCGGTCGGCATCGCCGAGTGGACCCCGAACCGCCTGGCCTCGTAGGAGCAGGTGGCGACCACCCCGCGCGGACCGAGCCCGCCGACGATGACGGCCTTGCCGCGCAGGCTCGGCTTCGACGCCTGCTCCACGGACGCGTAGAAGGCGTCCATGTCCAGATGCATGATGGTCGGCGCGGCTCTCACAGCACCGATGCTGCCCTACGCCACTGACAAACGGCCCGAGGCCGTCCGACCGGGCCCGCTGCCGAGGCGGGCCGGGGCCGACGGCCTCGGTACACGTGCCGGAAAGAGCCGGAAGGAGACGGCCTAGACCGCCCGGTTGCGCCGCGCGGCCAGCTCGTCGGCGGGGTTGTGCCCGACCACCGTCTCACCGGTGTCCACGCGCTCCCCGTGGAGCTGTGACAGCGCGTTCTCGACATCGCGCCAGACCACCCCGACGGCGATCCCGAAGACTCCCTGACCGCCCTGGAGCAGGCTGACGACCTGTTCCGGTGAGGTGCACTCGTACACGGTGGCGCCGTCGCTCATCAGCGTCATGCGCTCCAGGTCCGAGAACCCGCGGTCACGCAGGTGCTGCACGGCGGTGCGGATGTTCTGCAGCGCCACCCCGGTGTCCAGGAAGCGCTTGACGATCTTGAGGACGACCACGTCCCGGAAGCTGTACAGCCGCTGCGTGCCCGACCCGTACGCGGGACGCACGCTCGGCTCCACCAGCCCCGTGCGCGCCCAGTAGTCGAGCTGCCGGTAGGTGATGCCGGCCGCGGCACACGCCGTCGGCCCGCGGTAGCCGACCTGCTCGGGTGCCGCCTCGCCACCCTGGGGCCCCACCGGCCCCACCGAACCCAGCGGCGCGGGCTCCGGCTGACGGCGCGCGGAACTCACCGCACCACCGTGCAGCGGGTACGGCCCACCGTCACTCCGTGCGGGGATGCCCCCGGTCGTACCGTCGCCCGTGACTCTCACGCCGACCCTCCGTCCTTGACCTGCCATCTCGAAGGTAGGCAGTCACCAGGGGTGCGTCAACGATCGCCACACTCGGCACGCCGAGTGATAATCACCCTGAGAGTGGTTTCCCGTACCCCATTGCGGGGAAAGGCTAGTCGAATGGGCTGCAATCTCCCTTGAGGCTGCGACGGGAACGGCCGGCGGACGCCGCGGCCCCCGGCTCAGTGCGGGCCGGTGCCGAAGTCCTCGGGCGAGATCTGGTCGAGGAACTCGCGGAACTTCTCCACCTCGTCCTCCTGCTCGTCCGGGATCGCGATTCCGGCGTCGTCCAGCACGCCGTCGCTGCCGTAGATCGGCGTCCCGGTGCGCAGGGCGAGCGCTATGGCGTCGGACGGCCTCGCGCTCACCTCGACCCCGCTGGCGAAGACGAGCTCCGCGTAGAAGACGCCCTCCCGCAGATCCGTGATCCGGACTTCGGTGAGTTCCTCGCCGATCGCCTCCAGCACGTCCTTGAACAGGTCGTGCGTCAGCGGCCGGGCAGGAGCCATGCCCTGCTGCGCGAAGGCAATGGCGGTCGCCTCCCCTGGTCCGATCCAGATGGGGAGGTACCGATCGCCTCCCACTTCACGCAGGAGCACGATCGGTTGGTTGGAGGGCATTTCCACCCGGACACCCACAACGTCGAGCTCGTTCACACAGCAACCCTAGGACCTGCCCGGCCGGTTTGGGTAGTCGGGCTCCCCCAAGGCTGCCCGGAGAAGCCCTCCGCGACTCCCGCGAAGGCCCCCGGATCAGTGCAGCCGCACCCCGAGCGCCGTCTGCACCAGGGCCTCGTGCAGCCGCACGGAGAGCCCCGCGAGCTCCTTCAAGGTGGCCTCGGCATGTGCCCTGGTCTGCGGGTTGCGGTGGCGGCGCAGCGGTGAGACCACCTGTTCGACCAGACCGGCCTCCCGGTCGGCGGCGGCCTTCATCGCCCGGAGGTGGCGCGGTTCCAGCCCGAACCGTCCGAGATCGGCCACCAGACGGGCCACCGTGACGGCCTCGGCGTCGAATCCGCCGCCGGGGGCCTCCGAGATCAGCCCGTACGACTCCCACTCGACGAGCTGTACCTCGTCCACCTCCGCGGCGGCGATCAGCTCGGCCCGGCCCACCCGGGCCACGGTCGGCCGCTCCCGGCCCACCTCGCCGTACAGGACCACGGGGCTCGTGGGGTCGACGGACTCCCCGTGCGCCGTGGGCGCCGGGATACGGATCTGCTCGCCGCGGGCGAGCGCGTCGAGCTGCTCGCGGATGACCTTCAACGGAAGGTAGTGATCGCGCTGGAGCCGCAGGATGTGGGCGAGGCGCTCCACGTCGTCAGTGCTGAACTTGCGGTATCCGGAAGGTGTGCGCCTGGGCTCCACGAGCCCCTCCGCCTCCAGGAAGCGGATCTTCGAGATCGTGACTTCGGGGAACTCGTCACGCAGCATCGTGAGCACCGTGCCGATGCTCACCAGCCGCCGGGCCGAGGCGGCGGTGCCGTTTCCGGCACCGCCTGTCGGGGTGCGCAGCATGGGACCTTCCCTGGGGAGTCCCCCGGACAGGATCCGGGGGAGGGTCAGATGCCCCGCAGGCTCGCGTAGAAGACCAGCCGGTACTTGCCGATCTGCACTTCGTCGCCGTTGTGGAGGGAGACGGAGTCGATCGGTTCACGGTTCACGTACGTGCCGTTGAGGCTGCCGACATCGGCGACGGTGAAACCGCCGTCGTGGCTCCTGCGGAACTCGACATGGCGCCGGGAGACGGTGACGTCGTCCAGGAAGATGTCGCTCTGCGGGTGCCGGCCGGCCGTCGTCAGCTCTCCGTCCAAGAGGAAGCGGCTGCCGGAGTTGGGACCGCGCCGCACGATGAGCAGAGCGGAACCCGGAGGCAGTGCTTCCACCGCGGCCTGGGCCTCGGGGGACAGCGAGGACGACACGTGCGATTGTCCCGACACCTCGGCCTCGTAGGCCTCGAGGCCCGAGATCGAGATGGTGGACGTGGTCTCCGAGGCACGCTCCGGCGTCAGACCCGCCCGCAACGGCGCCCCGCAGTTGGAGCAGAACCGGCTCGCCGCATCGCTGCGGTGCCCGCACCTGCTGCAAATCTGCTCGGCCGACATGGACGGCTCCTCGCGCCGCGGCTGCCCCGCGGAGGCATTGGTGGCATACGGGTCGGGGTTAAACCCTCCACCCGTACTTGAGGTTGATGGTTCACCGAAACCTATGCGTCCGGTACCGGCAGGGTCAACAGACGACGCGCCCTGCGCGCCCGAAATATCACCCGCGCCGGCGACCTCGTCGCGGAAGAGCGGCCGGTCGCCCTGCCCTTCCACGTCTCCCTGCCCCGCGCGGTGCCTGGCCGCACCGCTTTCCTCGCGGTTCTTCTTGCCGAACAACTTCTCAAACAACTTCACGGGCGATTCCCCTTGACCGAAACAGACCCGCCCGTGGGGCAGGACGAACTCCGAATGCAACACCTGCCGACCCGGACATTCTCACAACGTCCGTAACCATCAGACAGTTTCCACCACGTACCACGACTTCGGTGCGCCGACCCCCCGCAGGCATCCGCCCGCGTGAGCCGGTCTGCTCTGCGTCCCGCCTCACGGCGATGACGACCGAGCGTAGTCAGGCTGCTTCGCAGCCCGCAAGGCATCCACGACGATCTTCGCCGGTCGTGTGACGGTGACGACCGCTTGCTCCTTCTCCAGCGACTGGACGACGCCGCCCGGAATGTTGAGCGCCGGCTCCAGGTCCTGCGGCTTGCCGATCACCCTGAATTCGTAGGGCTGTGCGATCTTCTTACCGTCGATCGCGACCCCGCCGCCCTCATCCGAGAAGTACGAGCCCGCCACGATCCGCACGCCGTTGATCTGGATCGCCTCGGCCCCGGCCGCACGCAGCTCCTGGAGGGTGTCCAGCAGCTTGTCCGACTGCACCTGGTTCTTGGGATCCGAGATCTTCAGCATGATCCCCGGACCCTGCGCGGCCACCGTACCGGCCAGGATCCCGAGTTGACGTTCCTTCTCGATGGTCTGCTTCCGGGCCTCTTCGGCCTGGTTGGAGCTGCTCTCCAGCTCCCTGCGCTGCTCTTCGAGCTTCTGCTTCTCGTCCTCCAGCCGCTTGGTCCGCCCGTCCAACTCGTCGAGGATCCGTACGAGGTCCTCCTGGCGGGCACCGCGCAGCGCGCTGGAGTCGCTGTTGGACCGTACCTGGATGGCCAGACCGAGCCCCAGGACGAACAGCAGCACCGCGACGATCAGTTGGGCCCGGCTCACCCGCGGCGGCCACAGCCCGGCCGCCAGCCGCTGCCGGCCGGTCTCCTCGGGCTCGGTCCGCACGGGCCCGGACTCCGCCCCGACCCTCTCTTCGGCCACGGGCTCGGGACCGGCAGGCCCAGCAGGCCCGGCAGGCTCGGCGGGACCGGCAGGCCCCGCCTGCGGCTCTTCCTTCGGCGGCTGCCCCGGAACCTTCGGCTCCTCGGGCGGGGTGTCGTTCGTACTCATCGGCCTCACGCCCGGAACACGTGCCGGCGGATGGCCGCGGCGTTTGAGAAGATGCGGATGCCCAGGACGACGACCACACCCGTGGAGAGCTGCGAACCGACGCCCAGCTTGTCACCGAGGAAGACGATCAGCGCGGCCACGACCACGTTGGACAGGAACGACACCACGAAGACCTTGTCCACGAAGATGCCGTCCAGCATCGCGCGCAAGCCCCCGAACACCGCGTCCAGCGCCGCCACCACGGCGATCGGGAGATAAGGCTCCACCACGGCCGGCACTTCGGGCCGGACCAGAAGCCCGACCACCACTCCGACCACGAGGCCCAGTACCGCGATCACGATGCACCCTTCTGCTGCTCTACTGCTGTAGCTGTACGTACGGTCAGGCTCGACGCGGCCGGCAGCCGTACCTCGTCCTCGGGGGACAAGGTGTAGCGGATCCCGTAGCTCTCCTGCAGCACGTGCAGGTACTGGCCGTCCGCGGAGTCCTGGAACGTGGTTCCGAGCCGCTTCTTGTCACCGATCGCCAGCACTTCGTACGGCGGCACCAGCGGCCTGTTGTCGACCAGTATCGCGTCACCGGCGGCCCTGATCGCCGAGAGCGACGTCAGCCGCTGCCCGTTGATCGAGATCGCTTCGGCCCCGGACTGCCACAGCCCGTTGACGATCTTCTGGAGATCATGGTCGCGCAGCCGGCCGGTGTCCGAGAAACCCGTGTTCTCGCGCGGCTTGGAACCGTTGCCCGAGGACGCGCCCTTGGCGTCGTCCACCGTCAGCTTGATCCCGGGCCCGCGCACCTCCGTGGCCCCGGACAGCAGCGCCACGAGCTGGCCCTGGTCACCGCCGTGCTGCTTGAGCGCTGCGCGCTGGCGGTCGGCGACGGCGCCCCGCAGCCTCTCGATGTCCCGCCCCAGGTCGTCCGCGTGCCCGTCGGCGCGGTCGACCCGGTCGATGAGCTCCTGACGCTCCTTGGCCAGCACCGGCGCGGCGACCCGCGCCTGCGCGGCACCCAGCGTGACGACCATCGCGGCGAGCACCAGCCCGGCGGCGAGCCCCAGTTTGGCCTTGAGCGTGCGCGGCAGGCCCACCGTGCCCTCCGACGCGCGGCGGGCGGAGGCTTCCGCGTAGCCCTCGTCGAGACTGTGGTCCATCACGTGCGTCAGCAGCGACATGGAAGCGTCCGGGCGCGCGGGAGGCTGCGCCGAACTCCGGTTGTGGGGCGGCTGCGACATGCCGCACATCGTCGCATGTCGGCACCGCACACGCCGAATGCGCCCGACCGGTGGGCCGGGCGGGGACATGCTCCCGCCCGGCCCACCGGTCTCGCGGACCTACGCCGCCGCGTGCCCGGTGCTCAGTGCCCGGCGCCGTCCACCACGGCTGCCCAGCCGTCCAGGAGCGCCTGTGCGGACGCGTCGTCGGGACCTTCGGCCCACAGATGGGTGACCGCTTCCGCCGGGTCCGGCAGCACCAGCGCCCACCGCCCGTCGGCCTCGACCACCCGTACCCCGTCGGTGGTGTCCACCTGCCGGTCACCGGCCGCTTCCACGACCCGCCGCATGACGAGCCCCTTCACCGCCCACGGGGTCGGCACGTCCCGTTTGAGCACGTGCGCGCGCGGGATCCGGGCATCGATCTGGCTCAGGGTGAGCTGCGTCCTCGCCACGAGCCCTATCAGCTGCACGAAGGCCGCCGACCCGTCGAAGACGCTGCTGAACTCCGGGACGATGAAACCGCCCCGCCCGTCGCCGCCGAAGATGGTGTTCTCCGCCCGGCCCACCCGGGTCAGATCGTCGGGCGAGGTCGTCGTCCACTCCACCTGGGTGCCGTGGTACGCCGCCACCTGCTCGGCGATCCGGGTCGTGGTCACCGGCAGCGCCACCTTGCCGCTGCGCTTCTCGGCGGCCACCAGATCGAGCAGCACCAGCAGGGCCCGGTCGTCCTCGATGATCCGTCCGCGCTCGTCCACGAGGGAGATCCGCTCCCCCACCGGGTCGAAGCGCACCCCGAAGGCGGCCCGCGACGAGGCGACGATCTCGCCCAGCCGCACCAGCCCGGCCCGCCGGGATTCGACGGTCTCCGTCGGCCGGGACTCGTCGAGCCCCGGGTTGACGGTGAGGGCGTCCACCCCGAGCCGGCCCAGCAGGCTGGGGAGCACGAGCCCGGCACTGCCGTTGGAGGCGTCCACGACCACCTTGAGACCGGAATCCGCGACCCCGGTGATGTCGACCCGGCGCAGCAGCGAACCGGTGTAGGCGTCGAAGACGCTGCCCGGGAACTGCAGGTCGCCGATCTCGCCGGGGAACGCCCGCCGGTACTCCTGGCGCGCGTACACCCGGTCCAGCTTCCGCTGCCCCTGGAGCGAGAGGTCCGCCCCCCGCTCGTCGAGGAACATGATGTCCACCGAGTCCGGCACACCGGGCGAGGTCCGCAGCACGATCCCGCCCGCGCTGCCCCGAGCGGTCTGCTGACGCGCCACGGGCAGCGGTACGTTCTCCAGGTCGCGGACGTTGATGGCGCTGGCCTGGAGGGCCGAGATCACGGCGCGCTTGAGCGCCCTCGCGCCGCGCGAGTGGTCACGGGCGGTGGTGACCGTCGCCCCCTTCTTCAGGGTCGTCGCGTACGCACCGGCGAGCCGGACCACGAGCTCGGGGGTGATCTCCACGTTCAGGATCCCGCTGACCCCGCGGGCGCCGAACAGATGTGCCTGCCCCCGGGACTCCCAGATCACGGACGTGTTGACGAAGGCGCCGGCCTCGATCGTCTTGAAGGGGTAGACCCGCACGTTCCCCTGGATGATCGATTCCTCGCCGACGAGGCACTCGTCACCGATGACGGCCCCGTCCTCGATCCGGGCGGCCCGCATGATGTCGGTGTTCTTGCCGATGACACAGCCCCGGAGGTTGCTGTGCGGGCCGATGTACACGTTGTCGTGCACGACGGCCTTGTGCAGGAACGCGCCGCTCTTGACGACCACGTTCGACCCGATGACGGTGTGCTCGCGGATCTCCACCCCGGCTTCGACCTTGGCGTAGTCCCCGATGTACAGCGGCCCGCGCAGCACCGCGTCCGGGCTCACCTCGGCCCCCTCCGCGATCCAGACCCCGGGGGAGATCTCGAAGCCGTCCATGTCGACCTGGACCTTGCCCTCGAGCACGTCTGCCTGGGCCTTGACGTAGCTCTCGTGGGTGCCGACGTCCTCCCAGTAGCCCTCGGCCACGTAGCCGTAGATGGGCCGGCCTTCCTTCATCAGCTGGGGGAAGACGTCGCCGGACCAGTCCACCGATACGTCCGGGCTCACGTAGTCGAAGACCTCGGGCTCCATCACGTAGATGCCCGTGTTGATGGTGTCCGAAAAGACCTGCCCCCAGGTGGGCTTCTCCAGGAAGCGCTCGACCTTGCCTTCCTCGTCCACGATGGTGATGCCGAATTCCAGCGGATTCGGCACCCGGGTCAGGCACACCGTGACGAGTGCGCCCTTCTCCTTGTGGAAGGCGATGAGGTCGGTGAGGTCGAAGTCCGTCAGCGCGTCGCCGGAGATGACGAGGAACGTGTCGTCCTTCAAGGCCTCCTCGGCGTTCTTCACGCTTCCGGCGGTCCCGAGTGGCTTCTCCTCGTTGGCATAGGTGAGCTCCATTCCGAGCTCTTCGCCGTCACCGAAGTAGTTCCTGACGAGCGATGCCAGGAATTGCACGGTGACCACGGTCTCGCTGAGCCCGTGCCGCTTGAGCAGCCTCAGCACGTGCTCCATGATGGGCCGGTTCGCCACCGGCAGGAGCGGCTTGGGCATGCTTGAGGTCATGGGGCGAAGACGAGTGCCTTCGCCACCAGCCATCACGACGGCCTTCATGTCGGAAGAGTCCTCCTTGAGAGACGGCGTCTTCGCCGACCTCACCCGTCCCGGACGGTGACTGGAACACTCCTCCGCGTCAGTCAGGCGCCGAGCGAGCTCAATCGGCCGTGGCGTCCGCCTTCACGAGCCGGCGGACTTGCACCACGTAAAGGATTCCTGCCCACCAATAGAGCGTTGTACCCCATCCGGCGAACGCCCATCCGAAAACGGACCCCGTCCAGGCCAGCCAGCCCGTCCCTTCGCTGACGAGCAGGAAGGGGAACGCGTACATCAGGTTGAAGGTCGCGGCCTTGCCGAGGAAGTTGACCTGCGGCGGCGGATAGCCGTGCCGGCGCAGGATCCAGACCATCACCAGAAGCATCAGCTCCCGCGCGAGCAGGGCCGCCGTGAGCCAGATCGGCAGAATCCCGCGGTACGTGAGACCGAACAGGGTGGACAGGATGTAGAGCCGGTCGGCGGCGGGATCCAACAGCCTGCCGAGGCTGCTGATCTGATTCCAGCGCCGGGCCAACTTCCCGTCGAGGTAGTCACTGACCCCGCTGAGCATGAGAACGGCGAGCGCCCAGCCGTCGTGCTTGGCCAGGATCAGCCACAGGAACAAGGGTACGCCGGCAAGGCGAGCCATGCTCAGGATGTTCGGAATGGTGAAAATTCGGTCGGTCTGAACCCGAGTCTCCTGGACCTCCACCCGGGGGCCTCCACTGACTGTAGAAAAAGCGTCGAACGATGCCCCCTGACCCTACAGGAGGCGTTCGACCCGGCCGTAAACGCAGAAAAGCCCCGTACCAGTTCCCTGGTACGGGGCTCTCTACAATGATTGTTCGGCGGCGTCCTACTCTCCCACAGGGTCCCCCCT
>NZ_JBHYVM010000047.1:54967-56761 GCF_042750105.1 Streptomyces sp. NPDC059443 | reverse complement strand
TACCCACCCCGGGTAGGGTTCCACCCATGACGCGCCCTGCCCTGCGTACCGAGCGAGAAGCTGTCCGGTGGACCCGGCTGCTGCTGCTCGCCGCGTGTTCGGGCTCCGGTTCCGGCATGGCCGGCATGGACCACGGCTCCGGCTCCATGGACAACGGCTCCTCCCGCGCCACCCCCGGCGGCTACGTGGACCCGGCCGGCCCCGAGGTGCGGGCCGCCGAGGCCGCCCGCAAGGCCACCGGCCCGCTCACCGAGGTCCGGCTGACGGCCACCGCCACCCCGCTCGACCTCGGCGGCGGCCGGTCCGTCCGCACCTGGGCCTACGGGGACCGGCTCCCCGGCCAGGAGGTACGGGTCACCGCGGGCGGCACGCTCGCCCTGACCCTGGCCAACAACCTCCCCGAGGCCACCTCCCTGCACTGGCACGGCCTGGCCCTGCGCAACGACATGGACGGGGTCCCGGGGCTGACCCAGCGGGACATCGCCCCGGGCGCCTCTTTCACGTACAAATTCGCCGTCACGCACCCGGGGACCTACTGGTTCCACCCGCACTCCGGGGTCCAGCAGGACCGCGGCCTGTACGCGCCGCTGATCGTCGAGGACCCCAAGGAGCCCCTCTCCTACGACAAGGAGTGGGTGGTGGTCCTGGACGACTGGCTCGACGGGGTGGACGGCTCCTCCCCCGACTCCGTGCTCGCCGAGCTCCGCAAGGGCATGGACATGGGCACGGGCATGGGCTCGGGGGGCGGCGGCCACTCGGGCCACGGCTCCATGAACATGCCCGCCGCCCCCGCGAGCCCTTCGGCCTCGGCCACGGCCTCCGGCGGCCCGTCCCGCGTCCTCATGGGCGGCGACAGCGACGTCCTCGGCAAGGACGCGGGCGATGTCGCGTACCCGCACTACCTGGTCAACGGCCGCACCCCCGAGGACCCTTCGGTCTTCACCGCCCGCCCCGGCGACCGGATCCGGCTGCGCATCGTCAACGCGGGCGGGGACACCGCCTTCCGGGTCGCCCTCGGCGGCCACGAGCTGACGGTCACCCACACCGACGGGTTCCCGGTCGAGCACGCCAAGGCGCGCTCGCTGCTGCTGGGCATGGGCGAGCGGTACGACGTACTGGTGACGGCGGGCGACGGGGTGTTCCCGCTGACCGCGCTCGCCGAGGGCAAGGGGGAATCGGCCTCGGCGCTCGCGCTGCTGCGCACCGGTTCGGGGGCGGCTCCGACCGCCGCGACCCGGCCCGCCGAGCTGTCCGGGCGGCCGCTGACGGCGGACGGGCTCAAGGCCGCCGGGCCGGTGGCGCTCGCCGCGCGCGAGCCGGACCGTACGGTGAAGATCAAACTGACCGGCGGCATGGCCAAGTACGACTGGGCGTTCGACGGCAAGCCGTACGCGCCGGACCAGCGGCATCCGGTGAAGGCCGGGGAGCGGGTCCGGCTGGAGTTCAACAACTCCACAACGATGTGGCACCCGCTCCACCTGCACGGACACACCTTCGCGCTCGGCGGCGGGGCGGGCGGGGCCCGCAAGGACACGGCGGTGATCCTGCCCGGCGGAAAACTGACGGCGGACTTCGACGCCGACAACCCGGGCCTGTGGATGGTGCATTGCCACAACGTCTACCACTCGGAGGCCGGAATGATGACCGTACTGGGCTACCAGCGCTAGCCGGTGCCCGTCGGGTCCCGGCCCGGGGGGGGCGCGGGGGGGGCGCCGGCGCCGGGCGGGGCGGGCCCACCCCCGGGGGGCCGCCAATGGCGGGCCCCCGGGGGGCCGGGAATAAAAGCGGGGGGTC
>NZ_JBHYVM010000047.1:19337-54957 GCF_042750105.1 Streptomyces sp. NPDC059443 | reverse complement strand
TGTGTTTGAGATCTATTCGAGGTGAGCGAGCGCCGGGCGGGGCGCGGGGCGGGGCGGGGGGCGGCGGGGCGCGCGGGCGGCCCGCCCCCCCCCCGGGCCGGGCCGGACAAGCCCGTGGGCCGCCGAAATGGCGGGCCGCCGGGCTCGCGTTCATGACAGGCTGGTGATCGTCACGCGCCGATTGCGAACTGAAGGACATCCCGCCGGTATGAGCACCCCGCCGAACCCGCCCAGCACCCCGTCCGGCCCGCCGACGGAGCCCGCGGGCGTCGCCGTACCCGAGGACGCGTCCATACCGGCGCCGGCGCAGCCCCTGTCGCTCACCAAGCCCCCGACCCAGGCAACGCCTCCGGCCGGGGCACCGGCCGGCGCACCGGTCGACGCACAGGCACCGGTCGACGCACCGGCACCGGCCACCCCGGCGGCTCCCGAGGCCCCGGCCCCGGCGCCCACCCCGACCCCGACCGCCTTCGCCCCGGTCACCCCCGCCCCGCCGGCCGCCCCCGCGGCGCCCGCGTACGCAGCCCCGTACTCGGCCCCGTACGGCGCCCCCGGCGGCCCGGGTGCACCCGGCGGCCCCGGCGCCCCGGCCAACCCCTGGGCCCCGCCCTCCGGCGGCGGATACCCGGCGGCGCAGTTCGGCTATCCGGCGCCCGCGCCCCCCGCCAACGGCATGGCCGTGGCCGCCCTGGTCCTCGGCCTGATCGGCATCCTGGTCGGTCTCATCCCGTTCCTCTTCTGGGCCGGCGGCCTCCTCGGCCTGACCGGCCTCGGCCTCGGCATCGCGGCCGTCGCCCGGTCCCGTTCCGGCGCCCCGCGCGGCACGATGGCCGTGGTGGGCACCGCCCTCGGCCTCGTCGCCATCGGCGCCTCGGTCGGCGGCTACTTCCTCACCCAGACCCTCGTCGGCAAGATCGACGAGACGGTCTCCAAGGACCGCCGCCGGTACGAGGACACCACCCCGCTGTACCCCACCACCCCGCCGAAGCCGGTTCCGTCCCCGTCGCCGACGCAGGTGCCCGGTCTGACCAGCGCGCTGCCCTTCGGCGAAACGTTCAAGTACCCGAGCGGCGTCGAGGTGAAGCTGTCGAAGCCGAAGAAGTACGTCACCGACAGCCAGTACATCAAGGTGGGCAACGCGGTTCAGGTGACCCTCACGATCACCAACAATTCGACCGAGACCCTGGAGGTCATCTACTCGGTGCCCAACCTCCGCGACGAGCAGGGCCTGGCCGGCAAGATGGTCTTCGACGGGGACATGCCGAAGATGATCAAGGGCGACATCCTGCCGGGCTCCTCGGCGACCGGGGTCATCGCCTACGAGGTCCCCAAGGGCACCGCGAACCTCACCGCCGACATCACCCCCGGCGGCCGCCTGCCCTCCGTGAAGTACGCCGGCCCGATCGACTGAACCGGCGATGTCCAGGACATCGCGTCAGAAAGACGATTAGAGTGGCCCCGTGCCTCAACTTCGTCTCGCTCTGAATCAGATCGACTCGCATGTCGGCAACATCGCCGCCAACGCCGACTCGGTCGTCCACTGGACCCGGCACTCCGCCGAACAGGGCGCCCACCTGGTGGCGTTCCCGGAGATGATGCTGACCGGGTACCCCGTCGAGGACCTCGCCCTGCGCGGTTCCTTCGTCGAAGCCTCCCGTACGGCACTGCGCGAACTCGCGGAGCGGCTGGCGGCCGAGGGCCTCGGAGACCTTCCGGTCCTCGTCGGCTACCTCGACCGTACGGAGAAGGCCGCGCCCCGGCTCGGCCGCCCGGCGGGGTCCCCGGAGAACGCGGCGGCCGTGCTGCACGGCGGGAAGGTCGTCCTGCGCTTCGCCAAGCACCACCTCCCCAACTACGGGGTCTTCGACGAGTTCCGGTACTTCGTGCCGGGCGACACGCAGCCGGTCATCCGGGTGCGCGGCGTGGACGTGGCCCTCGCCATCTGCGAGGACCTCTGGCAGGAGGGCGGGCGCGTACCCGCCACCCGGTCGGCCGGGGCCGGGCTGCTGATCTCGGTCAACGCGTCCCCGTACGAGCGCAACAAGGACGACCTGCGCCTCGAACTGGTGCGCAAACGTGCCCAGGAGGCCGGCTGCACCCTCGCCTACCTGGCGATGATCGGCGGCCAGGACGAGCTCGTCTTCGACGGCGACTCGATCGTCGTCGACGGCAGCGGCGAGGTCATCGCGCGCGCCCCGCAGTTCTCCGAGGGCTGCGTACTCATCGACCTCGACCTCCCCGCCGCCTCGGCCACCCCGGTCGAGGGCACGGTCGACGACGGCCTGCGCATCGACCGCGTGATCCTCTCCGAGGAACCGGTCGACCCGTACGAGGCGGTCGTGACCGGCGGCTACGCGGAGCGCCTGGAGGACGACGAGGAGATCTACGACGCCCTGGTCGTGGGCCTGCGCGCGTACGTCCGCAAGAACGGTTTCCACTCGGTCCTGATCGGGCTCTCCGGCGGGATCGACTCGGCGCTCGTCGCCGCCATCGCCTGCGACGCGATCGGCGCGCAGAACGTGTACGGCATCTCGATGCCCTCGAAGTACTCCTCGGACCACTCCAGGAACGACGCCGCCGACCTGGCCGAGCGGACCGGGCTGAGGTTCCGGACCGTGCCGATCACGCCGATGTTCGACGCGTACATGGGATCGCTGGGCCTGACCGGGCTCGCCGAGGAGAACCTCCAGTCCCGGCTGCGCGGCACCATGCTGATGGCGGTCTCCAACCAGGAGGGCCACATCGTGCTGGCCCCGGGCAACAAGTCGGAGCTGGCCGTCGGCTACTCCACCCTGTACGGCGACTCGGTGGGCGCGTACGGCCCCATCAAGGACGTCTACAAGACGGACGTCTTCCGCCTCGCGGAGTACCGCAACCGGGCGGCGGCCGAGCGCGGCGAGACCCCGCCGATCCCGGAGAACTCCATCGTGAAGCCGCCGAGCGCCGAGCTGCGCCCGGGGCAGGTGGACACGGACTCGCTGCCGGACTACCCCGTCCTGGACGGGATCCTGGAGCTGTACGTGGACCGCGACCAGGGCCTGGAGGCGATCGTCGCGGCCGGCTACGACCGCGAGCTGGTCGCGAAGACCATTCGGATGGTGGACACGGCGGAGTACAAGCGCCGGCAGTACCCGCCGGGCACGAAGATCTCCGCGAAGGGCTTCGGCAAGGACCGCCGGCTGCCCATCACGAACGGCTGGCGCGAGCAGGCGTAACGGGACTGCGCGGCCGCGCCGCTACGGCTTGACCGTGACCCGGGCGGCGATCGGAAGGTGGTCGCTGCCCGTGCGGGGCAGCGTCCAGGAAGCCTCCGGGGTGACCCCGCGCACCAGGATCTGGTCGATGCGGGCCATCGGGAACTGCGCGGGCCAGCTGAAGCCGAAGCCGTCGCCGGACGCACCCTGGGTGGAACGCAGCTGCGAGGTGACCTCGGACAGGGCCCGGTCGTTCACCGTGCCGTTGAGGTCGCCGAGCAGTATGACCTTCTTCAGCGGTTCGCCGGCGAGCGCGGCGCCGAGGGCGTCGGCGCTGTTGTCCCGCTGGTTGGCGGTGAACCCGGCGTTGAGCTTGACCCGGACCGAGGGCAGGTGAGCGACGAAGGCCGCCACCTCCCCGTAGGGGGTCTGGACGGTGGCGCGCATCGCCCGCGTCCAGCCCAGCCTGATGTCGACGGGCTTGCTGGAGATCAGCGGGTACTTGCTCCACAGGCCGACGGTGCCTTCGACGGAGTGGTACTTGTACGTGTCCGCGAGGGCCTTCTCGTAGACGGGGACGGCGCTGCCCTTGAGCTCGGTCAGGGCCAGGACGTCGGCTCCGGCCTTGGCCACCGAGGCCGCGGTGCCGGCGGGGTCGGGGTTGTCGGCGTCCACGTTGTGGGTGGCGACCGTGAGGTTGCCGCCCCCGTGGGACTTGTCGGTGACCAGGCCGCCGAACAGGTTCACCCAGACCGCGGCGGTCAGCAGTATCGCGATGAGTGCGGTCGCCGACCTACGCCAGAGTGCCGCGGCGAAGAGGGCGGGGACGGCCAGGCCCAGCCAGGGCAAGAAGGTCTCGGTGAGGCTGCCGAGGTTGCCGACGTCGTTGGGCAGCTCGGCGTGGAAGAGCATGACGAGGGAGATCAGCACCGCGAGCGCGGCCAGCACGATGCCGCGGCGCCAGATGCCGCGGTCGCCCCGCAGATCGGCCAGCCGGCGCGGGAGACCGGTTCGGGAGGGCTGGGGCTCCGGGCCGTCGCTCCCCATCTCCGTCTTGTACGCCTGTGCCATGCCACTGCCCTCGCTGCCGTGCTCGCGCTCCGTCCCCGCCCGTTGACCCTAGGCGATATGCGGAGCGTTCCGTGCCGATTGTCTCGGCCGTACGTCCGGGAGGACGAACGGCCGAGCGGCCGGGGTTCCAGTTGTCACGAAACGCGCACATTGGCGGTTCGGCACCAGATGTGCGCCGGAGGGGGGACCCGAGCAGGCCTCGGGCGGGCCTGGAGTGTGACGAACAGCGGACGAACCGGTCTTCGTGCCACTTCCCCGCCGGGCCGCGAGAGTGCCACCATGGTGGGTGAGTCCGGGGACGCCGTAAGGGCGCCTCGAGATGAACATCAAGGAGCAGTTGCAATGACGCATGCCGTTTCGCCTGCCCGCGAAGCCGCCTCCGCCACCCTGTACGGAGGCACGGGCACCCGGCGCATCACCGTCCGCGACCTCACCCTCGCCAAGGAACGCGGCGAGAAGTGGCCCATGCTCACCGCCTACGACGCGATGACCGCGTCCGTGTTCGACGAGGCCGGCATCCCGGTCATCCTCGTCGGCGACTCCATGGGCAACTGTCACCTCGGCTACGACACCACCGTCCCGGTCACGATGGACCACATGACCATGCTCTCGGCGGCCGTCGTACGGGGCACCAAGCGGGCCATGGTCATCGGCGACATGCCGTTCGGCTCGTACCAGGAAGGCGCCGTACAGGCGCTGCGCAGTGCCACCCGGCTCGTCAAGGAGGCCGGGGTCGGCGCGGTGAAGCTGGAGGGCGGCGAGCGCTCGCTCGCCCAGACGGAGCTGATCGTCCAGGCCGGCATCCCGGTCATGTCCCACCTGGGTCTGACCCCGCAGTCCGTGAACGCCATGGGCTACCGGGTCCAGGGCCGCGGCGACGAGGCCGCCCACCAGCTGCTGCGCGACGCGAAGGCGGCGCAGGACGCGGGCGCCTTCGCGGTGGTGCTGGAGCTGGTCCCGGCCGAGCTGGCCGCCGAGGTCACCCGGTCCCTGCACATTCCGACGGTCGGCATCGGCGCGGGCTCGGAGTGCGACGCGCAGGTGCTGGTGTGGACGGACATGATGGGCCTGACCAGCGGGAAGCTGCCGCGCTTCGTCAAGCAGTACGCGAACATCCGCCAGACCATGGGCGACGCGGCGAAGGCCTTCGCCGAGGACGTGGTCGGCGGAACGTTCCCGCAGGCGGAGCACGCGTTCCACTAAGAGGCAGATACCTCACCGACAGCCCGCCGACAGCACGTCGGCGGGCTGTCGGCCTTCCTGTCGGTCGTTTGTCGGTGGGTTGTCAGTGACGACTGGTCCCATGGTGGACATGACGCGAAACGACAACATTCCCCCGAACGGCTCGCACGCCGTAAAGGTGCGGGGGCTGGTCAAGCACTACGGCGAGACCAAAGCCCTCGACGGTGTGGACCTCGATGTCCGCGAGGGCACCGTCCACGGGGTGCTCGGCCCCAACGGCGCCGGCAAGACCACCCTCGTGCGCTGCCTGTCCACCCTTGAGGTCCCGGACTCCGGCACGGCCTTCGTCGCCGGGTACGACGTGGTCCGCCAGCCCCGGCAGCTGCGCCGCACCATAGGCCTGACCGGCCAGTACGCCTCGGTGGACGAGAAGCTCTCCGGCCGGGAGAACCTCTACATGATCGGCCGGCTGCTGGACCTGTCCCGCAAGGACGCCAGGGCCCGCGCCGACGAGCTGCTGGAGCGGTTCTCCCTCACGGAGGCCGCGAAGAAGGCGGCCATGCACTACTCCGGCGGCATGCGCCGCCGGCTCGACCTGGCCGCCTCCATGATCGGCAGTCCGGCCGTCCTCTACCTGGACGAGCCGACCACCGGTCTGGACCCCCGTACCCGCAACGAGGTGTGGGACGAGGTGCAGCGGATGGTCGCCGAGGGGGCCACCGTCCTGCTCACCACCCAGTACATGGAGGAGGCCGAGCAGCTCGCCAGCGAGCTGACTGTCGTCGACCGCGGCAAGGTCATCGCCAACGGCAAGGTCGACGAGCTGAAGGCGCAGGTCGGCGGCCGCACGCTGAAGATCCGCCCCGTCTCCTCCGCCGATCTGCCGGGCATGGCCCGCTCCCTCGCGGAGGCCGGGCTCGACGGGGTGGCCGGCACGCAGGCCGTACCGGACGAGGGCGTCCTGCTGGTCCCGATCCTGAGCGACGAGCAGCTGACCGCGGTGGTGGGCCTGCTGGCCGCCCGCGGGTACCCGATCGCCGACCTCGGCACCTACCTGCCCAGCCTCGACGAGGTGTTCCTGGCCATCACCGGCCAGAAGCCCGCCGCGACCGAAGAGCACGTCCCCACCGAGCAGACCGAGGAGGTCGCGGCATGAGCACCGTAACCACGACGAAGCCCAGCGCCCCCGCGCCCTCCAGGGCGGACCACACGGCGCCGGCCGGCGAGGGCCGGATCGGCCTGCGGGCCAATCTGCGGCACATCGGCGCCCTGGTGCGCCGCAACGCCCTGCAGATCAAGCAGGACCCCGAGTCGATGTTCGACGTCCTGCTGATGCCGATCATCTTCACGCTGCTGTTCGTGTTCGTCTTCGGCGGCGCGATCTCCGGCAAGGGCAACCAGGCGGAGTACGTCAACTACGTGGTGCCCGGCCTGATGGCCATGATGGGCATGAACATCGCCATGGGTGTCGGCACCGGGGTCAACGACGACTTCAAGAAGGGCGTGATGGACCGCTTCCGGTCCATGCCGATCGCCCGGTCGTCCGTGCTCATCGCGAAGATCGTGGTCGAGATCGGCCGCATGATGGTCGCCATCGCGATCCTGCTCACCGTGGGCTTCATCCTCGGCCTGTCGATCAAGACCTCGGTCCTGGACCTGTTCCTGTCCATCGGCCTGGCGGCGGTCTTCGGCGCCTCGCTGATGTGGATCTTCATCCTGCTCGGTCTGACCATGAAGACCTCGCAGGCCGTCCAGGGCATGGCGATGCTGGTCCTGATGCCGCTCCAGTTCGGCAGCTCGATCTTCGCCCCGCCGGCCACGATGCCGGGCTGGCTCCAGTCCTTCACGGACTACAACCCGCTGTCCAACCTGGCCGACGCGGCCCGCGGGCTGATCAACGGCGGTCCGGTCGGCCACTCCGTGCTGATGGTCCTCGGCTGGTCCGTGGCGATCACGGCGGTCACCATGCCGCTCGCCATCCGCAAGTTCCGCCAGAAGACCTGATCCGGGCGGCCCGTGCGGATCGCGTCCCGGACGGGCCGTGAGAACGGGGGGACCGGATCAGACGAGGGCGGCGGCCTCCTCCATCGTGAGGCCGCCGCCCTCGGCGTACGCGGCCTCGTACGCGGCTTCGCCCAGCACGGCCCGCGCCCGCCCCGTGGCCCGGGCGGCGGACTCGCGTTCCATCCTGACGGGCACGTGGGCCGTCGGCAGATGGGCCCGGTAGGCCCCGAGCAGCAGGGCCGCCGACCGGGCGTGCGCCTCGCCGCCCAGACCGGCGTGCGCGTCGGCCGCGGTCATCAGGTACACGGCCCGCATCTGGGGAGCGACCATGGCGGCGAGCGGATCCTCCACCGCCTCCAGTGCCTTGCCGGCCTGGGCCAGGGCGTCCTCGTACCTGCCCTCCTCGATGTCCAGCCAGGCCAGGATGCCCATCAGGAAGGCGTCGAAGAGGGCGTAGGCCCCGAACGCGAACTCCTCGCGCAGGTTCTGGATCTGGGCGCGGGCCTCGGGGATCCGGCCGGTGTGGCCGAGCCGGGTCGCGAGGAACATCCGGGCGGCGGGCATGGCCTCGTTGCCGTAGCGCTGCGGGGTGTCCAGGATCCCGGTGAGGATCTCCTCGGCCAGCGCGCCGTCGCCGTTCTCCAGGAGGGCCCCGGCCATGCGGACCCGCAGGACCGTCACCTGGGCCTTGGCGCCGAGCCGTTCGGCGTGCACGACGGCGGCCCGGTAGTCCTCGGCGGCCAGGGTGTGCTCGCCGCTCTTCTCACGGGCTTCGGCGCGGGCGGAGAGGGCTTCCGCGCAGCCCCAGTCGTCGCCGATCTCCTCGAAGAGGGCCAGGCTCTCCTCGGCGTCCCGGGCGGCGTTGCCGGCCCAGTCGGCGCGGTTGGCGAGGATGTTGGCGCGCAGCTGGAGGGCCGAGGCCAGTTCCCAGGGGTGGCCGAGCCGGCGGGTGGTGGCCACGGTTTCGTCGACCACGCGGCGGAGCAGCTGCGGATCCCCGTAGAGCATGACGGCGTACATCCACAGCCCGCCGGGGTTGCGGCAGATCTGCGGCAGGCCGGGGCCGTAGACCTCGATCATGCCTTCGATCCGGAGCCGGATCGAAGGCGCGTACCAGCTCTCGTTGTTCTGGTCGCGGGCGGCGAGCTGGATGAGGCGGACCCCGCGCCAGCCCTCGGTGAGGAGCTCCCCGGTGTACGGCGGAGGGCTGTCCGCGATCTGTTCGTACACGGGCTCCGCGGGTGCGGCGGGCGGCAGGAAGGGGTCCGGGCCGAAGGCTCCCGCCGCGTTGGACCAGTGCCGCATCTCGGTGCGCAGATCGTGCATGTGCCAGTACCAGTACAACGAGTGGATCAGGCAGAGCACTTCGCCCGCGTCGCGCAGGCCGACGGCCCGGCGCAGGGCGGTGCGCAGGTTCTCGTACTCGGTGGCGAGCCGCTGGGCTGCGGCCCGCTGGCCGCGCCCGCGCAGCTGCGGGTCGGTGGCGCGGGCGAGTTCGCGGTAGTGGACGAGGTGGCGGCGCTCGGTGGCCTCCTGGTCCCCGGCGGCCGCGGCGAGCCGCTCGGCGGCGTACTCGCCGACGGTCTCCAGGAGCCGGTAGCGCATGCCGCTGCCGTCGGGGCCGGGGGCGGCGACGACCAGGGACTTGTCGACGAGGGAGCCCAGGAGATCGGCGACGTCCAGGTCCCCGTCCTCGGCGCAGACGGCCTCGGCGGCCGTCAGATCGCAGCCGCCCGCGAAGACGGACAACCGCCGCAGGACCGTCCGCTCGGGCTCGTCCAGGAGGTCCCAGGACCAGTCGACCACGGCCCGGAGGGTCTGCTGGCGCGGCAGGAGGGTGCGCGAACCGCTGGTCAGGAGCCGGAAACGGTCGTCCAGCCGGTCCGCGATCTGCCGCGGGGTCAGGAGCCGCAGCCGGGCGGCGGCCAGCTCGATCGCCAGCGGCAGACCGTCCAGGCGGCGGCAGATCTCCACGGCCGAGGCCGGATCCTCGTCGATCGTGAACCCGGCGCGGGCGGCGGAGCCCCGGTCGTCGAAGAGGCGCAGCGCGACGGGGTCGGGCAGCGGTTCCACGGGGCGCAGCGTCTCGCCGGGCACGCCGAGGGGTTCACGGCTGGTCGCGAGGATCTGCACGCCGGGGCAGTGGATGAGGAGCCGCTCGGCGAGGCCCGCGGCGGCCTCGATCACGTGCTCGCAGTTGTCGAGGATCAGCAGCATCCGGCGCCGTGCGCAGTGCTCCGCGAGCCGGTCGAGGGCGCTGTCCCCCACCCGGTCGGTCAGCACCCGCATCTCCTCGGCGGAGGCACCGCGCAGCTTGGTCTCACGGGCCCCGAGCGCGGCGAGGGCCGCCTCGGCCACGTCCTCGGCCACGTCTTCGGCCACGTCTTCGGCCACGTCAGCGGCGGCCTCCGCGGGGTCGGCGCCCCCTGCGCCTCCCGGGCCGTCGACGGGGGCCAGCTCCACGAACCACACCCCGTCGGGCCACCCGCCCCCGGCATGGGCCTCGGCGGCCTCCTGCGACAGCCTCGTCTTCCCGGCCCCGCCGGGCCCCAGCAGCGTGACGAGCCGGGCCCGCGCGAGATCGGCCCCGATGACCCGGATGTCGTCCTCCCGGCCGACGAAGGTCGTCAGCCGGGCGCGCAGATTGCCCTGCCCGGCCGGTACGGGGCTCTCGGCGCGGGGCTCCGGCGCCGGGGTCGGTGCAGAGGCCGGTTCCGGAGCGGTGGCCGCCGCCGGGCTCAGCAGGGCCGCGTGGAGGGTGCGCAGGGCCGGGCCGGGGGTGGTGCCCAGGTGGTCCGAGAGGCCGCGCCGGACCTCCTCGAAGGCGGCCAGCGCCTCCGCCGGGCGGCCCGCGTCGCGCAGCGCCCGGATCCGCAGGGCCTGCAACGGCTCGTCCAGCGGCAGCCCGGCGCACAGCGCGGTCAGCTCCGGAAGGGCGGCCTCCGCCTCGCCCAGAGCCAGGGCCGCGCCCAGGCGGCCCCGGCGCGCGTCCAGCCGTAGCGCCTCCCAGCGGGCGGCCTCCGCCTCCCGGTCGGGGAGGTCGCGGAGCGCCTCGCCGCGCCACAGCGCGAGGGCCTCCTCGTACAGGGCGGCCGCTTCGGCCGGGTCCCCGGCCGAGGCCGCCGCCCGCACGAGCCGCTCGAAGCGGTACAGGTCCACGTCCTCGCGGGCGGCGACGAGCAGGTAGCCGTCCTCCCCCGACCGCACGTGCTCGTGCCCCAGCGCCCGCCGCAGCCGGGCCACCAGCGCCTGGAGCGCGGCCACCGCGTCGGCCGGCGGGTCCCCGTCCCAGACCTCGGCGACGAGCGAAGCCGTGGGCACCGCCCGTCCGGGCCTCAGCGCGAGCGCGGTCAGGAGCGCGCGCAGCCGCGCTCCGCCGACGGGGAGGGTGCTCCCGTCGTCGCGGATGGCCTGGGTGGTGCCGAGGATCGCGTAACGCACCGGCCCATTGTCCCTGGCCCCGGCCCCCCTTCGGCGCCGTCAACGGGATAGGTTCGCCGCATGGGTCACCTGGGGAGCGTCAACCGTAGTCACGACCGCAGCGAGCGGCGGATCAGTCCCGTCTTCATCGGCATCTTCGCCGTCATGGCGGTGACCGGGTGGGCGGTGTGGACGGGGTACTCGACCAGCACCGGGCTGGCCGTGTTCCTCTTCGTCACGGCGGCGTGGATCGTCTCGCTCTGCCTCCACGAGTACGCGCACGCCCGTACCGCCCTGCACAGCGGCGACCTCAGCGTCGGCGCCAAGGGCTATCTGACGCTCAATCCCCTCAAGTACACGCACGCGCTGCTCAGCATCGTCCTGCCGGTGCTCTTCGTGATCATGGGCGGACTGGGCCTGCCCGGCGGCGCGGTGTACATCGAGCGCGACCGGATCGAGGGCCGCTGGCGGCACAGCCTCATCTCGGCGGCGGGCCCGCTGACGAACGTGGCCTTCGCGGCCGTGTGCACGGCCCCGTTCTGGCTGAACGCCCTGGACGGGGTCCCGTTCGTGTTCCGCTTCGCGCTCGCCTTCCTGGCCCTGCTCCAGGTCTCGGCGGCGATCCTGAACTTCCTGCCGGTCCCGGGCCTCGACGGCTACGGGGTCATCGAGCCCTGGCTCTCCCCCCGGGTCCGCCGCGAGGTGGCGCCGCTGGCGCCGTTCGGCCTGCTGGCCGTCTTCGCGCTGCTGTGGATCCCCGAGATCAACGGGTACTTCTTCGACCTGGTCTACGGCGTGCTGTCGGCGCTGGGCGTCAGCGACCTGGAGGCCGCCTGCGGGCACAGCCTCTACCGGTTCTGGCAGGACACCAACGGCTACTGCCAGATCTCCTAGCCGGCCGGAGGGGCTAAGCCTGGCCCCCGCCGCGCGCGGCCTTCTCGATCTTCGCCTTGCGCACGTAGTACCACGCCATGTTCGACGTGATGCCGGCCATCAGCACCCACACGATCCCGAGCAGGTTCCCGTGGACGAAGGAGACGACGGCCGCGGCCACGGCGAGGGCGCACAGAACGATGGCGAACACGGCAAGGCGGGGCATGGCGGCGGGCTCCTCGGGGCTCTGAAGCGGTTCAAGCCCCTCCAGTGTCCCCCATGCCCCGGCGTGCTCCCGTCCGGTTGTTTTCCGCCTTCTCGTGATCTTTTCCCCCGTCCCGGTTACGGTTCGGCCGGGGCGCACCGCACGCGCGGTGCCGTAGACACACGGAACGACAGCCCGGCCGCGGCCGACGGAAGCGTGCAGCTGCTGGGCAAGACGCCGACCGACAACGGCGACGAGGACCGCATCAGCGTGGACCTGACGGCGGTTCCCGAGGGGGTCGCCAGGATCGTGGTGGCGGCCAGCCGGTACGGCGGCGCCCGCTTCGGGGACCTCGACGATCTGCGGATGACGGTCGCGGACCGCTCCGGGGAGCCGCTGGTCGGGTACTCGATCGACGACGCGGGCGTGGAGCGGGCGTTCATCTTCGGTGAGCTGTACCGGCGGGGCGAGGAGTGGAAGTTCCGCGCCGTCGGCCAGGGCTACGAGACCGGGCTCGCGGGCCTGGCCACGGACTTCGGCATTCCGGCGATGGAGGAGGCCGAGGAGTCGGAGCCGGCCGCCCCTGCGGACGAGGAGCCGGTCGCCGCGGCCGAGCCGGCAGCCGAGGCCGCCACCGAGCCGGCCGCCGGGCCCGCCGCCGGGCCCGCCGAGCCGCCGGCTCCCGCCACCGAGCCCGCCGCCGGAGCCGCCGCCTCCGTACCGGCGCAGACCCGCGGCCGCAGTCCCCGTACGACCAGGAAGAAGGTCACCCTGCCCAAGGTGGCCAAGAACTCCCTCGCCGAGAACGAGTCCTGGAGCCAGGCGCGCCTGTTCCCCGTGCCCACCCTCAAGAGCGACAAGGAGCGCGAGGTGCGCGCCACCTCGGTGCTGCTGTCCGTCATGGCACAGGTACCGGAGTTCGGCCGCCGCCTCACCGCCGCGTTCGGCGCGCCCGCCGGCCGGATGCAGACCTTCACCGAGGTCTCGCTCCCCCACGGGGACACCCCGCGGCGCCCCGACGGGGTGATCCGGGTGGAGCGCGCGGGCAAGCTGTGGACGGCCCTCGTGGAGACGAAGACGAACGGCAACCCGCTCAAGGCCGAGCAGATCCAGCAGTACGTGGACATCGCCACGCGCCGCGGCTACGAGGCCGTGATCACCCTCTCCAACGACGTGGCCCTCGAAGGCCGCGCCATGGTGGACGTGAAGGTCGACGGCCGGCGCAAGCACAAGGTCAGCCTCTGGCACCTTTCCTGGGCCGAAGTCGCCCACCAGGCGCAGCTGTTGATCCGGCACGAGGGCGTGGGCAACGCCGCGCACGCCTGGCTCCTCCAGGAGCTGCTGGAGTACCTCCAGCACGAGCAGTCGGGCTGCCACGGGTTCCAGAACATGGGCGCCGCCTGGGTGCCGGTACGCAACGGCATCGAGGACGAAACCCTCAGCCGGGGTGATGCACGCGCCGTGGAGGTCGTGGAGAGCTGGGAGCGGCTCATCCGCCAGGTCTGCCTGCGCCTGGGCGGCGAACTCGGCCAGAAGGCGCTCCCCGTGCAGCGCGCCCGGCGCGGCAGCGATCCGCAGGCCCGGCGGATCGCGGCGGCGGAGAGGCTGTGCGCCGAGGGGAAGCTCTCGGCGGAACTGCGCATCGACGGGACCAGCAGCGTCATCGCCGTGAGCGCCGACCTCAGGACCTCGAAGGTCCGTACGTCCGTGGACGTGCCGGCCCCCGAGGGCGCGTACCCGCTGGCCACGGCGAAGCGGCTGGTCCGGCTGCTCGCCGAGGCTCCGGCCGATCTGCACGTGGAGAGCCTCGTCGAGGCCGGGAACGGGCCGCGCGGCACCCTGGAGCGGCTGCGGCCCGAGCCGGGCGACCTGCTGCCCGCCGACGGCGCGACGGTCACCGGCTTCCGGCTGTCGCTGATCAAGGGCATGGGCAGCACCCGCGGGAACACCGAGTCCGGTTTCATCCGCAGCGTGGACGATGCCGTGGACCGGTTCTGCCGCGGCGTGGTGGCCCACCTGGGCCCGGTCGAGGGACGCGGCGGACGCCGGAGCTGACGGGCCCGCCCGGCCCCCCGGCCCCCTGCCGCGCGAGGCGTGGCAGGGGGGCCGGGCGGACCGGCACGTGGTGACGTGGCGACCTAGACGTCCGTGACGCGCAGGCCCGCGTGGGCCTTGTAGCGGCGGTTGGTGGAGATGAGGTTGGCCACCAGGGCTTCGACCTGGTGGGCGTTGCGCAGGCGGCCGGCGAAGACCCCGCGCATGCCCGGGATGCGGGCGGCGAGGGCCTGGACGATGTCCGTGTCGGCGCGGACCTCGCCGAGGACCATCACGTCGGTGTCGATCTCGTCCACCGACTCGTCCTGGAGGAGGACCGCCGAGAGGTGGTGGAAGGCCGCCGTGACGCGGGAGTCCGGGAGGAGGGCCGCGGCCTGCTGGGCCGCGCTGCCCTCTTCGACCTGGAGGGCGTACGCGCCCTGCTTGTCGAAGCCGAGCGGGTTGACGCAGTCCACCACCAGCTTGCCCACGAGGTCCTCGCGCAGCGATTCCAGGGTCTTGGCGTGGCCCTCCCACGGCACCGCGATGATCACGATGTCGCTGCGGCGCGCGCATTCGGCGTTGTCCGCACCCTCCACCCCGAGGCCGAGCTCGTCGGCGGCGGTCCGCGCCCGGTCGGCCGCGCGGGAACCGATGATCACCTTCTGGCCGGCCCGGGCGAGCCGGTAGGCGAGGCCCCGGCCCTGGTCCCCGGTGCCGCCGAGGACGCCCACGACCAGTCCGGAAACGTCGGGGAGGTCCCACGGGTCCTTGGCGGGAGCCTTCGCGGGGGGCTGCTGCGTGCTGTCTGTCGAGGTCATGGGGGCGAGGGTAATGCCGGGATCCTCAGAGTCGAATGCGCGGCGGATGTGAGATCCCCGGGAGATCCCCGCGAGGTCCCCGGGAACGGGCGGCAGGCGGGGGCGGGATGCGGAGGAACGGCTCCCGTATGTCCCTTCTATGCGGCAGGATGCCGGTATGGATGCCGTGAGAGTCGCGCTGCTGCGCGAGGTGCTCGCCGGTACGGAGTGGCCCGGGGCCGCGCGGCGGTTCGCCGTGACGTTGCGGCGGTCGGTCGTCCCGGCCGGCGGGAACCTGCTGCTCGTCGGGACCGAGCTGTACGAGCCCTGGCACATGGCCGCGCACCTGGTGGACGAGGCCGCCTGGTCGGGGCAGCCCGAGCTGGCGCCCACGCTCGTACGGCACCACGTGCTGCCCGGTGACGCCCCGCACCTGTCGGTCGGCCTGAGCCGGCTGGAGGCGGCCCGGCGCGGGCACACCCTGCTGGTGGTGGCTCCGGAACGGCCCGGGGAGGGGCTGCTGGAGCGGGTCCACGACGCCCGGCGCGCGGGGGCGACCGTACTCTCCCTGGACGGCGGGGATCCGGATCTGGGGACGCTCGCGCACGAGGCGCTGTCGGTGCCCGGCGGCGCCTCCCAGGGGGCGCCTCCCAGCGGTAGCTGGGGGATGGATCTGGACACCGTGCAGCACCTGGTCAGCGCGGCGGCCGGGGAGAACAGCCTGCCCGCGCAGCGCGGGCCGCGGCGGTTCCGGGACCGGCTGGCGCGACTGGCGGACCAGCTGACCTCGCCGCCGCCCAGCCGCTGGTAGCCGCTGATGGCGGCCCGACTACGGGGCGCCCTCTTCGTCCTCGCGGGTCTTGTCGTTCCACTTCGGGTCGTTCTGCCATTCGAGATTGCGCTCCTGCGCCGTCTCCATGGCGTGGTTCGCCTCCTCGGGCGTCGAGTAAGGGCCGAAACGGTCCTTCGCCGGGCACTCGGGGCCTTCCTCGACCTTCTTGTGGACCAGGCAGTAGTACCACTCGCCGGGTTTGCCCACCTGACGCTTCTTGAACAGGGCCATCGTCGGGCTCCTCTCTCTGTCGCCATGCTGCCCCATACCCGCTCGATACACTCGCTTGTATGTCTGGCCAGTCGCTGCTCGTACCAGGCGAGCTCACCCCCGTCCGTTCCGTTCCCGGAAACATCCGCCGTCCCGAGTACGTGGGCAAGCCCGCGCCCACTCCGTACACCGGACCGGAGGTGCAGACGCCCGAGACCATCGAGGCCATGCGCATCGCCGGCCGGATCGCCGCCCAGGCGATGGAAGAGGCCGCCAAGCTGATCGCGCCGGGGGTGACCACCGACGAGCTGGACCGGGTCGCCCACGAATACATGTGCGATCACGGCGCCTACCCCTCCACGCTGGGCTACCGCGGCTTCCCCAAGTCCCTGTGCTCCTCGCTCAACGAGGTCATCTGTCACGGGATCCCCGACTCGACCGTCCTGCGGGACGGCGACATCGTGAACCTCGACGTGACCGCGTACATCGGCGGGGTGCACGGAGACAACAACGCCACGTACCTGTGCGGCGATGTGGACGAGGAGTCGCGGCTGCTCGTGGAGCGCACCCGCGAGGCCCTGAACCGCGCCATCAAGGCCGTCCGGCCGGGCCGCCAGATCAACATCATCGGCCGGGTCATCGAGTCGTACGCGAAGCGCTTCGGCTACGGCGTGGTCCGGGACTTCACCGGCCACGGGATCAACTCGTCCTTCCACTCCGGCCTGATCGTCCCGCACTACGACAGCCCGCACGCCACCACCGTCATCGAGCCCGGGATGACCTTCACCATCGAGCCGATGCTGACCCTGGGCACCCACGAGTACGACATGTGGGAGGACGGCTGGACGGTCGTCACGAAGGACCGCAAGCGCACCGCGCAGTTCGAGCACACGCTGGTGGTCACGGACACCGGGGCGGAGATCCTGACGCTCCCCTGACGAAGAAGTCACCTCGCGGAGGTTTTACCGACAGGGCGTCGGGAACACATTGACTTAGGCAAGCCTAAGTAGGAGGATCGGGCGTGGCGGCAAGGCCGTCGCGCCCGTGTCCCCCTTTCCTTTTCTTCCGATTTCTCGGAGGTCCGCCTTGGACGCCTTCTCCACCGTCATCCGTGTCGCCTCGCACGAGCAGCACACCGAGGCAGAGACCTCCACCTTCATGAGCGACCTGCTCGGCGGCCGGCTCGGAGTCGACGCCTACACCCGCTACACCGAGCAGCTGTGGTTCGTGTACCGGGCCCTGGAGGACGCCGCCGAGGCCCTCAAGGACGACGCGGTCGCAGGACCGTTCATCCAGCCCGAGCTGATGCGCGTGGCCGAGATCGAGCGCGACCTCGCCCACCTGCGGGGTCCGGGGTGGCGCGAGACGCTGGTGGCGCTGCCCTCCACCGAGGCGTACGCGGCCCGCGTCGCCGAGTGCGCGGCCTCCTGGCCGGGCGGGTACGTCGCCCACCACTACACCCGTTACCTGGGCGACCTTTCCGGCGGCCAGATCATCCGCGACAAGGCGGAGCGGACGTGGGGCTTCGAGCGCAAGGGGGACGGCGTCCGCTTCTACGTCTTCGCCGGCATCTCCAACCCGGCCGCCTTCAAGCGGACTTACCGCGAGCTGCTGGACGCGATCGCCGCGGACGACCTGGAGAAGCAGCGCATCATCGACGAGTGCAAGCGCGCCTTCGACTTCAACGGCTCGGTGTTCCGGGAGCTGGGCGAGCAGTTCCCGATGAGCGCGTAGTCGTGCAGCCGCGCGGCCGCCTGCGGCGATGCGTGGATTGCGCGTCAGTCGACCCCGTGCAGCGCCCAGGCGAAGAGTCCGACCGTCATGAACGCGTCGGTGGCGCGCCAGGCGAGCACGCAGCCGATGACCCCGAGGCCGATGCGCTGCGGCCGGTCGCGGCCGAACCACGCGGCCACCGCGAAGACCAGTGCGGGCAGATAGATCCAGGGGGGCACATCGGCACGGCCTTGCACGTGGTCGTACCACCCCAGCGCCGGGATGAGCAGCGAGAAGGGGGCGGGCTCCAGCCAGCGGTACCGGGCTGCCGGGCTCCGCGGTGCGGCCGGGCTCGTGATCGTGTCCATGGGCCCAGTGCAGCACCCGGGACGCCGCTCCGGCAGGGCGGTCCTACTCAGTGGGGACCGCCGGCGTACTCAGTCGCCCTGGACCAGCCACACGGCGATGCCGATGGCCATCAGGGCGACCTGGGCGGCCTTCGCGTAGAGGAGGGCGGACGCGCAGCCGAAGACGCCCGTGACGATGCGGTTCATGCGCTGGTCCGCCGTCCGCGGCCGGCGCCACGTCGCGGCCACCAGGCCCAGCGGGAGCAGGTACGGGAGCGAGAGCCAGAGCGGCGCTTCGGGCAGGTACGAGGTCTCGTAGCCGTAAGCCCCGGCCGCCACGGCCAGCGCCGAGAAGAGCGCGGGCACCAGCAGCCACTGCTGCCGGGTGTCGGCGGGGCCCTGGGAAACCGGGGTCGGGGGCGAGGCCGGGGCCTGAGGCGAGAGCGGGGCCGGGGCCGGGGTCGTGTTCATGGCTCCACCTCAGCACCCCGCGGCGCCCCGGCCTCAGAGTGCGCGTACTCAACCGCGCGCGCCGGCGTACTCAGTTGGCGCCCGGGTCGAAGCGGACGCGGCCGCCGATCTCCACGGTGCCGTCCGGGCCGGGGGCGGTGAGGATCTGGGAGCCCGCGCCCTGGGTGATGTTCAGGGCCCGGTTCAGCTCGGCCGTCAGCACGATCGCCGCCGAGCCGGTGGCCTCGTCCTCGGCGATCACCCCATCGGGGCGGCGGGGGAAGCCGCGGGCCCGGATCCGGCCCGCGGCCTCGTCCTCCCACGCCCAGGCGTACAGCCAGCCCTCGCCCGGCGGCGGGGCGGGCAGCGCCTCCACCTCGGCGGCGGTGGCGTACTGCTCGGTGCGCTTGCCCTCGACCCACTCGGGGCGGGCGGTGATCCAGGTGAACTCCCCGTCGTCGCGCGCCCATACGGCGCCCACGGGCGGCTGGAGCTCCTCGATGTCGAGCAGCCAGGCGACCCCGACCAGCGGGTGCCCGGCGAAGGACATCCGGGTGCCGGGGGTGCGGATGTCGACGACCCCGCGCTCGGGGTCGTCCACGAACACCGTCTCGCTGTAGCCGAGTTCGGCGGCCAGTGCCTGCCGGGACTCGTCGTCGGGGCAGGTCCGGCCGTCGCGTACGACGCCGAGCAGGTTGCCGTGGCTGCCGTCACCCGCGCAGAAGACCCTCAGGACGTCGAGATCGTTCACGCGGGCATTGAAGCACGGGTCAGTCCTGGGCCATACGCCGCCTGCGTGCGAGGTACACCGCTCCGGCACCGGTGGCCACGATGGCCCCGGAGGCGCCGAGCAGGGTGCCGGCCGGGATCTCGGCGCCGGTGGAGGCGAGGTTGCCGCCGACGCTCCCGCCGGTGCCGCCGGCGGGTGCGGGGGTGGTGGCGGTGGGGGCCGCCGTCGGCGCGGTGGTCGGCAGAGCGGCGTCCTTGTCGACGGAGACGGTCAGGTTGACGTCGTCCACCCGGTCGCCGGCCTTGTACATGGAACCGGTGGTGTCGTTGGCGAAGGCCGCGGCGCCTTCGGCGGTGAGCGCCGTACGCACGGCGTTCAGGGCCAGCAGCCCGCCCTTGGTCTTGTACTCGACCTTCGACAGGTCGAGCGTGGCGAAGGGGACGTCCTGCTTGGCGCCGGCCGCCGTCTTCACGTCCAGGACCAGCGTGCCCTTGGCTCCCTCGGCATTGATGCGGACGTTGCCGAAGGTCATGTCGATCCCGTGGCCCGCGTACTGGAAGCGCAGGCTGCCCGCGAAGGAGGCGTTGAGCTTCAGCGCCTTGGTGTCGAGGGTGCCCTTGCCGCCGCCGAAGGCGAAGCTGTCGCCGTTGGCGACCGCGCCGTTCGCCGGGGTGACGGTGCCGCCCGCGCCCTGGACGTACTTGCGGAAGGACTCCTTGATGCCCCAGCCCAGCTTGCCGCTCAGGATCTGCTGCGGGCCGCCGGCGGCCGGGGAGGAGCTCGCGGGGGCCGAGGGGGTGGCCGACGGCTTCGAGGGAGTGGCCGACGGGGTCGGGGGCGGGGTCGGGGTGGCGGACGGATTCGGGGAGGGCGCCGCCGGGAACTTCAGTACGGCCGTCAGCGGGTCGCCGGTCTTGCCCGCGTAGGTGTCGGAGCCGAGCAGCTTGCCGGCCTCGGCGGTCAGGGTGGTGACCAGGTTGGTCATCGGCCCCTGGCCGAAGGCCACGTTCGCGAAGGGGACGTCCGCGGTGAGCTTGCCGTCGCGGGTGACGTCGATGACGAGCGTCTTCTTGCCCGAGTCGATGCGCGGGTTCGCCAGCTTCACCTCGAAGCCGTGCGCGGCGGACTTGAAGGTGACGCTGCCCTTGAAGGCGGCGGTCACGACGTGGCCGTTGGCCGGGTCGTACTGGCCGGTGGCCTCACCGAACTGGAAGCCCTTGTCGGTCTTCACGGCGCCGTCGGCAACGGTGATCTCGCCCTTGGCGGCGGCGGTGACGTAGGTGCGGTAGCTCTCCAGGACGCCCCAGTCGAGGGTGCCGCCGATGATCGGGATCGGCGCGGATACCTCTGCCGAGACGCTGGCTCTGGCGCTGGCGGGCAGGACGAACGCGGTGGCGCCCATCGCCGCTGCGGCGGCGGTGGCGAGGGCGGCCGCGATGGCGACCGGGCGGCGGGTGGACGACATGTCAGAGGTCTCCTGAGAGGGGCGGGGAAGGAAGGGGGGTGCGTCAGTCCTGCGGTTCGGACCCGGCGGACCCGGCGGACCCGGCGGTCGCGGCGGCCTCCGTACGGCGCTTGCGCACCAGCAGGAAGGCGGCTCCGCCGGCCAGGACCAGTACGGCCACCGCGAGGGCGGCGTACAGGCCGGTCTCCGAGGTCCCCTCCGCCTTCGCGGCGGCGGCCGGAGCCGGAGTCGGGGTCGGGGTCGGGGCGGCGGGGGTGGCCGTGGAGCCGAGGTTCGGCAGGGCCGGGAGCTTCGCGGCGGCGTCGAGGGCGACGGAGAGCGAGACGGGATCCATCTCGGTGCCGGGTTTGTACATGGAGTTGAAGGCCTGGGCTCCGCCCTCGGTGAGGGTGGCCGGGGCTTCGGTGAGGGTGGCCAGGCCGCCCTCGGCCTTGAGGCCCTTGGCGTCGAACTCGACGAGCGGGACCACGTTCCTGGTGTCCTGCCCACCGGTGGTGACATCGGCGGAGAGGACGCCCTTGCCGTTCTCCACCTTGACGCTCACCTTGCCGAGCTTCAGGTCGAGATGGGCTCCGGTGAAGTGGACGGATCCGGCGAAGGCCGCGTCGAGGGTGCCGTGCGCGGAGTCGTAGGCGCCCTTGCCCTGCGGGAAGCGGAACAGTGCTCCGCCGTCCTGCGCGCCTTCGGCGAGGTCCCACTTGCCCTGGCCGACGGAACCGGAGACGTACTCGCGGAAGGTGCGCCGCACTCCCCAGTCCACGGCGGCGTCGGCGAACGCCCCGGCGCCCTGCGGCGCCTGGGAGGCCCCCGGCGACTCGGCGGCCGGGGTCCGCGTCGCGGGCTGTCCGGCGTCCGCTGCGGCCGCGGCGGGCTTGACGTCGGCGGAGAGGGAGAGCGGGTCGAGCTGGGCGCCGGCCGCGTAGTAGCCGGCGAAGGCCTTGGCGCCCTGGTCCGTGAGGGTGGCCGGGATGTTGGTGAGGGCGATGGGGCTGCCGCCGCCCTTCATGTTCACCCCGCTCAGGCCCAGCGTGGCGAAGGGCACTTGGGAGGCGGTGGTGACCTCGCCGCTGTCCTTGGCCTTGCTGGAGACGTCCACGTAGAGGGTGCCGCCGCCACCGCTGATCTTGACGGTGGGGCGGCTGACGCTGAGGTCCAGCTCGTACGCGCCGTCGGGCTTCTGGTGGCCCTGGAAGGCGACGCCGCCGCTGAAGGAGGCTTCCAGGGAGCCGCTGTCCGGGTCGTAGGAGCCGGTCGCCGAGTGGAAGCGGAACAGGCTGCCGCCGACGGTGGCGGCGCCGCCCTTCAGCTTGAAACCACCTTTCGCCACCGGGCCGGTGACGTAACTCTGGAAGGAGGACTTGATGCCCCAGTCCAGCCGGCCGCCCTCCACGGTGCGGCCCGCCGCCTGGGCGGCGGTCGCCGGGAGCAGGGCTCCCAACAGGGCCGCCAGGGTCGCCAGCAGGGCGACGGGGGCGACCGCGGACGCACGGGTGGGTCTTGCGGACATGATTGTCCCCTCCGGGGTCTAGCAAGCGAGGTTAGGCTAACCTAAGCTACATCCGGCCGGGTGTGAAACCCCCCGGCCCCGGAATCTCGAACCCCCCAGTCGGACGATCAGGACGGTGCCTTCGTGCCTACGCCCGCCGCGTCAACCCGCTTGCCCGGCCTCGCCGTTGCCCTGACCTCCCTGGTCCTGGTGCTCGGCGTGACGGCCTGCGGAGGTACGGCCTCCCCCGCCCGCACGACAGGAGCAGGAGCCGGAGCCGCGGCCGCCGTCCCGGACCGGGTGGAACCGCTCGACGGGACGCCGGTACCCGCCCTCCCGGCGACCGTGACCTCGGCCGACGGCACCCGGGTCACCGTCGCCTCCGCCGACCGGGTGGTCCCGCTGACCGGCAGCCTCAACGAGATCGTGTACACCCTCGGACTCGGCCCCAAGGTCGTCGCCCGGGACATCACCGCCACCTTCGAACAGGCCGCGGACCTCCCGGTGGTGACGCGGGGCCACGAGGTCTCCGCCGAGAGCGTGCTGTCGCTGCGCCCGACCCTGGTCCTGGCCGAGACCACTTCCGGACCCGCCGAGGCGATCCGGCAGATCCGCGACGCGGGGATCCCGCTGCTCGTGGTCGCCCCGGCCAAGTCCCTGGACGACGTGGCGAAGCGGACCGACGCGGTCGCCGCCGCGCTGGGCGTCAAGGACGCCGGGACCCGGCTGGGCCAGCGCACCGCCGAGCGTATCGCCGCCGCCCGCAAGGGCCTGCCGGCCCCGGGCCACTCGGGGAAGAAGCCGCGCGTGGCCTTCCTCTACCTGCGCGGCACCGCCTCCGTGTACCTGATGGGCGGTTCCGACTCCGGTGCGGGCTCCCTGCTGGACGCGGCCGGCGCGGTGGACACCGGCCCGGAGTCGGGGCTCGGCAAGGACTTCACCCCGATCACCAGCGAGGCCCTGGCGGCCGCCGCACCCGACGCGATCCTGGTCATGTCCAAGGGCCTGGAGTCCGTGGGCGGGGTGGACGGCCTGGTGAAGATCCCGGGCGTCGCGCAGACCCCGGCCGGGATGGACCGGCGGGTGATCAGCATCGACGACGGGGTCCTGCTGAACTACGGCCCGCGCACCGACCAGGTGCTGACCTCCCTGATCAACCAGCTCTACGGCAAGGCCTCCTGACGTGACGACCTCTTACGACCGGCCACCGACGGCCGGGCCGAAGGACCCCGGGGATCCGCCCCGGCCCCCGGCCCCCGCGCGCCGGCGGACCCCCGTCCTGCTCACCGGCGGGCTCGTCGCCGCCCTCGTGCTGCTCGCACTCGTGTCCGCCGGGCTCGGGGCCTACGAGATCCCGCTCGGGGACGTGGTCGGGTCCGTGCAGCACCGCCTCGGGCTCGGGGGCGCCGCCCTCGATCGGGTCGGGGAGAGCGTGCTGTGGAACGTACGGCTGCCCCGCGTGGTGCTCGCGCTGCTCGTCGGGGCGAGCCTCGGGTGCGCCGGCGCCCTGATGCAGGGGGTGTTCGGCAACCCCCTCGCCGAACCCGGGGTCATCGGGATCTCGGCGGGCGCCGCCGTCGGCGCGGTCGCCGCGATCGGACTCGGGCTGTCCTTCCTCGGCAACTGGACCGTCACCGCCTGCGCGTTCGCCGCCGGGCTCGTCACCGTCGGCGCCGTCTACCTGCTGTCCCGCGACGGCGGCCGGACGGAGGTCGTCACCCTCATCCTCACCGGCATCGCCGTCAACGCCTTCGCCGGCGCCCTGATCGGCCTGTTCGTCTTCTTCGCGGACAGCGGCCAGGTCAACCAGATCACCTTCTGGCAGCTCGGCTCCCTCGCCCAGGCCACCTGGCCCAAGGTGCTCGCCGTCCTGCCCTGCGCCCTCGCCGGACTGCTGACCGCCCCCTTCTACGCCCGCAAGCTGGACCTCCTGGCCCTCGGCGAGCGTCCCGCCCGCCACCTCGGCGTGGACGTGGAACGGCTGCGGTTCGCGCTGATCCTCGTCGTGGCGCTGCTCACTGCGGCCGCCGTCGCCGTGGCCGGGATCATCACCTTCGTCGGGCTCCTCGTCCCGCACCTGCTGCGCATGGCCAACGGCCCCGGCCACCGCTTCCTGGTGCCCGGCAGCGCGCTCGCCGGAGCCGTGGTGCTGGTCGCGGGCGACCTGGCCGCGCGCACCCTCGCCCAGCCCGCCGAGCTGCCGCTCGGTGTGCTGACCGCCCTGCTCGGCAGCCCGTTCTTCTTCTGGCTGCTGCGCCGCACCCGCCGCAAGCAAGGGGGCTGGGCGTGAGCGTCCTGTTCGCCGCACTCCGCAGGAACAAGCGGTCCGTCCCGGCCCGTCCCGCCCCCGGGGCCGTGCTCGCCGAGGCCGTGGACCTGCACGTACGGCTCGGGCGGCGCGAGGTGCTCGCCGGGATCGGGCTGACCGTGCGGGCCGGTGAGGTACTGGCCCTGGTCGGGCCGAACGGCGCGGGCAAGTCCACCCTGCTCGCCGCGCTGTCGGCGGACCTGCCGGCCGCCTCCGGGGCGGTACGGATCGACGGGCGCCCGGTGGCCGACTGGCCGGCCCCGGATCTGGCCCTGCGCCGGGCGGTGCTCCCCCAGTCGGCCGCGCTGTCCTTCCCCTTCCCGGTGGAGGACGTGGTCCGGATGGGCCGCGCCCCCTGGGCGGGCACCCCGCTGGCCGGGGCCGACGAGGAGGCGGTGGCCTCCGCCATGGCCGCCACCGAGGTCTCGGGCTTCGCGGCCCGCCCCTTCTCGGCGCTTTCGGGCGGCGAGCGGGCCCGGGTCGCGCTGGCCCGCGTACTGGCCCAGCGGGCCCCGCTGCTGCTGCTCGACGAGCCGACGGCGGCGCTGGACCTGCGCCACCAGGAGCTGGTGCTGCGGATCTGCCGCGAACGGGCGGCGGCCGGTGACGGGGTCGTCGTGGTCCTGCACGACCTGGGGCTGGCGGCGGCGTACGCGGACCGGGTCGCGGTGCTGCACGACGGCCGGATCGCGGCCGGCGGACCTCCCGGCGAGGTGTTCGGGGACGAGCTGCTGAGCCGGGTCTACCGGCAGCCGGTGGAGGTGCTCCCGCACCCGCGCACCGGGGCGCCGCTGGTGGTCCCCGTGCGGGACGAACCGGCCCCCGAACGAGCCCCGGCCGGGCCCCCGCACCGGCGATCGCTGCCGGAGGCAACCATTCCGCAGAGCGGAACGATCACCCGGGCTTGACTCCCCCTTGACTCGACCATGACCTGTGCATGAGACGTCCGTGACGGCCCCGTGTCCGACGGCGGAAGGTGTGGGCTGAATCACTGGACGAGCGGGTATAGGTGAGGTAAGCCTCGGTTAAGTTAGGTCCGCCTCACCGGCCGCCCCCACCTGATCGGGGCGGTCGTCTGCCGAACGCCAGACTGCCAGGAGCCCTCATGCGCCCCGCCCGCCTCACCGTCGTCACTGCGGCCGCCGTAGTGGCCGCCATCGCCGCGGTCACCGGCTGCTCCCAGAAGAGCGACGCGTCCGGCAACGGCGTCATCCGCGTGAAGGCCACCGACACCTCCTGCGAGGTCTCCACCAAGGAGTTCCCCGCGGGCAAGGTGCAGTTCGAGGTCGCGAACAAGGGCGAGAAGGTCACCGAGCTCTACGTCCTCTTCCCCGACGACCGCATCGTCGCCGAGCGCGAGAACATCGGCCCCGGCACCCAGGCCACCATCACCGCCGAGATCAAGGCCGGCGACTACGAGATCGCCTGCAAGCCCGGCATGAAGGGCGACGGCATCCGCCAGCAGGTCAAGGCCACCGGCAAGGGCGCCGCCGAGAAGCGCAGCCCCGAGCTGGACGCCGCGGTCGCCGCGTACCGCAAGTACGTGCAGGAGCAGGCCGACGAGTCCCTCCCCACCACCAAGGCCTTCGTGGACGCGATCAAGGCCGGCGACATCGAGGGCGCGAAGAAGGCGTACGCCCCCTCGCGCATCGGCTGGGAGCGCACCGAGCCGGTCGCCGAGTCCTTCGGTGACATCGACCCGAAGACCGACGCCCGCGTGGACGGCGTGGAGGCCGGCCAGGAGTGGACCGGCTGGCACCGCCTGGAGAAGGCGCTGTGGACCGACAACACGATCGGCGACGCCGAGAAGAAGCTCGCCGACCAGCTGATGACCGACGTCACCGACTGGACGAAGCGGGTCGGCCAGGCGGAGATCACCCCCACCTCGATGGCCAACGGCGCCAAGGAGCTGCTGGACGAGGTCTCCGCCAACAAGGTGACGGGTGAGGAAGAGCGCTACAGCCACACCGACCTGGTCGACCTCAAGGGCAACGTCGAGGGCGCCGAGAAGGCGTACGAGCTGCTCAAGCCGGTCGTCTCGAAGAACGACCCGGAGCTGGTCAAGCAGCTGGACACCCAGTTCGCGGCGCTGAACACGGTGCTGGACAAGTACCGCGCGGACAAGAACTCCACCGACTTCATCTCCTACGACAAGGTCGGCGCCCCGGAGCGCAAGGAGCTCTCGGACGCCGTGACCGCGCTGGGCGAGCCGCTCTCGAAGCTGGCCGCCGCGGCGGCGAAGTAATTCCGGTAACGAGCAGCGGATCAGGGCGGGAGACCCGGAATGACTGAATCAGTGTCGGTGCCCGGCGGCGAGGCCACCGAGCCCACGACGGAGACCGCGGCCGTGGCCGAGGCGACGACGACCGCGCCCTCGCGGCGTTCCGTACTCGGCTGGGGCGGGGCCGGGCTCGCGCTCGGCGCCGCCGCGGCCGGCGGCGCGGTCGCGGCCTTCAAGTCGGGGCCGGACATGGCGTCGGCGGCCTCCGCCGGGGCGGCCGTGCCGTTCCACGGCGAGCACCAGGCCGGTATCGCGAGCGCCGTCCAGGACCGCCTGCACTTCGCGGCCTTCGACGTGACGACGAAGAACCGCGACGAGCTGATCAAGCTCCTCAAGGACTGGACCGAGGCGGCCCGGCTGATGACGGCCGGGCAGCCGGTCGGCGAGGGCGGCTACGGCGGCCTCCCGGAGGCCCCGCCGGACGACACGGGCGAGGCGCTGGGCCTGAAGGCCTCCCGCCTCACCCTGACCATCGGCTTCGGGCCCGGCCTGTTCGCCAAGGACCGCTTCGGCCTGGAGGGCAAGCGCCCCGACGCACTTGTCGACCTGGAGCTGTTCCGCCACGACAACCTGGACCCGGCCCGCTCCGGCGGCGACCTCTGCGTCCAGGCCTGCGCCGACGACCCGCAGGTCGCCGTGCACGCGATCCGCCAGCTCGCCCGCATCGGCTTCGGCAAGACCACCGTGCGCTGGTCGCAGCTCGGCTTCGGCAAGACCTCGTCCACGACGCCCGAGGCGCAGACCCCGCGCAACATGATGGGCTTCAAGGACGGCACCCGGAACATCTCGGGCACCGACAACGCGGCGCTGGACAAGCACGTGTGGGTCGGCGCGAACGACGGCAGCGCCTGGATGACCGGCGGCTCGTACCTGGTCGCCCGCCGCATCCGGATGCGCATCGAGGCCTGGGACCGTACCGCCCTGCGGGAGCAGGAGGACATCTTCGGCCGCGACAAGGGCGAGGGTGCCCCGGTCGGCAAGTCCAAGGAGCGCGACGAGCCGTTCCTGAAGGCGATGAAGCCCGAGGCGCACGTCCGCCTCGCGCACCCGGACAGCAACGACGGCGCGACGATCCTGCGCCGCGGCTACTCCTTCACCGACGGCACGGACGGACTGGGCCGCCTCGACGCCGGCCTGTTCTTCCTCGCCTACCAGCGCGACGTCCGCAAGGCCTTCATCCCGATCCAGCGGAACCTGGCCAAGAACGACGCGCTCAACGAATACATCCAGCACGTGGGTTCGGCCGTCTTCGCCGTCCCGCCGGGCGTCCGTGACAAGGACGACTGGTGGGGCCGGACGCTGTTCGCGTAGGGACGGGGAGGAACGAACGTGTTCAGCAACTATCTGATCGGTCTGCGCGAGGGGCTGGAAGCCAGCCTCGTCGTCTGCATCCTCATCGCGTACCTGGTGAAGACCGGCAACAAGAACAGGCTGGCGCCGCTGTGGCTGGGCGTCGGCCTGGCCGCCGCCGTGTCCCTGGCCTTCGGCGCGGGCCTCGAATTCGGTACGCAGGAGCTGTCCTTCAAGGCCCAGGAGGCCATCGGCGGCTCCCTGTCGGTCCTCTCGGTCGCCCTGGTGACCTGGATGGTCTTCTGGATGAAGCGCACCGCGCGGCACCTGAAGTCCGAACTCCAGGGCAAGCTCGACGCGGCGCTCGCGATGGGCACCGGCGCGCTGGTGAGCACGGCGTTCCTTGCCGTCGGCCGGGAGGGCCTGGAGACCTCGCTGTTCGTGTGGCGCTCGGTGCACGCGGCCGGTGACGGCGCGGGCCCGCTGATCGGCGTACTGCTCGGCATCGGATCTTCGGTCCTGCTGGGCTGGCTGTTCTACCGGGGCGCCCTGAAGATCAACCTGTCGAAGTTCTTCACGTGGACCGGCGGCATGCTGGTCGTGGTCGCCGCGGGCGTGCTCGCGTACGGCGTGCACGACCTCCAGGAGGCGAACTTCCTGCCGGGGCTGGCGAACAAGGCCTTCGACATCAGCGAGACGATCCCGCCGGACAGCTGGTACGGGACCCTGCTGAAGGGCACCCTCAACTTCCAGCCGGACCCGACGGTGCTCCAGCTCTCGGTGTGGGCGCTGTACCTGATCCCGGTGCTCCTCATCTTCCTGGCCCCCTCGCTGGTCAAGCGGGCCAAGGCGGAGCCGGCCAAGGTGGAGGCCGGGGCCAACGCCGAGGCCGGCCGCTCCTGAGCGGCGCGCTCTCTCACCAGAGCCGGTCGACCGTCCCCGGGTAGAGCGGGACGCGGATGCCGGTGAAGGCCGTACGGACCTGGTCCGTACGGCCTTCGTCGTCCCCGGCTCCTTCATGGTCTCCGGCTCCCGCGAAGAAGGCGGCCATGACGGTCTTGTCGAACCCCGGGGCGTCCGTGGCGAGCGGGTCCCCCGGGGTGCCGCCGACGAGGACCGTGCCGGGCAGGGCCTCGAAGCCGGCGGCCCGGTAGAACGGGACGAGGTCCCGGTCGCAGCTGAACAGCGCCAGGTCCACCGCCGGATCGGCGGCCAGCTCGGCGCGGGCCGCCGCCACCAGCCGGGCCCCGTGGCCGCGGCCCCGTACGTCGGCCCGTGTCACCACCCCGCTCAGCCCGGCCGCGCGGTACGTACGGCCGCCCGCGAGCTGGACCGGCTTGTGGAGCAGCGCCAGCGAGGCGACCACCGTTCCGGCCTCGTCCAGCAGCAGCACCGCCTTCGGGTGCAGCGCCGGGTCGTGCCCGGCGGACGCGCCCGGCCAGGCCTGCGCCTCCAGGGCCGCCACCTGCGCGGCGAGCCCGGCGGGCAGGGTCCGGGCCTCGTGGACCGCGATCCGCATCAGGAGATCCTGGCTCCCGCGCCGCCCACCCGGACCCGGGGGTCGCCGGAGCGGAGTTCCACCGTCAGCAGGCTGGGGCGGCCCATGTCCGCGCCCTGGTGGAGGGTGAGCACGGAGTCGGCCGGGACCAGGCCGAGCTCGCGCGCGTACGCCCCGAAGGCGGCCGCGGCGGCGCCGGTCGCCGGGTCCTCGACGACCCCGCCGGGCGGGAAGGGGTTGCGTACGTGGAACTCCGCCGGGCCCGCCCGGTGCACGAGCTGGACGGTGGTGAGGTCGAGGCGCCGCATCAGCGCCTCCAGCCGGGCGAAGTCGTACGCCAGGTCCGCGAGCCGGGCCCGGGTGGCGGCGCCGAGCACCAGGTGGCGGGCTCCGGCGTAGGCGATCCGCGGCGGGAACTCCGGGTCCAGGTCGGTGGCGGGCCAGTCGAGCGCGGCCAGCGCCTCGGCGAGGTCGGCCGGGTCCAGGTCCTCGGTGTGCGGCTCGACGCTGGTCAGGGTGGCCCGCAGGCCTTCGCCCTCCCGGGTCACCGAGACCGGCACCGTGCCCGCGCGGGTGGCGAAGACCAGCTCGCCGGGGCCGATCCGCTCGCCCAGGGCCACGGCGGTGGCCACCGTGGCGTGCCCGCAGAAGGGGACCTCGGCCTTCGGGCTGAAGTACCGCACGGTGAAGGCCCGGCCGTCCTCGCCGCCGAGATCCTCGGGCGGGGCGGTGAGGAAGGCCGTCTCGCTGTGGCCGAGGTCGGCGGCGATCTTCAGCATGGCGTCGTCGTCGAGCCCGGCCGCGTCGAGCACGACCCCGGCCGGGTTGCCGTACGCGGGGTCCTGGGAGAAGGCGGTGTACTGCAGTACGTCAGTCATGATCGGCTCAACTCCCGCCCCGGGCCCCGCATTCCCGGGTCGGAGCCCGATCCGTCAGCCGCGCCCGATGTACGGCATCGCGCTCGCCATCACCGTCGCGAACTGCACGTTCGCCTCCAGCGGCAGCTCCGCCATGTGCAGCACCGTGCGCGCCACGTCGGCCGCGTCCATCACGGGCTCCACGGCGAGCTGGCCGTTGGCCTGGAGGATCCCGGTCTGCATCCGCTCGGTCATCTCGGTGGCCGCGTTGCCGATGTCGATCTGTCCGCACGCGATCCGGTACGGGCGCCCGTCCAGGGAGAGGGACTTGGTCAGGCCGGTCATGGCGTGCTTGGTCGCGGTGTAGGCGATCGAGTGGGGCCGCGGCACGTGCGCGGAGATGGAGCCGTTGTTGATGATGCGGCCGCCCTGCGGGTCCTGTGCCTTCATCACCCGGAAGGCCGCCTGCGCGCAGAGGAAGGACCCGGTGAGGTTGACGTCGACCACCGAGCGCCAGGCCTCGTAGGTGATGTCCTCCAGCGGGACGCCGGCCGGGCCGAAGGTGCCCGCGTTGTTGAAGAGCAGGTCGAGCCGCCCGTAGCGCTCGCGCACCGTCTCGAAGAGTGCCGTCACGTCGTCCGGGTCGCTCACGTCGGCCCGTACGCACAGCACGTCGCCCGCGGCGCCCGCGGCCCCGGCCGCCGCGGCGGTCTCTTCCAGTGGCCCGTTCCGGCGGCCGGCCACGGCCACCGACCATCCGGCGGCGGCGAGGGCGAGGGCCACGGAACGGCCGATTCCCGAGCCGGCTCCGGTCACTACGGCGGTCTTGTTCACACGTGCGTTCATGGGGCCGCAGATTACGTCAGAAGGGACATCGGCCCCGGGACGTTCCGATTGCTGAGAGCATGGGCTCATCAGGGGGTGTGAAGAAGCTATAAGAAGACTGGAGTTTCCCATGTCGGAGAGAGGCCCAGCGACAGCTCCCTCGCAGGAGTCGTCGCCCGCAACCCCCTCCCCCACCAGCAGCAACAGCACCACCGACCCCCTGAAGGCGGCCCGCCGGACCGGGCTGCTCGTCACCTTCATCCTCGGCGGGCTCACCGCGCTCCCCCCGCTGTCCATGGACATGTACCTGCCGGCACTGCCGGCGGTGACCACCGCACTGAACAGCCCGGCCGCCACCGTCCAGCTCACCCTCACCGCCTGCCTCGCCGGCATGGCGCTGGGCCAGCTGGTCATCGGCCCGATGAGCGACAAGTGGGGCCGTCGCCGGCCCCTGCTCATCGGCATGGTCGTCTACGTGCTCGCCACCGCGATCTGCGCCTTCGCCCCGACCGCCGAACTCCTCATCGGCTTCCGGCTGCTCCAGGGCCTGGCCGGCGCCGCCGCGATCGTGATCGCGCGAGCCGTCGTACGCGACCTGTACGACGGGGTCGAGATGGCCCGGTTCTTCTCCACGCTGATGCTCATATCCGGGGTGGCCCCGATCATCGCCCCGCTCATCGGCGGCCAGGTGCTGCGCTTCGCCGACTGGCGCGGGGTCTTCGCCGTCCTGACCGTCGTCGGCATCGTCCTGACCCTCATGGTCTGGCGCGGGCTCGGCGAGACGCTGCCCCCCGAACGGCGCCAGACCGGCGGCGTCGGCGCCGCGCTGCTGACCATGCGCGGGCTCTTCGCCGACCGCGTCTTCACCGGCTACACCCTGGCCGGCGGGTTCGCCTTCGCGGTGCTCTTCTCGTACATCTCCGCCTCGCCGTTCGTCGTGCAGGAGATCTACGGTGCTTCGCCCCAGACCTTCAGCCTGCTGTTCGGCGTCAACTCCGTCGGCCTGATCGTCGCCGGTCAGATCAACGGCAAGCTGCTGGTCGGCCGGGTCAGCCTGGACAAGGTCCTCGCCGTCGGGCTCGCGATCATCACGTCGGCCTCGACGGCCCTGCTGCTGATGTCGTCCGGCGCCTTCGGCGAGGTCGGGCTCTTCCCGGTCTGCGCCGGGCTGTTCGTGCTGATGTCGGCGATGGGCCTGGTGCTGCCGAACACCAACGCGCAGGCCCTGATGCGCGCCCCGCACGCGGCCGGCTCGGCCTCCGCGCTGCTGGGCACCTCGTCCTTCCTGGTCGGGGCCGTGGCCTCACCGCTGGTCGGGATCGCCGGGGAGAACACGGCGGTACCGATGGCGCTGGTCCAGCTGACCTGCTCCCTGCTGGCGGTCGCCTGCTTCCTGGTGCTGTGCCGGCCATGGCGGAAGCCCGAGCCGCAGGCGGGCTGATCCCGGGCTCACCATCCAGCCCCCGCCGCACCATCCAGCCCCCGGCGCACCACCCAGCCCCGCCGGCGTTTGAGGCGCGGGGGTCCGGGGGCTGGCCCCCGGCTACGGCGCCGCGCCGTAAACTTCGCGGGTGAACGCCTCCGTCCCCACCTCCGCCGAAACCCTGCGCTCCGCCCTCAACGGGCTGCTCGACGGGCTCCCGCCCAAGCAGGCCACGGCCGCCGTAGAACGGCTGACGGCCACCTACCGCGGCCAGATCCCCACCAACGCGCCCGTGCTGCGGAACCGCTCGGACGTGGCGGCGTACGCGGCGTACCGGATGCCCGCCACCTTCGAGGCCGTACGGTCCGCCCTGGACGGCCTCGCCGAGGCGGCCCCGGAGTGGACCCCCGGCACGCACGTGGACGTCGGCGGCGGCACCGGAGCCGCCGCCTGGGCGGTGGACGCCGTCTGGGACGGACCGCGCGGGACGACGGTGCTCGACTGGGCGGACCCGGCGCTGGTCCTCGGCAAGGAGCTGGCGGCGGCCTCCCACTCGGAGGCGCTGCGCGCCGCCGAGTGGCGGCAGACCGTCATCGGGACCGGGCTGGCGCTCCCCGACGCGGACCTGGTGACGGTCTCGTACGTCCTGGGCGAGCTGACCCCGGAGGCCCGCCGCGCGGTCGTCGCCGAGGCGGCGCGCGCCGGGCAGGCCGTGGTGCTGGTCGAACCGGGCACCCCGGAGGGCTACCTGCGCATCCGCGAGGCCCGCGACCAGCTGATCGAGGCCGGGCTGCGGATCGCGGCGCCGTGCCCGCACGACGGGACCTGCCCGATCGAGGTCGGTCAGGACTGGTGCCACTTCTCGGCCCGGGTCAGCCGCTCCTCCCTGCACCGGAAGGTCAAGGGCGGCTCCCTCGCGTACGAGGACGAGAAGTTCAGCTACGTGGCCGCGACCCGCTTCCCGGTGCGGCCGGCCGCCTCCCGGATCACGCGCAGGCCGCAGATCCGGAAGGGGCTCGTCCTGCTGGAACTGTGCGGTCCGGGCGGCGCCGACGCCCCGGCCCTGACCAAGGTCAACGTGACCAAGCGCCAGGGTGACCTGTACAAGGCGGCGCGGGACGCCGACTGGGGCCAGGAGTGGCCGCCGCCCTCGCCGGAGGTCTCCCCGGAGGCCTAGGCCGGCCGCAGCTCCTGGGTGCAGCACTTCACGCTGCCGCCGCCCTTGAGTAGCTCCCCCAGATCCATCGGGACCGGCTCGAACCCGCGGTCCCGCAGCGGATCGAGGAGTCCGGTGGCCGCCTGCGGGAGCAGCACGTGCCGGCCGTCCGAGACGGCGTTGAGCCCGAGGGCCGCCGCGTCGCGGGCCTCGGCGATCAGCGCGTCGGGGAAGAGCCTGCGCAGTACGGCCCGGCTGCCCTCGGAGAAGGCGGCCGGGTAGTACATGATCTCGTCGCCGTCGAGCACGGACAGCGCCGTGTCCAGGTGGTAGTAGCGCGGGTCGACCAGGTCGAGTCCGATGACCGGGCGGCCGAAGAACTCCTGGGCCTCGTCGTGCGAGAGCGGACTGGAGCGGAAGCCCCGTCCGGCCAGGATGTAGGAGGCGGTGACGGCGAAGTCCCCTTCGCCCTCGTTGATGTGGGACGGCTCGTGGACGTCCTGGAAGCCGTTGCTCCGGAACCAGTCGAGGTGGATCTCCGCCTCGGGGGCCCGCTCCGGATAGGCGAACCGCGCGCCCAGCACCCGGCCGTCGACGACGAGGGCTCCGTTCGCCGCGAAGACCATGTCGGGCAGCGCGCGGTCGGGTACGAGGGTTTCGACGGTGTGGCCGAGGGACCGGTAGCGGTCCCTCAGGTCCTCCCACTGGGCCTGGGCGAGGGGCAGGTCCACCGGTTTCGTGGGATCCATCCACGGGTTGATGGAGTACGTGACCTTGAAGTGCGTGGGCGGGCACATCAGGTAGCGCCGGGGTGTGGCGTCTCTGCGCAACGAGGGCTCCTCACGGTGATGAGAAGAGAATCGTCTCTCCTCAAGGGAGGCGGCGCAGTGAACTGATTGGGTGGTTTCCGGAACGGCTGAAAGACGAGCCGAGCTCTGGTGCGAAAGCCCATGACTGTGCAATGGCCGAGAACATATGGCCGAATTCTGTGGTTATGTGGGAGTCCCGGTGGGAGGGCGCGGTCACCCGGCGCTCAGGATGGTGGGACCATGTGAGGGTCTGCCGGGGCAACGGTGTAGGTGAGGGGATAGATGGGGTCTGAGTCCGGCCGCGTCAAACGCGGCCAGCAGAGCAGGATCGCCCAATGGCTGCGCCTCAGGCCCAAACCCGTCGCCGGGGACCCCGGACAAGAACGCGAGGCCCTGCTGCTGGCGGTCGCCGCGGCCGGGCTGCCGATAGCCCCCGCCGCCCATCCCGTCGGCTACCGGTGTTCGTGCGACCGGATCGGCTGTCCGACGCCGGCCCGACATCCCGTCTCCTTCGCCTGGCAGACCCAGTCGACCACCGACCGCGGCCAGGTCGAACGCTGGGCGCGCAACGAGCCCCAGGCGAACTTCATCACCGCGACCGGCATGGTCCACGACGTCCTGGACGTCCCGTTGGAAGCCGGACACAACGCACTGGCCCGCCTGCTGGCGGCCGGTGTGGACGTCGGCCCCGTCGCCGAGTCCGCCGGTACGGACGACCAGGCGCGGATGCTCTTCTTCACCGCGACCCGGGGCACCCCCGAAGACGAGGACGAGTGGTGGCCCTGCGAGCTGGACTGCCACCCCGAGACGATGGACGAACACCCGGGCCTGCGCTGGCACTGCCGGGGCAGCTACGTCCTGGTGCCGCCGGCCGCACTGCCGGGTGACCTCGCGGTGACCTGGCTCCGGGGCATGGAGCATCCGCTCCCCGATCCCCTCACCCTGCTGGAAACCCTCACGGACGCCTGCGCCACCTACGCGGGCGCCGCCGACCGCACCCCCGCGGCCGTCGCCTGGCCCCTGGGCCGCTAGCCCGTCTCTTTCGGATCTTCCCCCGTACAGGATTCGCCTCAAACGCCGGCTATATCCAGCCCCCCCCGCGGTTGTGGGGCGGGGTGCGGGGGGGGGCCCCCGGGGACGCTGAACCGGTCCGGGAG
>NZ_JBHYVM010000047.1:0-19327 GCF_042750105.1 Streptomyces sp. NPDC059443 | reverse complement strand
TCCTCGCCCTTCTCCTCGTCGTCTTGGGGGGGGGGGGGGGGCGCGCCCCGCCCCCCCCCCCCCCCCCGGAACGGTGGAAGGGCGGGTAGGGGACAGCCCCCGCAGGGCACCTCAGTGGATCTGGGTCACGACCACGTCGAGCGCCCACGCCTTGCCTGCCTTCGCCGGAGCCTCGGCCTCCACCGTGAAGCCCAGGTCCCGCAGGGCCGTCACCAGTTCCGCCGGGGACGCGGGGCCCGCGCCCGCCAGGAGCAGTTCGCGGATCAGGCGGCCCTTCGTGGCCTTGTTGAAGTGGCTCACCACCGACCGCTTCTCCACACCGTCCACCAGCTGCGAGTGCAGCACCCGGACCGTCGCCGTCCGGCCCGCGACCTCGCCCTTCGGCTTCCACGCGGAGGCGTAAGCGGCCGACCGGAGGTCCAGGACCAGGCCCTCACCGGCCGCCTCCGGCAGCACCGAGGCCATCGGCTCGCGCCAGAACGCGCCCAGCGCCCCCAGCCCCGGCAGCTTCACCCCCATCGAGCACCGGTAGGAGGGGATGCGGTCCGTGACCCGGACCGCTCCCCACAGGCCCGAGAAGACCAGCAGGGACCGCGCGGCCACGGCCCCGGCGGCCGGGGTCAGCGTCGACAGGCCCAGCGCGTCGTACAGGACTCCGGTGTAGATCTCCCCCGCCGGCCTCGCCACCGCCGAGAGCAGTTCCGCGTTCTTCGCGACCTCGCCCCGCAGGCCCTCGCTCAGGCCCAGGACCTCCCGCGCCTTCAGCTCGTCGCCCGCGCACAGCTCGACGAGTTCCTCCAGCACCGCCGCCCGCGCGGCGGCCAGCCCCGGCAGCGACAGCGACTCCGGCTTCAGCGGTGCGCCGGAGCCGCCGGCGGCCTTTCCTTCGGACGGCGGCAGCAGCACGAGCACGGTGGTTCTCCTTCGACGGGCACAGCGACGGGGGTGCGGCCCCAGCCCAGGGTAAACGGCTCGCCGTGCCGCTCCGGCCCACCAGCCATAGGCTCGGTGCATGCCACGCCGTCACATGATCATGACCGGCGCAGACGGGGTTGCCCTGCGGGCCGCGCTGCGTGAACTGCGGACGAAGCTGGAGGTACCCGACGAGTTCCCGGCGCCCGTGCTCGCCGAGGCCGAACAGGCGGTGCGCGCACCGCGCCTGCCCGCCTTCGACGCCACCGACATCCCCCTCTTCACCATCGACCCGCCGGCCTCGCGCGACCTGGACCAGGCGATGCACCTGGCCCGGCGCCCCTCCGGCGGCTACCGCGTGCACTACGCCATCGCCGACGTCGCCGCCTACGTCACCCCCGGCGGCGCCCTCGACGCCGAGGCCCACCGCCGGGTCACCACCCTCTACTTCCCCGACGAGAGGGTCCCCCTGCACCCGGCCGTGCTCTCGGAGGGCGCGGCCAGCCTGCTGCCCGACCAGACCTGCCCGGCCCTGCTGTGGCGGCTCGACCTCGACGCCGAGGGGCGGGTGGAGACCACCGACGTCCGCCGCGCGCTCGTGCGCAGCCGGGCCAAGCTGGACTACGACGGGGTCCAGAAGGCCATCGACACCGGCACCGCCGAGGAGGCCCTGGCCCTGCTCAAGGACATCGGGACCCTGCGCGAAGCCCTGGAGACGGAGCGCGGCGGGATCTCGCTGAACGTGCCCGAGCAGGAGATCGTCGAGCACGAGGGCTCGTACAGCCTGGCCTACCGGGCTCCGCTCCCGGCCGACGGCTGGAACGCGCAGATCTCCCTCATGACCGGCATGGCCGCGGCCGAGCTGATGCTCGCCGCCGGGACGGGCATCCTGCGCACCCTGCCGAGCGCCCCCGACGGGGCGGTCGGGCGGCTGCGCCGGGCCGCCGCGGCGCTGCGCATCGAGTGGCCGCACCACGTCCCGTACGCGGAGCTCGTGCGCTCCCTCGACCCGCACCGCCCGGCCCACGCGGCGTTCCTCCAGGAGTGCACCGCCCTGCTGCGCGGCGCCGGGTACACGGTCTTCACCGGCGGCGAGACCCCGGACCCCCTCCTGCACGCGGCGGTCGCGGCCCCGTACGCCCACTGCACCGCCCCGCTGCGCCGCCTCGTCGACCGGTACACGGGCGAGCTGTGCGTGGCGGCGGCCGCGGGGGCCGAACCCCCGCAGTGGGCCGTGTCCGCGCTGGCGGACCTGCCGAAGGAGATGGCGGACGGCACCCGGCTGGCGAACTCCGCCGAACGGGAGTCCGTGGACCTGGTGGAGGCGGCGCTCCTCAAAGATCACGTCGGGGAGGTCTTCGACGCGACGGTCATCGACGTCAAGGAGCGGGAGCCGCTGGTCGGCACGGTCCACCTGGAGGAACCGGCGGTGGTCGGCCGGGTCGAGGCCACGTCCGGGACGCTGCCGCTGGGCGACCGGATCAGGGTCCGGCTGACGGAGGCGGACCCGGGGACGTCGAAGGTCCTGTTCGCCCCCGCCTGAGCCCCGCCGCGAGCCCCGGCCCGGGCCCACGGAGGCGCGGCCGGGTCCCCGTCGGTGCGGGGGCCCGGCCGCGTGCGCGTGCCCGTGACGCCGTTCGGGATCAGCAGTCCGCGGAGGCCGCGGGGGCGCTCATCAGGCGCTGGCGGCGTTGGTGCAGGCCGCGACGGAGCCGCAGTAGGTGATGTCGAAGTGGTTGCTCTCGCGGGCGTAGACGTTGCCCGCCGAGGAGCGCCAGCGCTCCGCGCCGTCGCTGCGGGTGGAGATCTTCGTGAAGCTGGAGTGGATGTAGTTCGTTATGCACGTGCTCGGGTCGATGTCCGCCTTGTAGCCGTTGTAGTGGCTGTAGGTGCCGGACGCGTGGCCGACCTCGGTGCCACCGGTGACGTTGATCGCGCAGCCGCTGGCGCTCTTGAGGGTCTTCAGCCCGTCCACCGTGGCCTGGTTGATCTGGTCGTACGAGGTGCAGGTGCTGTTCGAGCGGGTCGTGCAGTTGCCGCTGGAGGAGTGCGTGACCCCGACGCCGCCGAGCTGCGAGGCCGCGGCGGACTGGGACAGCTTGGTGGCGGCGAAGGCGTTGCCGGGCAGAGCGAGCACGGCCGCCGCGGCGACGGCTCCGGCGGTGAGGGTGGCACGGCGCAGGTCGAGGCGCATGGTGGTGTCCTTCTTCGTCGTGATGGAGCGGATGGGTGTGGGTGGGGTCTAGTACCAGTGCGGGGAGCGGGCCTTCCAGGCCGTGTACGCCGCGCACGGAGTCTTGTACCGGTCGTGGATGTACGTCAGCCCCCACTTGATCTGGGTGGCCGGATTGTCGGCCCAGTCCCCGCCGCTCGTGGCCATCTTGTTGGCCGGCAGGGATCGCCGCCGCCCGGTACCCCCCGGAAGGTGTTCGGGGTGAGAGCAAGTGGTCCTGAACGCTTGGTGTCACGGGCCGGATTGCTCTGGCCAGCGCGCCCCGGCGGCTGTCATCATCGGCCGACCGCGCGGTACGACCGACCACGCAACAGCAGGGGGAGAGCCCGGACATGGGGGCCACCGGCGTCTTCGACATCCACGGGAGTGCCGTTCCCGCCTCGGGCGCTCCCGCCTCGGGCACTCCCGCCCCGGGCGGCCGCTCGGCACGCCGCCGCCGACCGGCCGCCGCATTGCGGGGGGCCATCGTCAACTACACGGGGTTCCAGACGGAGTTCGCCACCCGGCGCCGCCGGCTGGAACTGCCCACGGGGCACGTGACGCTGGTCTTCACCTTCTCCGACGGCCTGTGGGTGACGCGTACGGAGGAACCCGGCGTCAGCCGGCTCCGGCCCGCCTCCCGCGCCATGATCAGCGGCCCGCGCACCGTCCCGGCGATCGGGGTGCACGCGGGCCGCGTGAGCGGGCTGGAGGTGAACATGAGCCCGCTGGGCGCCTATCGGCTGTTCGGCGTCCCGATGTGCCACTTCGAGGAGGCGCACGTGGACCTGGAGGAGGTACTGGGCCCGCCGGGCCGGTGCCTGACCGAACGGCTCCAGGCCCTCGGCTCCTGGGCGGACCGGTTCTCCCTGCTCGACGAGGTCTTCTCCGCCCGCCTTGAGCACGGCCCGGCATGCGCGCCGGAGGTGCGCGGGGCGCTCTCCCGGTTGTGGGCGGGCAGCGGCTCACTGACCCTGGTCAGCGCCGAGACCGGCTGGAGCGCCCGTACCCTGCGGGCACGGTTCCGCGAGCAGGTCGGCCTCTCCCCCAAGGCCGTGTCCCGGGTGTTCCGGCTGCAGCACGCGCTACGGCTGCTGGCGGCGGGCACGGCGGCCGCGCACGTGGCGGCGGTGTGCGGCTACCACGACCAGGCGCACCTGAGCCGCGAGGTGAAGGCCATGACGGGGCTGCCCCCGTCACAGTTCGTACGGCTCCGCGGCGGGCTCGCGCCGGGCTCGGCCCTGGACCGGATGCCCGGCCGGGTGACGAGCGTGATGCTGTCGGGGTGAGCGGTGCGGAGTGCCGTTTTCGACATGCCTTCGGCAAGCCGCGGAGTGCCGTTTTCGACAAGACAGGGGCGCCACCGAAGCCGTCTACCGACCGATGGCCACCCGCCCCGAAGGCTGGGGCGTCGAGCAGATCGCCGCGCACCTCGGAGTCGCGGAGACGGACGTACGGGAGTCCCCCGACGAGCTCGCGCGGGTCTCGCTGAACAGCGCTGCGGCAGCCCGTCACGGGGGTGCGGGCTGCCGCGGTGCGCCGGGCTCGGCTCCGGTCATCGCCGCCACCAGCGCGCGGGGGTCGTCGGCGTGGAACCGTATGACGCGGGCCCGCGCGCGGGCCCCGAGCGGGCGGTGGAAGGTGAGCGGCCGGGCCAGTTCCACGGTGACGGTGGTCTGGCTGCCGACGACGAGGTCGAGCACCCCGTCCTCGGAGAGGCTGACGAGCCGGCCTTCGGGGTAGCGGCGCTCGACCCGGACCGAGGCCACCGCGTCCGGCGGGACGGTCAGGTCGAAGAGGGCCCCGTAGCGGATGCGCAGGGTCCCATCGGGGTGGACCACGTGCGGGCGGGTGACGCAGGCGGCGTGCATCGCGAGCACCAGCAGCACCCCGTACACGTCGAGCACGAGCACCAGCCGGTGGACGGCGGGCCAGGGGATCAGGACGGCGAGTCCGACCGTCTCGATCAGCGACACGAAGAGCAGCCCGTACATCATCGCCGTCTGCGGTCCGGTGTACGGGGCCGCGTGGTCCACGGCCCCGACCCCGTGCGGCGGCCTGCGCAGCGCCCACCGCCCGAGCGAGGCTCCGGCGCGCAGCTCGTGCAGCAGGAGACGGCGCACGGGCAGGGGCACGACGCCCCGCAGCGCCTCGCGGCGGGCCGCGCGCACCGGGCTCATGTCCGGCCCCTGACCGCGCCCGTGAACGCTTCCATCACCCGGCGGACGACCTCCGCCTGCGCCGGTGCGTACTCGGCGAGCAGGGCTTCCACGAAGCCCGGCACGTCCGTCCGACCGCCGTCGGCCGGGATCGCCGCGAACACCTGGGTGAACACCTCGGCGGGCACCGCGGCCACCAGCTCCGCGGCGAGCGGGCCGATCCGCGGATCGTCGGCGGCCGCGTCGGCGAGCTCGTCGAGCCGCTCGTACAGCCGGAGCACGGCCGGATCGGCGGCGACCGGGCCGAGGGCCGCGTAGAGCTCCTCCCCCACGGCCCCCGAGGCGTCCAGGAGGCTCAGGTGCTCGCGGTCGAGCGCGGCGGACGGCGAGGTGGTCGCGGGCGCCTTGGCGAGCAGCGCGGCGAGCTCGGGCGAGACGGGCTCGGCCTCCCCCGGCGGGGCGGCCAGGAGCACGGCGAGCCGCTGCCTGCGCTCGGCCAGTTCGGCCTGCTGGCGGGCGAGGTCCGCGTCGAGCTCCTCCAGTACGTCGGCCAGCTCGCGCCCCGCGTCGTCCGCGAGCACGGCGCGCACCTCGTCGAGGCTCAACCCGAGCTCGGTGAGCCGGCGGACGCGGGCCAGCCGGACGGCGTCGCGCACTCCGTAGGCGCGATATCCGTTGGGCCGTCGCTCCGGCTCCGGGAGCAGGCCGACGTGGTGGTAGTGCCGGATCGCCCGGGGGGTGACCCCGACGAGCGCGGCGATCTCTCCGATCCGCATGGGGGTAAGTAGAAACCCTGCCGCTGCGTCAAGGTCAAGCCGCAACTTCGCAGCCGGTAACATGGTCGGCACGACAGACGAGTCGGCTGGACGGCCGCGTCGGGATCCCCGGATCCCGCCGAGGAACGTCCGGGCTCCACAGGGCAGGGTGGTGGCTAACGGCCACCCGGGGTGACCCGCGGGACAGTGCCACAGAAAACAGACCGCCTGGGGCTTCGGCCCCCGGTAAGGGTGAAACGGTGGTGTAAGAGACCACCAGCGCCTGAGGTGACTCAGGCGGCTAGGTAAACCCCACCTGGAGCAAGGTCAAGAAGGTCCGGCCGTTTTCGGACGGCGGGACCTGCGCGAACGCTTGAGGGCTGCCCGCCCGATGTTCGCGGGTAGACCGCACGAGGCCGGCGGCAACGCCGGTCCTAGATGGATGGCCGTCTCCCCGGCGACCGCGAGGTCTCCGGGAGACAGAACCCGGCGTACAGGCCGGCTCGTCTGTCGGCGAACAGCCCCCGCTCACCCGTTCGTTCGGGGCGGGGGCTTCGTCGTACCCGGCCGGACCGGCGGTCAGGCCTCCCAGTGGGCCCCGAAGCGGGGCCGGTAGGGCTCGACGACCGTCTCGGGGTCGTGGAGCGCGGCCCGGCGGGCGGCCCGGAGCCGGGCGCGGGCGCGGCGCTCGGCCCGGTTGGCGGCCTCGGACAGGGATCCCCCGAAGGCACAGCAGTACCGCCAGCTGTCGAAGGCTCGCCGGGCCTCCCGCGGCTGCGGGCGCCGACCCTCCTTCTCCGCGCGGCGGATCTCGGCCGCGGAGTACCGAAGGTCGCGCAGGTCCACTCGGCGCCAGGGACCGGCGTACGGACGCCGGCCGAGGGTGTCGCGCTCCTCGTGCCGCTGTGCGGCGAACGGGGTGCGGGGTGCGGGAACGTGGTGGGCGGTGCGGGACAAGGAGAGCCTCCAGCCGCGCCCCAGGGCCTTCCTGGGGTGCTACCGGAAGCCGGCCGGGTACGGCAGCACGTGCGACTCCCTCCTCGGGTCCTCGGGCCTCACGCTGACGCCGCCCGTTGTACCAACCGGCGGCGCCTCGCCGCTCGGGGATTACGACGAGGCCCCCGCCCGGTCGGGGCGGGGGCCTCGTCGTGCGGCCGGGCGCGGGGCTCAGCGCAGGTGTGACGTGTCGTTCAGGAGGCGGACCGAGGCGTTGCCGTCGGCGTAGTAGGCCACCGCCGAGAGGGAGGCCGCGGAGAGTTCCATGCGGAACAGGGCTTCCGGCGGGGCGCCGAGGGCGAGGCGGACCAGGATCTTGACCGGGGTCACGTGCGTGACCAGGAGTACGGTGCGGCCCGCGTGCGCGGCCAGCAGCCGGTCCCGGGTCGCCGAGATGCGACGGGTGGCGGTCGCGAAGCTCTCGCCGCCGCCGGTCGGGGCGGACCTCGGGGAGTCCAGCCACGCCTGGAGGTCTTCGGGGAAGCGCTCCTGGGCCTCCGCGAAGGTGAGCCCCTCCCACGCGCCGAAGTCGACCTCGCGCAGCCCCTCCTCGACGGTGACCTCCAGGCCGAGGCGGTCCGCCACGGCCTGCGCGGTCTCCCGGCAGCGGCGCAGCGGGGAGCTGATCACCGTCTGGATGGTGCCCCGCGCGGCCAGCGACTCGGCGACCGCCGCGGCCTGCCGGCGGCCCGCCGCGGAGAGCTCCGGGTCGCTGCCGCCGCTTCCGGAGAACCGCTTCTGCGGAGTCAGCGCCGTCTCGCCGTGGCGGAGGAGCACGAAGGTCGCAGGGGCGCCCATGTCGGGACCCCAGCCCGGCGTGGCGGACGGGGCCTGGACCGGCCCCGCCGCCGGGGCGGGAACGTGTTCCGCCGCGGTGGCGCCGAGCTCCGCGAACAGGGTGTCCGCCCCTGCCTCCGCGGGCGCCGGGGCAGGGGGCGACGTACGGGACGAAGAAGCGAGGGCGGCGCGGACCGCCGCAGCGCCCTTCGCCGCGTCTCCCGGAGGGCCCGCCAGGGCGCGCGCCGCCGAGGCGTCCAGGGCCGCCGAGGAGGCGGATGAGTCGACGGGCTGCCACTGCTTGCCGCGCTTGCCCGCGTCCATCGCTTCGTTGGCGAGCCGGTCCGCGTGCTTGTTCCGCTCGCGCGGGATCCATTCGTACGTCACCTGCGCTCGCGGCAGGATCTTCGCCGCCTCCGCCGCGAGGGGCTTCATGTCGGGGTGCTTGATCTTCCAGCGGCCCGACATCTGCTCGACGACGAGCTTGGAGTCCATGCGTACGAGGACCACCGCGGCCGGGTCGAGCTCGCGGGCGGCCTTCAGACCGGCGATGAGGCCCTTGTACTCGGCCACGTTGTTCGTCGCGACGCCGATGTACTCCGCGCGCTCGGCCAGCGTCTCGCCCGTGGCCGGGTCGAGGACGACGGAGCCGTAACCGGCGGGCCCCGGGTTGCCCCGGGAGCCGCCGTCGGCTTCCACAACGAACTTCGGCATCAGATGCCCGAGTCGGCCATGCGGACCAGGATGCGGCCGCAGCTCTCGTGACGGACGACCTGGTCGCGGGCGGCGGCCTTGATCTCGTTGACCTCGGCGAGGTCGAGCTCCAGGCGGCAGCCCTCGCAGCGGCGCTGCGACAGGCGGGCGGCGCCCACGCCGCCCTGCTTCACGCGGATCTTCTCGTACAGGGCGATCAGCGCGGCCGGCATCGTGGAGACGATGACCTCGCGGTCCTTGTCGATGCCGGCGACCTCGGCGTCGATCTCGCCGGTGGCGGCGTCGCGGCGCGCGGTGGCGTCGGCCAGCTTGGCCTCCAGGGAGGTGACCCGCTCGGTGAGCTCGGTGACCCGCCCCTGCGCGCCCTCCACCCGCTCCATGACCTCCAGGACCACGTCCTCCAGGTCACCCTGGCGCTTGGCGAGGGAGACGACCTCGCTCTGCAGGTTGGCCAGGTCCCGGGCCGAGATGCCCGTGCCGGAGTCGAGGCGCGCCTGGTCGCGGGCGGCGCGCTGACGCACCTGGTCCACGTCCTGCTCGGCCTTGGTCTGCTCGCGGGCGGCGTCGCTGGCCTGCGTCTGGGCGGCGACGAGGAGGTCGCGCGTCTGCGTGAGGTCCTTGGTCAACGAGTCGGTCTCGGCGTGCTCGGGGAGCGACTTGCGCTTGTGGGTGAGCTGAGACAGCCGGACGTCCAGGGCCTGGACGTCGAGAAGTCGGATCTGGTCGGCGGGCTCGGCGTTCAGTTGGGGGCTCCAGAGATAGAAGGGGGTGTCACGGACGGCGCGTGCGCCGTCCACGGGTCGGTGACCGTGCGCGAGACGTGGGTACGCAGACCCCAGCCGTGGCGCTCGGAAATGGCGTCGAGCTGGGTGGCGGCCTGCTCGCACCAGGGCCACTCGGTGGCCCAGTGGGCGGCGTCGACGAGGGCGAGCTGGCTCTGCTCGCGGGCCTCGGACACCGGGTGGTGGCGCAGGTCGGCGGTGAGGTACGCGTCGACGCCGGCGGCGCGGACCTGCGCGAAGAGGCTGTCGCCGGAGCCGCCGCTGACGGCGACGGTACGGATCGTCGCGTCCGGGTCCCCGGCCACGCGGATGCCCTGCGCGGTCTGCGGGAGGCGGGCGGCGGCGCGGGCGGCGAACTCGCGCAGGGTCTCGGGGCGGTCCAGCTCGCAGATCCGGCCCAGGCCCCGGCGGCCCGTGGGGTCGCTCGGGTCGGGGACCAGCGGGCCGGTGATGCGCAGGTCGAGGGCGCCGGCGAGGGCGTCGGAGACGCCGGGGTCGGCGGTGTCGGCGTTGGTGTGGGCCACGTGCAGCGCGATGTCGTTCTTGATCAGCGTGTGCACGACGCGGCCCTTGAAGGTGCCTGCCTCGACTGTGGTGGTGCCGCGCAGGTAGAGGGGGTGGTGGGTGACGACCAGGTCGGCGCCCAGTTTCACGGCTTCGTCGACGATCTCCTGGACGGGATCGACGGCGAACAGGACCCGGGTGACCTCGGCGTCGGGGTCGCCGCAGACGGTGCCGACGGAGTCCCACTCCTCGGCCCGCGAGGGGGGCCACAGAGCGTCCAGCGCGGCGATGACTTCAGAGAGACGGGGCACAGGCCAAGGCTACCGTCCGTACCGACCGGCCCAGCGCTCCGAGCCCGCCGGATCGGGGGCGGAGCCCGGCCCGTACCCCGGTCGCCTACTTCACCAGGAACGTGCGCAGGTCGTCGAGGACCTTGTCGGCGGCGGTCACGCCCAGGCCGAGGTACCAGGTCTCGTCCGGGACGTCCTTGGCCTGGCCCTTCTTCACGGCCTCCAGGCCCTTCCACAGCGGGTTGTCCTCGGCGGAGTCGCGCTTGGTCTTGTCCTTGGGCCCGTAGACCCCGGTGAAGATCCAGTCGGCCGCGGCCTCGTCCATGCGCTCCGGGCTGACCTCGACGGCGAGGTCCTCGACCTGCTGGTTCTGCGGGCGCGGGATGCCGGAGTCCTTCAGGACCGTGCCGATGAAGGAGGCTCCCGCGTACAGGCGGGTCTTGCCCGGCATGTAGCGCAGCATCGTGACGGTCGGCTTCTTCTCGCCGAGGTCCTCGCCGAGCTTCTTCGCCTTGGCCTCGTAGGCGCCGAGCTTGGCCTTGGCCTCGGCGCTCTTGTCGAGGGCGGCGGCGTTGAGGAGGTAGTTCTCCTTCCACGGGAAGCCGGGGCGGATGGAGAACACGGTCGGGGCGATCTTCGACAGCGCGTCGTACTTGTCCGCGGAGCGCAGCTGGCTGCCGAGGATCAGGTCGGGCTTGAGGGCGTTGATCGCTTCGAGGTTGAGGTTGTTGATGGTGCCGACGGACTTGGGCTCGCCGGCGTCCTTCTTCAGGTAGCCGGGGATGCCCTCGTCGCCCTCGGTGGGCGCGTAGCCGACGGGCTGCATGCCGAGGGAGACGACGTTGTCGAGCTCGCCGACGTCGAGGACGACGACCCGCTTGGGCGCGGCCTTGAGCTCGGTGGAGCCCATCGCGTGGGTGACGGTGCGCGGGAACTGGCCGGCCGCCGCCGTGGTCCCGAAGGCCGCCGTCCTCTTCGCCGCGTCGGCGAAGTCCTTGCCGCCCTGGGCCGCGGCCTTCTTCTCCGTCCCGCCTCCGCCCGGGGCGTCCTTGCCGGCCTTGTCGTCCTGGCCGCCTCCGCAGGCGGTGAGGGCGAGTGCGGCGGCTGCGGCCAGGGCGACGGCGGCGACGGAGTCACCTCGGGGCGTGCGGCGTCGGAGGGACATGGGAGCTCTCCTGAGGGTGGGGAGGGGACAAAGACCGAAAAACGAGTTAGGTATGCCTAACCACACCGTCACCCTAAACGCCCCGGTATCGCACAGCACAATCGCCACCTCCCCCACAGCCGAATCACCACCCGGCCACCCGTATGTGTGAAGCGGGGGTTGTCGCGTTGTCCGGCGGGAAGCGCGATCACTACGTTCCTCGCGGAGGTGACACAGATGCCCGTCTGTGCTGTCGAGAAGAGGACCGCGGCCCCGTTCACCATCGCCGCGGACGGGTCCTACGCCGCCCGGCTGGCCGGGGACGGCGAGGCCCGGTACCCGGAGCGGTGGACGCTGACCGGGCCCGAGCCGTACGCGGTGCCGCTGCCGCTCGCGCAGCCCGAGGACGCGGACAGCGAGGTGCTGCCGCTGGCCGACGGGCGGGTGCTGATCCACCGGCGGGTGGCGGAGCGGCACGCCTTCGCGCTGCTGTACCCCACGGGCGGCGGCTTCGGCGATGACGCGGGGGCCGGGCCCCGGACCGGGGAGCTCCAGCTCGGCGCCATCTCACCGGAGGGGGCGGAGGGAGGCCCGGAGGGCGTACGGGTCTGCCTGCTGCCGCCGTCCCCGGACGGACGCGGGGCCTTCGCCCTGGCCATCGGCGCCACCGCGACCACGGTGTGGCAGGTGGCCGGGACCGCCTTCGGCCCGGAGCGGGTGGCCCGGATCCCGGGCCGCTGCTCGGGCGGGGTCTGGCTGGACCGGACGGGCCGGCTGCTGGCGCTGGACCGCGAACTGGACGGCCCGGAGGGACCCGTCACCAAAGCGGTGGCGGTCGATCTGGAGCGGGGCGGCGAAGTGTCCCCGCTGCTCCAGATCGCCGAGGGCAGCGACGACCGGCTGCTGATGGCCGATCCCGACAGCGGACTGCTGCTGATCCGCTCGGACGCTCCGGGTGAACTCCGGCTCGGGTGGGGGGTCTTGGGCAGCGCCCGGCCGGTGCGGTTCCCGGAGTGCCTGCGGGCCGTGGGGGCCACGGCGACCCCGTTCGCGGTGCAGCCGGGGCAGGCGCTGATGCCGGAGAGCTGCGGGGTCGCGCTGCGGGTCGACGAAGCGGGCGACGGCTACGGCGGGAGCGTGGCCGGGCTGGCCCTGTGGCGCCCCGCCGACCGGCACGTCTTCCGGCTCGGAGCCCCCGCCGGGTGGCTCGGCGGTACGGGGCTCTGGAGCGCGGAGGGCCGGCTGCACCTCCCCTACGCGACCCCCGAAGTGCCGTGCGGATTCCTCGGGATGAGCCTCCCGGTGGCCCCGCCGCCGCCGATCCGGCTGGAACCCCTCCCGGCGGCCGCCGCCCGGCCGGTTCCGCTGCAGCAGGCTCCGCTGGGGTGACGGCGGGGGCGCGCAGCCCCGTACGGGAGCGCCTTGTAAGCGGGCGCGCGCGCAGCCCCGTACGCGGGGGAGGGTGGGTGCCGGCTACTGGGTCCGGGTGTCGAAGGCGCGGTCGCGGGCCGCGTCCAGGGCCGTGGCCACCGCCCCCAGCAGGACCGCGTCCTCGCCCAGGCCGCTCGGCACCACCTTGGGCCGCAGCGGGGTGAGGGTGCGCAGGGTCCGCTGGACGGTGTCGAGCAGCAGGTCGGCGCTGTGGCCGACGCCGCCGCCGAGGACCACGAGGTCCGGGTCGAGGACGGCGGAGACCACGGCGATGGTGTGGGCGAGCCGCTCCCCCTCGACGCGCACGGCCCCGGCGGCGGCCGCGTCGCCGGTGCGGGCGGCGTCGAAGACGGCCTTGGCGGTGAGCCGGCCGGTCATCCCGGCTTCGCGGGCGGCCTGGACCACGGCGTCGGCCGAGACGGCGTCCTCCAGGGTGTCGGGTTCGCGCCGGCCGGGCCAGGGCAGGAAGCCGATCTCGCCGGCGCCGCCGTGGGCGCCGGTGAAGAGCCGTCCCTCGCTGACGACTCCCATCCCGAGGCCGGTGCCGATCATGATGTAGACGAAGAGCCGGCTGCCCGCGCCGACCCCGTAGGTGTACTCGCCCAGGGCCGCGAGGTTGGCGTCGTTCTCCACGGCCACGGGCATCCCGAGGCCCTCGCGGATCCGGTCGAAGAGCCCGGGGCGGCCCCAGCCGGGCAGGTGCTGGGCGTAGCGGACGCGGCCGGCGGCCTCGTCGTAGACGCCGGGGGTGCCGACGACGGCCTGGGTGACCTTGGCCGGGTCGACCCCGGAGTCGGTGACGAGCCCGCGGGCGGCGGCGACCGCGAGGTCGGCCATGGTGTTGGCGGTGCGGGCCTGGTTGCGGACGTCGGAGCGGGCCACGAACTCACCGTCCAGGCCGGCCAGCGCCACCCGGAGCCAGCCGCGGCCGATGTCGATGCCGAGCGCGTAGCCGGCGGTCGGGTCGGGGGCGTAGAGCACGGCGGCGCGGCCGCGTTCGGGTGCGTGGGTGCCGGCTTCGCGGACCATGCCGGACTGTTCGAGGGCGGCGAGGGCGCTGGAGACAGTGGGCTTGGACAGGCCGGTGTCACGGGCGAGCTGGGCGCGCGAGGCGGGGCCTCCGGAGCGCAGCCGGTCCAGCAGCAGGCGTTCGTTGGCGTTGCGCTGCCGCTGGGGGTTCCAGGGCTGGTCCGCGCCCTCGTCACTGCTGGTCACGGGGCCATTGTCCCGTACGGGGAGGGGGGCTCGTGGAGCAATCCCGAGTCGAGCGGGGGCAAGAGTGGGGGCAAGGGTGGGGGCAAACCCTTGACGCATTAAGTAAAGGTTCCTAACTTGAACCAGCCGAAGCCAAGCCTCCTCCAGGCCGCCTCCCCCCTAGCCACTCCTCCCCCTGCCTCCCAGGAGATCCCCATGTCCGGAGCGCCACCGCCGAACGGCGGCGGATTCGTCCGCCGCGTCGGCCTGTTCCAGGCCACCGCCATCAACATGAGCCAGATGTGCGGCATCGGGCCGTTCGTCACGATCCCGCTGATGGTGGCGGCCTTCGGCGGCCCGCAGGCCGTCATCGGCTTCCTCGCGGGCGCGGTCCTCGCCCTGGCCGACGGGCTGATCTGGGCGGAGCTGGGCGCCTCGATGCCCGGGTCCGGCGGGAGTTACGTCTACCTGCGCCAGGCCTTCCAGTACCGCACTGGCCGGCTCGTACCGTTCCTCTTCGTCTGGACGGCGATCCTCTTCATCCCGCTGATCATGTCCACGGGGGTGGTCGGCTTCGTCCAGTACCTCGGCTACCTGGTGCCCGGCATGGGACAGGGCGCCGGGGACGCGGTCGGACTCGGGGTCATCGCGCTGGTCGTCCTGCTCCTCTGGCGGGGCATCGAGCACATCGCGAAGATCACCGCCGTGATGTGGGTGGTCATGATCGCCGCCGTGGTCCTGGTCATCGCGGCCGCCGCCACCCACTTCCACCCCGGCCTGGCCTTCACCTACCCCGAAGGCGCCTTCGACCTCACCGGCTCCGCCTTCTGGGCCGGCTTCGCGGCGGGCCTGACCATCGGCATCTACGACTACCTCGGCTACAACACCACCGCCTACATGGGCGCCGAGATCAAGGACCCGGGCCGGGTCGTCCCGCGCTCCGTCCTCTACTCCATCGTCGGCATCATGGCCATCTACCTGCTGCTCCAGGTCGGCTCCCTCGGCGTCCTGGACTGGCACCGGATGCTGGACCCGCACGACATCGCCTCGACGTCCGTGGCCTCCGCCGTACTGGAGGAGACCTGGGGCAAGGGGGCCGCGCAGGTGGTGACCGTACTCATCCTGATCACGGCCTTCGCCTCCGTCTTCACCGGGCTGCTGGGCGGCTCCCGGGTGCCCTTCGACGCGGCGCGCGACCGGGTCTTCTTCCGGCCGTACGCGAAACTGCACGCCAGGCACCGCTTCCCGGTGCTGGGGCTGGCCACCATGGGCGCGGTCACCGCGATCGGCTTCCTCATCGGCCGCCACACCGACCTGGTGACCCTGATCCAGCTGCTGACCACGGTCATGGTGCTGGTGCAGGCCCTCGCACAGATCCTGGCCCTGACCGTGCTCAGGAAGCGCCGGCCGACCATGAAGCGGCCGTACCGGATGTGGCTGTACCCGCTGCCGAGCCTGGTCGCACTGGCCGGCTGGCTGGTCATCTACGGGTACGCCGACACCAACTCCCCCGGCCGCCACCCGATCGAATGGTCCCTGGCCTGGCTGGCCCTGGGCTGCGCGGCGTTCGCGGTGTGGGCCCGCGTGGAAAAGGTCTGGCCGTTCGGCCCGCGCGAGATCCAGGAGGAGTACGAGGACGGCGCCGACACCGACCCCGACCCCGAGATCCAGGACTCCCCCGCGGCTGTGTGACCCGTACGCCCCGCACGGGACACGGAAAGGGCGGCGGGCCCGGGGTGTTCACCCCAAGGCCCGCCGCCCTTCCGCGCGTGCGCCGCTCAGCCCTCGTGCTTGAGGCCCAGGACTTCCGCCGCAGCGAAGGTTTCGTTCGGCGGGCGGGACTCGTAGTGCGGGGTGAGGAGGCCGTCGAGCTCCTCGTAGGAGAAGGACTCCTTGGTGGTGTCGAACTTGGCCGCCACCTTGGGGCGTTCCATCACGACCACGATGCCGCCGTGGACCACGAACAGCTGCCCGTTGGCCTTGGCCGAGGCCGGTGAGGCCAGGTACCCGACGAGCGGGGAGACGTGCTCGGGGGCGAGGGCGTCGAGCTTGCCCTCCTCCGGGACCTGGAAGCCCGCGAAGACGTCCTCGGTCATACGGGTACGGGCGCGCGGGCAGATGGCGTTGGCCGTGACCCCGTACTTGGCGAGGGCCAGGGCCGTCGAGGTGGTCAGGCCCACGATGCCGCCCTTGGCGGCCGCGTAGTTGGGCTGGCCGGCCGAGCCGCCGAGGAAGGCCTCGGAGGAGGTGTTGATGATCCGGCCGTAGACGGGGCCGCCCGCCGCCTTGGAGCGCTCGCGCCAGTGCACGGAGGCGAAGTGGGTGGTGTTGAAGTGGCCCTTGAGGTGGACCCGGATGACCGAGTCCCACTCCGCCTCCGACATCGAGAAGACCATACGGTCGCGCAGGATGCCCGCGTTGTTGACCAGGATGTCGAGCTTGCCGAAGCTGTTCACCGCCAGCTCGACCAGCTCGCGCGCCTGCTCGAAGTCGGCCACGTCGCCGAGGTGCGCCACCGCCTGCCCGCCCGCCGCGCGGATCTCCGCGGCGACCTCCTCCGCCGGGGCGGCCGAGGCCTCCCCGGAGCCGTCGCGGCCGGGCTGGCCGAAGTCGTTGACGACCACGCTCGCGCCCAGCCGGGCGAGTTCGATCGCCTCCGACCGGCCGAGGCCGCGACCGGCCCCGGTGACGATGGCGGAGAGTCCCTCAAGTGGCAGTGACATCCGTACGGTTCCTCTCGGGTGAGCGATGAGCGGTGAGCTCAGGTCGGCTCGGGTCAGAGTTCGATGCAGGTGCGCAGGGCCACGCCGGTACGCATCTGGTCGAGCGCGTCGTTGATCTCCGCGAGCTGCACGCGGTGCGTGATCAGGCCCGCCAGGTCCACCCGCCCGGCCCGCCACAGCGCGATGGTGCGCTCGTAGGAGCGGAGCACGTCGCCGCCGCCGTACATGGACGGCAGGATCTTCTTCTCGTCGAAGAAGAGGGAGAACATGTTGATCGAGTAGTTGTCGTCGAGCGCGCCCGCGCCGACCACGACCACGGAGCCGCCGCGGCGGGTCATGTCGTACGCGGTCTTCGTGGTCGCGGACTTGCCGACGACCTCGAAGACGTAGTCGAAGCCCTCGCCCGCGGTGATCCGGTTCTTGGCGTCGGCGAACTCCTCCGGCGAGACCGCCTCGGTGGCGCCGAAGCGCAGCGCCGCCTCGCGCCGGGAGGCGACCGGGTCCACGGCGATGATCTGCGCCGCGCCCTGGACCTTGGCGCCCTGGATGACGGAGATGCCGACTCCGCCGCAGCCGATGACGGCGACCGAGGAACCGGCCTCCACCTTGGCGGTGTTGATGGCCGCGCCGAGGCCCGTGGTGACCCCGCAGCCGATCAGGGCGGCGATGTCGAAGGGCACGTCCTCGGGGATGGGGACCGCGCAGCCCGCCGGGACCACCATCTCCTCGGCGAAGGTGCCCGTGCCGGCGAAGCCGAAGATGCTGCTGTCGCCGCGCTTGAAGTTGGGGGTGGCCACGTTGCCGAAGGCCTCCAGGCACAGGTGGCCCTGGCCGCGCTTGCAGGAGGGACAGTGGCCGCACGGCGGCAGCCAGCAGACCAGCACCCGGTCGCCGATCTTGTGGCTGGTGACCCCGTCGCCCACGTCCGTGATCACGCCGGAGCCCTCGTGGCCCGGGATGAAGGGGGCGGGCTGCGGCAGCACGCCGCTCATCGCGGAGAGGTCGGAGTGGCACAGGCCGGTGGCCTTGATGCGGATCTTGACCTTGCCGGGGCCGAAGCCCACGGCCTCCATGTCGTCGACGACTTCGAGCTTGTCCTGGCCTATCTCGCTCTGCAGTGCTGCGCGCACGGTGCGGCTCCTTCTGTGGGGCTGGCGGTTTTACGCGTGTTCGACGACGGTGTCGGCGAGGACCGGGGCGTCGTCCCGGTCGGCGGCGCTCACCGAGACGAGGACGCGGCCGGGCTCCTGCCACATCCGGATGCGCAGGGTCTCGCCGGGGAAGACGATCCCGGCGAAGCGGGTGCGGTAGGCGCGGACGCGGGACACGTCCCCGCCCAGCACGGTGTCGACCACGGCCTTGAGGGTCATCCCGTACGAGCACAGGCCGTGCAGGATCGGCTGGTCGAAGCCGGCCATCTTGGCGAACTCCGGGTCCGCGTGCAGCGGGTTCCAGTCGCCGGAGAGGCGGTAGAGCAGCGCCTGCTCCTCGCGGATCTTGCGCTCCTCGGTCCGGTCGGGCGCCCGCTCGGGCACCTCGGTCCTGACGGAGGGCCCGCGGTCGCCGCCGAAGCCGCCTTCACCGCGTACGAAGATCTGCGCGTCCGAGGTCCACAGCGGACCGTCGGCGTCCGCGACCTCGGTGCGCAGCACGATCACGGCCGCCTTGCCCTTGTCGTAGAGGGCGGCGACCTTGGCGGAGGAGGTGGCCCGCCCCTTGACGGGGATGGGCCGGTGCAGCTCGATGGACTGGCCGCCGTGGAGCACGTTGGCGAGGTTGACCTCGATGCCGGGGGCCGCGAGGCCGCCCATCATCGCCATGCCGGCACCGGCGACGGTCGCGAAGCTGGGGAGTACGTGGAGCTTGGACTCCAGGGTGTAGCGCAGCTCGTCGGGGTCGGTGGCGGGAATGCCCGCCCCCAGTCCGAGGTGGTAGAGCTGGATGTCCTTGTGGTCCCAAGCGATCTCCCCCTGACGGGGATCTGCGGCGAGGGCCTTGGCGGCATCGATCGGCATGAGGATGCTGCTCCTTGTTTCTCGTTCCACCGAGTGGAAGACCTCGGCGCGGCCGTCCGCACCGTCGGCCGCACCGAGGTCGTATGCGGGACCGGCTCCTAGAACGCGTTCTAGGTATCCGGTGAAGGAATGTATAACGCACGCCCCAGCAGTTGGGAAGACTCCTGACTTGACGTCAGTTTCACTTCGGCCAAGGCGTGTTGCACGAGGATCGGGCAGTCCGCCCCTACCCTTGCCGGGTGGATGAAATGCCCGTTTCCCAGCGCCCCGCCCGATCCCTGCGGGTGCTTCTGGCACCGCCGAACCCGGCGCTGGCGGTGCTGCTCGGACTCCAGCCGGACATCGAGGTGGTGGCGTCGGCGCTCGCGCGGCCGGCGGTGGCGCTGACCGAGTCCGTGGACTCCGTCCCCGGGCTCCTGGCGGACGATCCGGAGTGCCGGGTCCTGGTCCTGACGGGTTCGGCGCATCCGGGGTTGGCGGAGGCGGTCCTCGCCGTCGGCGGCGCGGGCCTGGTCCTGCGGGACGGCCCGGTGGAGGACCTGGCGGACGCTGTCCGCCGGGCCTCGCGGGGTGAGACGGTCATCGACCCCGCCCTGACGGGCCCGTAGCGGACGTAGCCGCTGCGCGGGGCCTGCCCCCTCCCCACCCTTCCACCGTTCCCTGGGCTCCGCCCAGACCCGCGCCTCAAACGCCGGCGAGGCTGGAATTGCCCTCCGGGC
>NZ_JBHYVM010000046.1:20559-56850 GCF_042750105.1 Streptomyces sp. NPDC059443 | reverse complement strand
CTTCGCGCCGTAGCGCTTGCTGAGTTCGTGTACTTCGATCATGTGGACAACACTGCCGGGAGGGCCCCCGCCCGGTCATGGGGCCGCGGGATGCAATCGCGCGGCCGCCTTAGCCCGGGGGCGTACGTCCCCGGGACGACGCCGCGGGGCCGGTGGCTGGATAGTGTCGCGGGATGGATGCCATACCGACCACCTCGTCGCCCGCGCGCGTCGCGCCACGCGCCCTTCCTCTCATGGCCTGGGCGGGGGGCGTCCTCTACGTCCTCGCCGTGGGTCTGCTCATGGGAGGTGCCCCGCGCGCCTCGGGCACGGTCCACGGCCTCGTGGCGCTGCTGGTGGCGAGCCTGCTCCTCGGCGTCGTGCGACGCGCGCCGATCCTGGTCCTTGTCCTCCTGCTCCTCGGATCCACCGCCGTGGTGGTGGTTCCCCCGAGCACTGGCCGGGTGGACCTGTCGGCCTCGTACCAGGGCCAGTTCCTGCCGTTCCTGGCGGTGGACCTCGTCCTCGGCCTCATCGTCGCCACCCGCGCACGACGGGCCTCGACCGTCGCCGTATCCACCTCCCTCCTCGGCCAACTGCTCCTCGTGGGCGGCTTCGCGCACGGGGACGGTCTGACCGCCAACCTCGTGATCGCCGTCCTGGCGGTGGCCGCGGCCTGCACGGCCGGTCTGCTGGTCCGCGAGCGCCGCGAGCACGCGGTGGCACTGCGCGCCCAGGAGGTGGCCGAGGCCGTCGTCGCCGAACGGCTGCGGATCGCCCGGGAGTTGCACGACATGGTCGCGCACAGCATCGGCATCATCGCCATCCAGGCCGGGGTGGGGAGCCGGGTCATCCGGACCCAGCCCGAGGAGGCCCAGGAGGCGCTGCGCGCCATCGAAGCCACCAGCCGGGAGACCCTGGCGGGCCTCCGGCGGACCTTGATGGCACTCCGTCAGGCCGACCCGGACGCCGAGGGTTCGGGGCGGGCGTCGCTCGCACCCTCGCCCGGTCTCGCGGACCTCGACCGGCTGGCGGCGGCGACGGCGGACGCCGGGGTACGCGTCGACGTGCACCGGACCGGGGAACAGCGCCCGGTGCCGGCCGACATCGACCTGTCTGCCTACCGTATCGTCCAGGAAGCGCTGACCAACGTGGTCCGCCACGCGGGCACCGGGCTCTGCCGGGTGACCATCGAGTACGGGGACCGAGAACTGTCCGTGGAGATCGTCGATGACGGGCGCGGTGCCACCGAGCACGGCCCGGCCCACGGATTCGGCATCGTGGGCATGCGCGAACGGGTCGCCCTGCTGCACGGCCGGCTCACCACCGGGACGCGCCCCGAGGGCGGCTTCCGGGTGGCGGCCAGACTGCCGCTGCCCATGCCCATGCCCACGTCCTCGCCCACCTCCGCGCCCGCGTCCGTCGAAGTTTCAGTGGAGGCCCGATGACCATCCGGATCGTACTCGCCGACGACCAGCCGCTGGTGCGGTCCGGTCTGCGCGTGCTCATGGGCGACCACCCCGACCTGGAAGTCGTCGGCGAGGCCGCCACCGGCTCCGAGGCGGTCGGGCTCGTCGGCGAACTCGCCCCCGACGTCGTGGTGATGGACATCCGGATGCCCGTCATGGACGGGATCGAGGCCACCCGCCTGATCACCGCAGGTCCGGCGACGGCCCGCGTGCTCGTCCTGACCACCTTCGACGAGGACGAGCACGTCTACGGAGCGCTCCGCGCCGGCGCGAGCGGGTTCGTGGTCAAGGACATGGCGCTCGACGACATCCTCACGGCGATCCGGGTGGTGGCCGCCGGCGACGCACTGATCGCCCCGGGTGTCACGCGCCGTCTGATCGCGGACTTCGCCGGACGGCCCGCGGCCGCCCCGGAGCCCTCCCCGAGGACGGTCGAAGGCATCACCGAGCGGGAACGCGAGGTGCTGACCCTCGTCGGACGCGGCCGGTCGAACACCGAGATCGCGGAGGACCTCTTCATCACGGTGGCCACCGCCAAGTCCCACGTGTCACGGCTGCTCACCAAACTGGACGCCCGGGACCGGGTCCAGCTCGTGATCACCGCCTACGAGGCAGGGCTCGTCACCCTGCCCCGCTGAGGGCGCTCACGGCAAGGCGCTCAACGCGGCACGGGGATCACGTCCCGCGTCTCGTCCACCTCGATGCCCGAGCCGCGGCGGGTGAGCGGCTCGGGGGGCGTCTCGTCCGCGCAGAGGGTGCCCCGCGCCGGCAGCGCCAGGGTGGCGAGGTAGCTCGTGACCAGGGCGTGCACGCGCCGGGGGAACTGCGCGGCGTAGACGGTGCCGACGTAGCTGCCGAAGGAGCGCCCGTGGAAGGTGAGCATCTCCTCGCCCAGGGCCTGGCGCAGCAGGTCCATGTCCTTGGCGGCGTCGACGGCGGCGGAGTGCTCGGTGTCCTTCCAGCACTCCGGCCCTTGTCGGCCCCCAGGGAGTTGACTCCTCCGTACCTCCAGAGTGGTACGCACCCGGCCGCAGCCCCCGCCTGCCGCGGACGGGGGGCCGTTCAGGAACGGTCCACGCTCGCTTCCTTGCCCGCGGCCCGGTCGTGGGAACCGTCCGGCTGGGCGGGGACGGCCGGGTCGAAGGCCTTGGCCTGCACCAGGTAGGCGGACCGGAACTCACCCGTCGGGGTCCGCTCCTCGTCCATGAGCTCGGCGAAGGTGCCGGACTCGGCGACCCGCCCGTCCTTCATCACGTGGATGACGTCGGCCCGGCGTACGGAGTGCAGCCGGTGGGTGATCAGCACGATGGTCTTTCCGGTCGCGGCCAGCGCCCGGATCTGATCGAACACCCGCTGCTCCGCGACCGCGTCGAGCGCGCTCGTGGGCTCGTCGACGACCAGGATCTCCGCCGTCCGGAACAGCCTGTACAGGGCCCGTGCGATGCCGACGAGCTGCCATTGCCCGCCGGAGATCTGGTGCCCGCCCCGGTAGCCGCGTGCGAGCAACGTGCGACGGCCGCGGGGCAGGCCGGCCAGGAGCCTTCCCGCGCCCGCGAACGCGGCGGCCGCCTCGACCGCCGCGTCGTCGACGGGAGCGCCGGGGTCGCCGATCGCGACATTGACGTCGAAGGTGAACGGCCACCGGAAGAACGACTGGGACATCAGCGCGACGCGGGAGAAGATCTACGCCCGGTCGGCGCGCGCGGCGTCCACGTCGTCCCACCGGATGGTTCCGCCCTCCGGATCGGGCTGGTGCAGCCCCGCGAGGAGCTTGACCAGGGTGGACTTGCCGGAGCCGTTCTCGCCGACCACGGCGATGACCTTGCCCAAGGGAAGGGTCAGGCTGACCTCGCGCAGGGTCGGTTCCGGTACCTCCTTGCCACTGGCCGGATAGGTGAAGGTGACCTTCTCGAAGCGGACCTCCCGGACCTCCTCGGGCAGATCCTCTCCGGTCGCCGGGATCGCCCGCGCCCGCGCCTCCTCGCAGAGCCGGTCGAAGTCGGCCACGAACAGGCTCTCCTGGTGGAGTTCCGTGACCTGGAGGACGCGGGCGTCGAGGCTGGAGGCGCCGGTGCGGATCGCCAGGACCGCGGTGCCGGCCACGGCCAGCTCCATCGCCCCGCTCCACAGCAGCAGCCCCAGCGCCCCGTGGGTGAGGAGGGTGGCGAGCCCGCCGGCCCCGTCGGCGATCAGCCCGACGCGGGCGGCCCGGCGGGCGAGACGGGTCATCACGATCAGGAGCGGCAGGAGCACGGGGTGTAGAACGGTGAGCACGCTCGCGGCCGCGACCAGCGAGATCAGCGCGTTCAGGGTGTTGGTGCAGTTCCGGATCATCCGTCGGGCGGAGTCGGCGCCGTACCGGGCGGCGTCCAGCAGCCGGTGGAACTCGTCGTCCTCGATCGCGGACAGCTCCACTTGGTGCACCAGCCCCAGGTACCGCTCCGTCGCCACCCGCTGGACCTTCGGCTCCAGCGCCCCGGTCGCCGCCGTGGACGCCGACCGCAGCAGCGAGCCGGCCAGCGCCGTCACCGCGACCACGGCGAGCGCCGGGACGGCCCGTACCAGACGCTCGTTGGTGGTGCCGGCGGCCAGGATGTGCCCGAGCACGTGGTTGACCGCGACCAGCCCCACCGCCTGCGCGACACCCCGTCCCAGCTCGGCGGCCAGGACGGTCCGTAACGCGCGGGCATCGGCCAGCCGGGCCAGCCGCACTCCCGTCATGGCCAGCCCCGGGAGGTCGCGGGCCATCGCCCACAGCCCCAGCCGCAGCCAGGCGCCTTCGTGCTTGTCCCAGCCGATGTCGTACGCGAGCTCGCCGCCGAACAGCAGCCGCTCCGAGTCCGAGACCACAGGAATCACCGCTTGCTCCCGATGGGTGAGGAAGGGGTACAGGTGCTCCAGCTAACGGGCCCGGCCCTCCTGCGGCAACGGGCGGTTTAGCGGCCGGCGGACGGCAGGCGTACGCGGAACAGGGCTCCCTCGCCCGGAGCCGTCTCCAGTTCCAGTTCGCCCCCGTGCGCCTGGACGAGTACGGAGGCGATCGCCAGTCCGAGGCCGGCGCCGCCGCCCGCCTGGCGGCTCCGGGAGGCGTCCACCCGGTAGAACCTCTCGAACACCCGGGCGGCCTGCTCCGGGGTGAGACCCGGCCCGGAGTCGGCCACCTCGATCACTTCGTGGCCGCCCGCGCTCCCCACCCCGATGCGCACCGGCGAACCCGCGGGCGTGTGGGCCACCGCGTTGCCGACCAGGTTGGCGACCACCTGGCGCAGCCGCGCCTCGTCGCCGTTCACCGGCGCCGGGCCCGGCGGGCCCGCGCCGTCCGGACCGGTCAGCACCACTTGGCGCGCCGGGTCCAGCGCCCGGGTGTCGTGCAGGGCGTCCACCGCGAGGGTGCGCAGGTCCATCGGAGCGATCTCCAGCGGGCGCTGCTCGTCCATCCGGACCAGGGTGAGCAGGTCCTCCACCAGACCGCCGAGCCGCACCGCCTCGCTCTCGATCCGGGCCATGGTCCGTTTGACGTCCGCCTCGTCGGGCAGGGCGCCCATCCGGTACAGCTCGGCGAAGCCCCGGATGCCGGCCAGCGGTGTACGCAGCTCGTGACTGGCGTCGGCGACGAAACGCCGCATCTGCTCCTCGGACGCGGCGCGCGCCGCGAAGGCCGACTCGATCTGCGCGAGCATTCCGTTGAGCGCGCTGCTCAGCCTTCCGGTTTCGGTCCGGGGCGAAGCGTCCGGCATGCGGTGCGAAAGCGGCCGCCCGGCGGATATCTCCGCCGCGGTCTCCTCGATCCGCCGCAGCGGCCGCAGGCCCGCCCGTACGGCGAACCAGCCGGCCGCCGCGAGCAGCAGCGACACCACGACGCCGATCAGCCGGAAGGCGGTGGCCAGGTGGTCGAGGGTGGAGGTCACGTCGTCCAGCGGGGCCGCCACCACGACTCCGGTGGGCAGCGCGGGGTCCTCGCTGCCCACCGGCACGATCAGCACCCACCAGGTGCCGTCACCGTGGTCGCCGCGCACCTCGAACGGCCGCCCGAGCCTGGCCCGTAGCCCAGCCCCGTCCATCGCCGGCCACAGCGGGCCCGGATCTCCGGCCGCGACGGGCTGCCGGTACTGGTCCGACACGGTGCCGTCGGCGTCCGCGAAGGCCATCACGTACTGGCTCGGCAGCCAGGCCCGCCCGCCGCCCGCCCGCCCGGGGTGCGGCTGCGGGATGCCCTCGGACCGGACCCGGTGGGCCATCGAGTCCCCGAACCGCTCCAGTTGCTGGTCCACCCGCCCCACCAGCTGGGTGCGCACCGACCCGAGGACGACGGTGTCGCTGACGGTCAGCCCCAGCGCGACCAGGGCCATCGAGAGCACCACGAGCCGCGAACGCAGGGACAGGCCCGCGCGCCGCGCCATGTCAGCCCTGCGGGCGGCGCACGACGTACCCGATGCCGCGCACGGTGTGGATGAGCTTGGCCGAGCCGTCCGCGCCCGAGTCCACCTTGCGGCGCACGTAGGAGATGTACGACTCGACGATGCTGAGGTCGCCGCCGAAGTCGTACGCCCACACGTGCTCCAGGATCTGCATCTTGGAGACCACCCGATCGGCATGGGTCATCAGGTACGCGAGCAGTTTGAACTCGGTGGGGGACAGGGAGACGGGCCGCCCGCCGCGCAGCACCTGGTGGCCCACCGGGTCCAGTTCGAGGTCGCCGGCGACCAGGCGCCCCTCGCCCGCGGGGCCACCGGTGCGGCGCAGGATCGCGCGGATCCGGGCGATCAGCTCCTCCAGGCTGAACGGCTTGGTGACGTAGTCGTCGCCGCCGGCCGTGAGTCCGCTGATCTTGTCGTCCACGCCGTCCTTCGCGGTGAGGAAGAGCACCGGCAGATGGTCGGCCTCGGGCCCGGAACCGGCCACCTCGCGCAGCCGGCGCACCACGTCGAACCCGCTGATGTCGGGCAGCATCACGTCGAGCACCACCAGGTCGGGCCGCTCCTCGGCGACCGCCGCCAGCGCGTCGGCGCCGTTCGCCGCGGAGGCGACCTTGAAGCCGACAAACCGCAGCGAGGCGGACAGCAGCTCCCGGATGTTCGGCTCGTCGTCGACGACGAGCAGGCTCGCCTCGGGCGTGGCGGTGTCCATGGGGTGCCGGGTCCTTCCTCTCGTGATCAGCCCCGTCCGCCGCCGAAACCTCCCCCGCCGCCCTGGGCCACGGTCGTCGCGGCGACGTCGCCGGAGGGGTTCTGGCTGCCGCGCACGGTCACGGTCTGACCCGGCTGGAGGTCGGACACCTTGCCGCTCTTGGCCTCGGTGATCTGGGTGTTGGTGTCGGTGGTGACTTTGACGACGTTGCCCTGGGCGTCCGTGACGTAGAGGGTGGTGCCGTCGACGAGCTTCACCGTACCGGTGGTCAGGCCGACCCCTGCGCCCAGCCCGCCCGTCGCGCCCCCGAACCCCTGCCGAGAGCCGTTCTGCCCGGTTCCGGTTCCGGTTCCGCTGGGCCCTTGCCCGGTGGCTCCCTGAGCCTGCCCGCCGGCTCCCTGCCGCTGGCCGCCCGCTCCCGTACCTCCCTGGCCGTAGCCCGTACGCCCTTGGCCGCCGAACCCGCCGAACCCGCCGGACCCGCCGGACCCGCCGGCCGGGTTGCGCCCGGCGGACGCGGCAGCGGATCCGGATCCGGCCGTTCCCTGGAGATGGCCCTTCTCGACCAGGGCGCCCCCGGCGAACGCGAGCCCGGCCACCACCCCGCCGGAGAGCAGCAGCGTCAGCCACGGCAGCCGCGGCCGGGGCGGAGCGGCGAGCTCCGCCGAGATGTCGCGGGTGTCCGGGGGCTCGGCGAGGATCCCTTCGGGGTCGGCGGCGGGTCCAGCGTCGGGACCTTCCGCGGAGGGGGCCTCAGCGGAGGCGTCCTCCGCAGTGGCGTCCTCCGCTGGGGCCGAGCCGGCGAATACGTCGGCGAACGGTGTGAACCGGTCCTCACCCGTCTCCGCCCCCTGCGGCTGCTTCTCCAGTTCGGTGCGGCGTCGTGCCATGTCAGCTTCTCCCTGTCCCTGCTCGTGCCGGCTTGTGCCGGCTCACTCGTGCCGCAGTGCTTCGATGGGCCGCAGGCTCGCGGCCCGGTTGGCCGGGTAGCCGCCGAAGAACAGCCCGATCACCACGGCGATGGCGAAGGCTCCGACGACCGACTCCGGAATGACGACCGGCTTGATGCCGACGATCGTGAAGTGCGAGCCGATCAGCCCGGCCGCGACGCCGAGCCCGCCACCGATCAGCGACAGCAGCGTCGACTCGGCGAGGAACTGGCCGAGGATGACGCCCCGGGGTGCCCCGATCGCCTTGCGGATGCCGATCTCACGCGTCCGCTCGGTGACCGTCACCAGCATGATGTTGGTGATGCCGATCCCCCCGACCAGCAGGGAGATCGCCGCGACCGCGCCCAGCAGCACGGTGAAGGTCTCGTTCGTCGACGCCTGCGTGGTCAGCAGGGACGCCTGGCTGGCCACCCGGAAGTCGAGCGCGGCCGGGTCCTTGATGCCGTGCCGCGCCATCAGGACGCTCGTGATCTCGCTCTGCGCCCCCGTCGTCGCGTCCGCGGACTTGGCCTCGACGAGGATCTGGCCGACCGAGCCGAAGCCGGTGAAGGCGTTCTGCACGGTGGGCAGCGGCGCGACCACCACGTCGTCCGGGTCCTGGAACCCCGTACCGCCCTTGGTGGCGAGCACCCCGACCACGGTGAACGGCGTACCGCCGAGCACCACCTTCTTGCCGACCGGGTCGGCCGTGCCGAACACGTCGGCGGCGGTCGTCGAGCCGATCACGGCGACCTTGCGGGACGCCAATACGTCATCGCCGCTGAAGTAATCGCCCTTGGCCACCTTGCTGTTGGAGGCCTTGAAGTACGCCGGGTAGGTGCCGACGACCTGGCCGACCGTGTGCGAGGTGCCCTCGTAGAGAGCGGCCTGCGAGGTGGTGACCTCGGGCGCCACCGACTCGATGTGCGGGGCGGCCGAGGAGTCGGCGAGCGCCCGCGCGTCCTCCACGGTCAGCGGCTTGGTGCCGCCGGCGGAGCCGGAGCCGGAGCGCGATCCGCCGGATCCGCTCCCGGAGGAGACGGTCAGGGCGTTGGTGCCGAGCTTCTCGATGGAGGCCTTCACCGCCTGCGAGGAGCCGTTGCCGACGGCGAGCAGCAGGATCACCGCCGCGACGCCGATCAGCACGCCCAGCATCGTCAGCGCGGAGCGCACCTTGTTCGCCGCGAGACCGCCGAAGGCGAAGCGCAGCGTCTGGAACGGGTTCACCGAAGACCTCCGGACGCCGCGTGCTGCCCTGACGCCGAGTGCTGCCCGGACACCGCGTGCTGTCCGCGCATCGCGGGCGGGGGCCCGCCGACGGGCGCCTGCCGCACGTCCTCGACGATCTGGCCGTCCACCAGGCGCAGGACCCGCTTGGCGTGCCGGGCCACCTCGTCCTCGTGGGTGATCAGGACGACGGTGCGGCCCGACGCGTTGAGCCGGTCCACGATGGCCAGGACCTCCTCGGTACTGCGGCTGTCGAGATTTCCGGTCGGCTCGTCGGCGAGCAGCATCGCGGGAGCGGTGACGAGCGCGCGGGCCACGGCCACGCGCTGCTGCTGGCCGCCGGAGAGTTCGTTGGGCCTGTGGTCCATGCGGTCGGCCAGGCCGACGAGGGTGAGCGCGGCCTCCGCGCGGCGCCGCCGCTCGGCGGCCTTCACCCCGGCGTACGCCAGCGGCAGCTCCACCTGGGCGAGGGCGGTGGTGCGGGGCACCAGGTTGAACGACTGGAAGACGAAGCCGATCTTGCGGTTGCGGACCAGCGAGAGCTGGTGCTCGTCCAGGCCGCCCACATCGATCCCGTCGAGCAGGTAGCGGCCCGATGTGGGGACGTCCAGGCAGCCGAGGATGTTCATCAGGGTCGACTTGCCCGAACCGGAACTGCCCATGACCGCGACGAAGTCACCCTGTTCCACGAGGAGTTCGACGCCGGGCTCGCGGCCCGTGGCGGGATCGCGCGGTCCGCCGAGCGCGCGGACCGCGGCGTCGCCGTGCCCGTACGTCTTGAACAGCGCGCGGACCTCGATCACCGGCGGTACGCTGCCTCGCGCCCCGTCGGCCTGCGGGACCCCGGGCAGCGCCTTGGGCGGCGTACGGCGCGGCGTCCGTCGAGGCCACAGCGAAGGCGTCATCCGCGGCCACCCCCGCCCCCGCCGGTACGGACGCCCGTGCCCCCGCGGTTGCGGGCACCGCCGGCTCCGGTGCCGCCGGGGAAGGCTCCGCTCGGGAAGCCGCCGTTGCCGGCCGAGGACACCGCGGCCAACTGCACCTGTTCGCCCTCGGTCAGTCCGCTCACGACCTGGTCGGCGCTGTCGCCCTCGAGGCCGAGGGTGACCGGGGTGCGTACGGTCGTGCCGTCGGCCTTGACGACGGTGACGGTACGGTTCTCCCCGGTCCCGGACACGGCGGCGCCGGGCACCGAGAGGGCGCCGGAGGCCTCGCCGATGACGACCTGGATGCTGGTGCTGAGGCCGCTGCGCAGGTCTTCGGTGGGGCTCGTGATGGTGAGGGTGGCCGCGTACTGCACGGCGCTGCCGCCTCCCGAGTTGCCGCCACCGGAGGACCCGCCGCTCAGGGGCAGGGAACTGACGGACAGGACCTGCGCGTTGAGGACCTTCCCGGACATCGCGTTGAGGGTGACCGTTGCGGGCTGGCCGGGCTTCAGCTTGAGGGCGTCGGCCTCCGAGAAGCTCGCCGTCACCTGCATGCCGGACGGGTTGGTGAGCACCACGAACCCGGAGAGGGCGGAGGAGGAACCAGCGCCGGAGGACGTGGAGTTACCGGCGGACCCGCCGCTTCCGCCGCCCGTACCGCCGTTGCCGTTGCCGCCGCTGCCCGTTCCGGCGACCGTGTCACCCACCTTCGCCGAGACGGAAGCCACCGTCCCGTCGGCCGGCGCCTTGAGCACCGTTCCGTCGACCGCGCGCTGCGCGGCGTCCACGGCGTTCTGGGCCTGGGTGAGCTGGGCACGGGCCTGGGCCAGTTGCGCCGGGTCCACGGTCGGAGTGGCGGCCGGCGCGGGAGTGGACGCGGAACCGCCCCGCGAAGACGCACCGCCGCCGCTCGGAGCCGAACTCACCTGGCCGGCCTCGGCCTTGGTGAGGTTGGCCTGGGCCGCGGTCAGCGCGGCCCGGGCCTGAGCGAGGGACTCGGTGGCCGCGGTCGCGTCGACCTTTCCGAGCAGCTGCCCCTTGGTGACCTTGTCTCCCGCCTTGACGGCGACCTCGGTGAGCCGGCCGCCGGTGGTGAAGTTCACCCCGGCATCGCTCGGCGAGCTCAGCGAACCCGCGCCGGAGACGGTCGCGAGGACGGTTCCCTTGGTCACCGCCACGGTCCGCGCGGCATCGCGCGCCGGACCGCCGCCGCCACCGGACACCGCCGCGTAGGCGCCGCCGGCGCCCGCGAGGACCGCCACTCCGAGCACCGAATTGATCAGGACGGCCCTGCGCCGCCGTGGGAGCACCTTCATGGAGCAAGATCCTGGCCGCCCGTACTTTGCGGGGTCTGGGAGCTTCCTGGGAGTTCCCTGGGAGCGCCCCTCCCACCCGAAGCGGGCATACCGCCCCATACGATGCGTCTTGTGCGGGCCTCCGCCCGCCCGGGGGAGCCGTGGCCCCCGCACTGCCAGGGAACTCCCAGCCGGGTCAGCCGGGTCCGTGACGCGGAGCTCGGGACTGTTATCGTCCGTTCATGCCCGAGCTGATCATGCCCACTCCCCGCCTGTACGACTCGTGGCACGCCGCGCAGGAGGAGTGGGGGGCCGACGCCCACATGGACGGCGCCGGGCTCGGCTCCGAAGACGAGGTGGACAGCCTGGAGGGCTTCACCGCCTGGACGGAGCAGCTGAAGCGGTACGGGGACCGCACCCTGCCGGTCGAGCACGGCCGCGTCCACGCCACGTACTGGTGGATCGCCGAGGGCGACGAGTACCTGGGCGCCATCGACCTCCGGCACTATCTCAACGGTTTCCTGCTCGACGCGGGCGGTCACATCGGCTACAGCATCCGGCCCTCGGCCCGCCGCCGCGGCCTGGCCACCTGGGCCCTGGCCGAGGTCCTGCACGAGGCGCGGCTGCTGGGGATGGACCGGGTGCTGCTCACCTGTGACCCGGACAACCTTGGCTCGATCCGCACGATCGAGAGCAACGGCGGTGTGCTGGAGGACGTCCGCGAGACCCTGATCGGCCCCAAGCGGCGCTACTGGATCGACCTGTAGCGGGTCGGGTGGGGCGGGAACGCCGGCACCGTGGGCGCCGGGCCCAGGGTGGTGGTTCCGGGAGCCGCCCGATGGCCCAGGCCCGTGCGGTACGCGTCCAGCGCGGCCTCCGTCCGGCCGGACCGCCGCAGCAGGTCGCCCAGGAGCCGGCACAGGTCGGCGAGGTCGCCCGACGCCCCGCTCCGCTCCAGCAGTGCCAGTGCCTGTACGTAGTGCTCCTCGGCGGACTCGTTCTCGCCGCGCTCCTCGGCCATCAGACCCAGCAGCCGGTGCGCGCCGCCCGCGTGTACGGCGCCGTGGCTGTCTCCCAGGGCGAGCAGCGCCGAGAGCAGCCCCGCGGCTTCCTCGTACCGGCCGAGCCGGCGCAGTACGTCGGCCAGCTCGACCTCCACCTGGGCGGTGTACAGGGCCGCGCGGCCGGCCGAGAGCATCTCCCGGGCCGTGCGCAATTCCCGCTCGGCGGAGGCGAGATCGCCGTTCTGGGCGTGCAGGTAGCCGCGCATCCAGTGGCAGTGCGCCAGGTCGGTCCGCAGCTGTAGCTGCCCGTAGATCGCCTGGGCCTTGGCGATCGAGGCGTCGGCGTCGGCCACGCGCCCCTCGGTCAGGAACGTCCGCGCGACCTGCCGGTGCATGCCCGCCACCAGGGCCGGGTCGCCGACTCGGGGGGCCAGCGACAGGGCGAGCTCGGCGGCGTGGGCGGCGCGGGCGTGGGCGCCCATGTCGATGTACGGCCCGATGACCGCGGAGTAGAGCAGCACCAGCGCCTCGGGGTCGGCCAGTCCGCTGGCTCCCAGCTCGTCGATGGTGGATTCGAGCAGGTAGCAGGCGTAGCGCAGCTCCCCTGCGAGCAGGTGCGCGACGGCGCGGCCGCGGATCGGGCGGGCGCGGCGGGGGAGGGGCTCGCCGGCCAGCAGTCGCTCCGCCGCCTCGAAGTGGCTTATGGCATCGGACAGTTCCCCCGACTCCAGGGCGCAGTCCCCGAGTCCGAGCAGCGCTCCGACCCGCTCGTCGGCCAGCCCGAGGTGTTCGGCTTCGGCGAGGAGGCGCCGGTAGCGTACGGAGGCCTCGTCGGCCGAGCCGGAGGCCAGGATCTGCTGGGCGTCGGTGAGGGCGAGGCGCAGCTCGGTGGCCAGATGGGTGGGGCGTCCGGTGGCCAGTTCCTCGTAGGAGGTGCCGAGGCGCCCGGCCAGGAAGCGCAGTGCGGCCTCGGAGGGGCGAACCTTGCCCGACTCCAGCGTGGAGATGTAGGCCGGGGTGTACGAGGGCTCCGCCAATTTCCGCTGTGTCAGACCGAGTTCGGTGCGCATGCGCTGAACCCTGCGGCCGATTTCGGCCGGTTCGTTCATGGTGTCCCCCTCGTTGCTCGAACTCCCCAGTATTCAGGGGGATCAGGCCATTGCGCACCCGTCGTGCGCCGCCTAGCTTAAGCAGCCGATTGAGTTCACTTACACAGGTACTTAACTTCCCTTGTCCCAGGAGGACTTCATGCGTCACATCAGACGGCCGGGAACCCGGCCGGTCCTGCGCGGAGCCGTCGCGGCGGCCTGCGCGACCGTCGCGCTGCTGGCCGCCGGGCCCGTTCGCGCCGCCGAGGTTCCGGACGCCGCACGCCGGGTGGTGGTGGAGATTCCGGGGCGGGAGCAGGGCGGTGACGCCGGATCGGGCCACGCGCTCGTACCCGCGGGTGCGGGTGCGGGTGCCGCGGCCAAGACCGGCGCCCGGCTCTCCGAGGCGGAGCGGGCGGTGGACGGCGAGGTCGCCAAGCTGGTCGACAACGGACCCACCGCCGACCGCCTGGACGTGGTCATCGTCGGCGACGGCTACACCGCGGCCGAGCTGGCGAAGTTCCACACCGACGCCAAGGCGAAATGGGCCGAGGTGACGGCCGTCGAGCCGTACACCACGTACCAGAACCTCTTCAACGTCTGGACGGTCGACGCCGTCTCCCACGACTCGGGCGTCACCGGCGACCCGGACAGGGCGACCGTCCGCGACACGGCCCTCGGCGCGTACTTCTGGTGCGAGTCCGTCGAGCGGCTGCTGTGCGTGGACCAGCCGAAGGTGGACGCCTACGTGTCGAAGGCGCCGCAGGCCGACCTGGTCATCGTCCTGGCCAACAGCGCCAAGTACGGCGGCGCGGGCTACAACGAGCCCAGCGCCACCCTCGGGTACGAGGGCATATCCACCGCCTCGGCGGACAACGCCAAGTCAGGCCAGGTCGCCATCCACGAGACCGGGCACTCACTCGGCAAACTCGCCGACGAGTACTTCTACCCCGGAGTTCCGGACTACGAGAAGTACACCGGCCCCGAGCCCGCCGAGTCCAACATCTCCACACTGCCCGCAGACCAGTTGGCCCGGCAGCAGGCCAAGTGGTTCCGCTGGCTGGGCGAGCCCTCGCCGGACGGCGGCACGGTCGGCGCGTACGAGGGGGGCGGCTACTTCGTCACCGGACTCCAGCGGCCCACCGACAGCTCGATCATGCGGGTTCTGGGCAAGCCCTTCAACCTCCCCGGTGTCGAGTCGATGATCGCCGGCTTCTACAAGCACGCGAAGACCGTCACCCCGCTCACCCCGACGGACCGCACCCTGCGGCTGCGTCAGAGCGCGAAGGCGGCCGTGCCCCGGCTGGCAGGCGCGGACGGCCGGCAGCTCGTGGTCCGCTGGTACCTCGACGGCCGGGAGCTGAAGCGGCTGGCGGGCCGGACCGAGGTTCCGGTCGCGGACCTGCGGCTGTCCGACCTCCGCACGCACAGGCTGACGGTCACCGCGGATGACCGCACCCCTTCGGTCCGCGACCCGGAGATCGCACGCATGCTGCACTCCGCCGCCACCTGGAACGTCCGCCTCTAGGCCGTCTCTTTCGGATCTTGCCGGGGTCCGCGCCGCCCGGCACCGCACCTCGCCGCACTGCCGCGGCACCCGAGTACGTCCAGTACGCGGGAGCCTCGGCAGCGCACCGAGGCACGGCACCGGACGACGCGGACAAGGCCGACAAGATCCGAAAGAGACGGCCTAGCCCGCACCTCACGGCGCTCAGGGCGCTCCCGGCGCCGGCCGTCAGATCATGAACAGGAGACGCGTGTGGGGTACCAGCTTCCGGTTCACGCTGGTGCTCTGCACGAAGATCGTGAACTCGTCGTTGTGGTCCGGCTTGACGCGAACCTCCGTGTCCGGAAGGCCGAGCACGGCCCGCGCCTCCGGTCCCGTGTACACCCGGTCCGTCTTCTTCTCCAGTACCGCGATCTTCTTCTTCGCCTGGATCTTTTCCGATTTGCTCAGCTGATAAAACGCGCAGCCGGTACGGTAATTGTGTCCGGATTCGATCACCCAGTCCCGGATCGCCGCTTCGCGCGCCACCGGAATCAGCTGGTACTCCGACGGATTCACCGGGGTGAGACCGGCGGCCTTGATGGTGTCCTTGTTGACGGTATCGGCACCAGTGGAGAACACCGCCCGCGACCCCCGGATGCCCTTGGTGCGGCCGACCATGAATTTCTCGGTCGCCTGCTGGATGACCTGACCGGCTTCTTCGAGCCCCTGTGTGCTCGTGGCGTCCCAGATGGCGATGTTGTTCTTCGGGAAACCGCACTGCATGGCCTCGCGCTTGCCCATCTGGTCCGGCACGAGGACGGCCAGCGTCCAGTTGTCGTCCTGCGTCTCGACCATCTCGGCCACGGCCCGCACCAGTTCACGAGGATCCCTGGTGGGGGCGTCGGGGCAGCGGTGGCTCGCGTTCTCCTGCCCGTCGGTCAGTACGAACGTCAGGAAGCTGTGGTCGCCGTACAGTTGCGCAGTCTGCGCCAGCTCCCGCTGCGACTTGAGCGTGGCCGCGAGCAGGGCCGTCATTCCGCCGACCCGGTACATCTGCTTCAGGGACGGCATGCGCAGCACGTCCTTGTCGTAGATGACGCACTGCACCTTGTCCGCGAAGACGTACACGGTGACGCGGGTTTCCTGGTCCAATTCCTGGGACCGGCGGGCCAGATATGAAATCTGCTGGTCGGCGACTTCGATGACCTTGCCGCTCAGATGCGACATGGACGAACTTGCATCCAGTACAAGGGCAACGTGATTGATGTAGTTCTGGTTACCGGACATGAGCGCTCCCCGTTCTCCGACTCGATGCTCATATCCTCTCAGCGACCACTGACAATCGACCTTGGATCGCGGGCAGGGGCGACGCGTACGACTGGCTCGACGGCGCCCGTACGGGGGTGGCTCGGGGTCAGCTCGACGGGGCCATGTCGTACGTCACCCACATGGTGCGGGTGGCCACCTGGTCGTACTTCGACCGGGCCCGGTGGTTGTCATCGGCGGTGATCCAGCGGACCACGCTCCAGCCCCGCTCGACGGCCATCGCGCGCAGGGCGCCGAGCAGCAGGTCGGCCGCGCCCGAACCGCGGTGCTCGGGTGCGACGAACAGGTCGTCGAGGAAGCAGCCGACGGTCGCCGAGAGCGGCCGGGCGAACGGACGGTAGTGGGCGAGGCCGAGGAGCCGCCCCTCGGCGTCCTCGGCGACCAGGGCGCCGACCTCGTGCGCGGGGTCGTTGATCCACGCCCACACGGTCGCGGCGGCCTCCTCGGTCTGCTCCACCGCGTAGAAGTCGGCGTAACCGCGGTAGAGGGCGCGCCACTGGGCGAAGTCCCCGGCCAGGGGGGCGCGGACGGTGATGTCGGACATGATGAGGAGCTCCTCCGCTCGGACGGACACGGACCCTTTGGTCCGGCTCATCGATCATCGTGCAGCGCGACCGGGAGGCAACGCACCACCCTGTCGAAGAACGCGCCGCCGGACCGCCGACATGGACGGGTCGCCCCCGCCGGCGTGACGGCAGCCGCGGTGGCGGCGATCACGGTGGCGCCGAGCATCAGGGTCCCGCGTGGACATGGCCGCCTTCGGTTCAGCGTGGCCGCAGCCCGTCGAAGACCACCTTGAAGATCAGCTCGCGGGGCCCCGGATCCGCCCCGAGTTGTTCCAGTGCGGTGCCGGTGCCGGTCAGAAGGGCGATGAGCTCTGGCAGGCCCAGTTCCGGGCGGACCGCCCCGGCCTGCTGTGCCTGCGCCAGCAACTCGGTGAGCCGGGTCTGGATTTCGACGGTCGGCTCCAGCAGGGACGCGTGTGCGTCGACCCCGGCCGCGCTGAGGGCTCGGGTGAACTCGCTTTCCACCTGGCCCTCATCGTGGCCGGCGGCAACCTGCCCGACCTGGTGGCGTCGCTGGAACCCGCGTAGCCGCTCGCAGGCCGCAGCTGAGCGAGCGGAGTCGCCCCGGCCTGCCGATGCGCGTGACCGGCCTCTACCCATGACGGTCGCGGTCTGCTGGACTCTTCCCGGCGGGCGCTAGGACGGCCTAGCGGCGAGCCCGTCGGCAGGGAACTCGCCTGCCTCGTGTCGCACTTCGTCCGCATCGTCAGGAGGTGGGTCCATGTCGCTCGGCACTCAACGCGCCCGTGCGCTGGCGCTGGGGGGCTTGGCGGTCGCGCTGCTGGCTTTCACCGGCTTGTGCTTCTATCAAGGCAAGACGCCGGGGCTCTACCCGGAAAGCAGCTGGGGCCCGTGGAGAGATGAAACGATCGGCCCCTGGTCGACGCACGTGCGGGTCAGTTCCTGGACGCACGCCTCCCAGGCCCGCCTCCACTACGGCAAAGCCGAAGGCATCGACCTCAACGCGTACGGCGAGACGGCTCATGCCGCCAACGCCACGGGCCACATCGACTTCACCCTTACGCCCGACGGCAGGCTGACGGCGAAGCGGCATTGACCGTTGGTCGGTGGGCGCGCGGTGCCGACGAGCGGTGAGCATGTCCTGCGTGGTGACGTCGGCGCGCCCTCGAAGACCGCCTCGACCAACAGTTCGTGGTTGCGCCGCGCGTCACGCCGTACGGGCACCCTCACCACAACTCCACTCCTCCGCAAGGAAACGGGGATCCCTCCCTGATTGCGATGCTATCGTCGGCCACGGAAACGGGGAACACTCCCCAGTTCAGCCCGGGAAGGGACGAGGACGATGGCGGACACGGCACTGGTGCTGGGTGGCGGGGGAGCGGTCGGCCTCGCCTGGACGGTCGGGATGGTGGCCGGCCTGGCCGAAGCGGGCGTCGACCTCACCACCGCCGACGTGACGATCGGCACCTCCGCCGGCTCCGTGATCGGGGCCCGCCTCGCCTCGGGCGTGAGCGTCGAGGAGCTCTACGCCGAACAGCTCGACGGAGCCCCGGAGATCGACGTCGACGTCACCCTCGGCCAGACCGCCCGCTTCCTCTGGGCCGCACTCGGATCCCGCGACCCGCGGCGCTCCGTACGCCGCCTCGGCCGGGCCGCGCTGGCCTCCTCCACGGTCCCCGAGTCGGCGGTCCATGAGGCGATCGCCGTCCTGCTGGGAGGCGTACGGGACTGGCCGGCCCCGGACTTGCGCCTGATCGCGGTCGACGCCCGGACCGGGGCCCTGGAGGTCTTTGACGCCGCCTCGGGCGTCTCCCTCCCCGAGGCGGTGGCCGCGAGCTGCGCGGTGCCCGTGGTCTGGCCGCCCGTGTCGGTGGCCGGCCGCCGCTGGATGGACGGCGGCAGCCGTTCGACGGCCAACGTCCACCTCGCCCGCGGCCATCGGCGGGTGGTTGCCGTCACCCCGATCCCCAAGGCCGTGGGTCCGCACCCGAGCTCGACCGAGCAGGGCGCGGAACTCGCCGAGGACGGGACGTCGGTGGTGGTCCTGACCCCCGACCGCGCCTCGCGCAAGGCCTTCGGCCGCAACATGCTCGACCGGACCCGCTGCGCCGCCGCGGCCCGCGCCGGCCGTATCCAGGCCGCCGAGTGCGTGGACACCGTACGCGCGGTCTGGATGCCCCGGGGCGGCGATCGGCCCGCGCGGCAGGCGGCGCGCGCCGGCCATCCGGCGCGGTGACGTTCACCTGCTGACGAACCGCCCGAACAAGGGGAGACTACGACCGGCAACGCCGATCCCGGTGCCGCCAAGCCTCCAGGGCCCTGTTGTGGCGGAGGCCGCACGGCTGAACAGTGGTGGCATGACGATCGGACCGAACTCCCGTGCTCGCTCGTTCAGCTCCGCCGCCTCCCGGTACGCCGACCACCGCCCGTCCTATCCGCCCGAGTTGCTCGACGCTGTCGAGGAGCTCGCCGGTCTCGCACTCGCCGGTGCGCGTGTCGCCGATGTCGGCGCGGGCACCGGCATCGCGACCGCACTGCTGCACGCGCGCGGGGCGCGGGTGGTCGCGGTGGAGCCGGGTGAGGGGATGGCGGCCGAGTTCCGCCGCCGCAACCCTCGTCTCCCTCTCGTCCGCGGGGACGGCAACCGGCTCCCGTTCGCGACCCGTTCGCTCGATCTGCTGACGTACGCCCAGTCGTGGCACTGGACCGACCCGGCCCGTTCGGTGCCCGAGGCCCTACGGGTCCTGCGTCCCGGCGGGGCGCTGGCCGTCTGGTCGAACGACCCGGACATCGAGGTCGGATGGATCGCCGACCAGCAGGCGCGGATCGAGAAGACCTTCGGTCCCGGCTGGTACATCAACGGACGTGCTCGCTCCCAGGAGGGCCTGACCTTCGCCACCCGCCTGCTGCGCTGGTCGAGGCGGATCCCGGTCGACGCGCACCTCGCCAAACTCTCCACCCACTCGCTCTTCCTGATCGGGCACCCCGGCACGGAGGCCTTCCTCGCCGCCGAGCGGGAGCGGCTCCGGGAGCTGTTCCCGGACGGACGGCTGGAGGAGCACTACGTCGTCGACCTGAGCCTCGCTGTCCGTCCCGGCTCGGTGTGGCCGGAACTCGACCGATGCAGATGAACAGCAGGCTACCTGCTGGTAACTTGCGCGAGTTGATCAAGGTCGGAGCCGTGGCGGACCACGCTCCCGGCCAGAGCCACCCCCCAGTCAAGGAACCACATTGGCACACACCGCACGTACGACGGCCCTCGTCTGCGCATCGGCCCTCGCACTCGGCTTCTCCCTCCTCGGCACCACCGCCACCGCCTCCGCCGCGGATGCGCCCACACCGCACCTGGACTCGATCGAACAGACCCTGCGCCAGGTCTCGCCGGGTCTGGAGGGCTCGGTCTGGGAACGCACCTCCGGCAACCGGCTCGGCTCATCCGAGCCCGGAGGCGCCGACTGGCTGCTCCAGACGCCCGGCTGCTGGGGCGACGCCACGTGCGCCGACCGGCCCGGATCGCGCCGGCTCCTGGAGAAGATGCGCCAGGACATCGCCGCCGCCCGGCAGACGGTGGACATATCGACGCTGGCGCCCTTCCCCAACGGCGGCTACCAGGAGGCGATCGTCGCGGGCCTCAAGGAATCCGCCCAGAAGGGCAACCGGCTGAAGGTGCGCATCATGGTGGGCGCCGCACCCCTCTACCACTCCACGGTGATCCCGGCGTCCTACCGCGACGAACTGCTCGCGAAGCTGGGTCCGGCCGCCGCGGGCAACATCACCCTCAACGTGGCCTCGATGACCACCTCGAAGACCGCCTTCTCCTGGAACCACTCCAAGCTGGTCGTGGTCGACGGCAGTTCGGTGATCACCGGCGGCATCAACAGCTGGAAGGACGACTACCTCGAAACCTCCCATCCGGTGAGCGACGTGGACCTCGCGCTCTCCGGTCCCGCGGCGGGCTCCGCGGGCCGATACCTGGACTCCCTGTGGGGCTGGACCTGTAGCAACAAGAACAACTGGAGCGCGGTCTGGTTCGCCGCCTCGTCCGGCGCGGACTGCATGCCCTCCCTGCCCCGCCCCGCCTCCCCGCAGGGCGGGGGCGACGTGCCCGCGATCGCCGTGGGCGGCCTCGGTGTGGGCATCCGCCAGAACGACCCCACCTCCTCCTTCCGCCCGGTCCTGCCCACGGCCGGCGACACCAAGTGCGGGATCGGGGTGCACGACAACACCAACGCCGACCGGGACTACGACACCGTCAACCCGGAGGAGAGCGCCCTGCGCGCCCTGGTCTCCAGCGCGACCTCGCACATCGAGATCTCCCAGCAGGACCTGCACGCCACCTGCCCGCCGCTGCCCCGCTACGACGTGCGCCTCTACGACGCCCTCGCCGCGAAGCTCACCTCCGGCGTGAAGGTCCGCATCGTCGTGAGCGACCCGGCCAACCGAGGCACGATCGGCAGCGGCGGCTACTCGCAGATCAAGTCGCTCTCCGAAGTGAGCGACGCCCTGCGCGGCCGGGTGACGGCCCTGACCGGTGACGGCGCCCTGGCTCGTACGGCCCTGTGCGAGAACCTCCAGCTGGCCACGTTCCGAGCTTCCGACCAGCCGACGTGGGCGGACGGCAAGCCGTACGCCCAGCACCACAAGCTGGTGTCGGTCGACGGCTCGGCCTTCTACATCGGCTCCAAGAACCTGTACCCGTCCTGGCTGCAGGACTTCGGGTACGTCGTCGAGAGCCCGGCCGCCGCCGAACAGCTGAAGAGCGACCTGCTGGACCCGCAGTGGCGCTACTCCCGGGCCACCGCGACGTACGACTACACCCGCGGCCTCTGCCAGGGCTGACGGCCCCGCGCCGCCCCGCTCGCGATCACGTTCCGCGCCCGGAGGCTTCGGCCTGCGGGCGCGGCGCGCGAAGACCGCCTCACACCCCTTGGAGCCAGAGAGTCATTGATCGATCGCTGTGAGTGAACATCCGAGTGGGCGGGGGCCGCCGGTGGGCACATTACGGTCATGGTCTCGGACATGCTCGAACGGCTGCGGCACCTGGTCCGCCCGCGCCGCGCCCCCGTCTTCACCGCCGACTTCACCTCTCCCACCCAGTGGATCGCCGGCCGCTCGTGGGCGTATCCCGACGGCGGCCCGGTCAACCCCGGAGACAACAAGCTGGACCACCTCGTCGCCGACCCGGCCTACAGCCGCAACGGGGTCTTCCGGGCGACGCCGCGCCCCGACGGCTGCTGGGACAGCGGGCTGCTCACCACGGAGGGCAGCGACGAGGGCTTCGAGGTGCGCACCGGCGACGTACTGGAGGCCCGGGTGAAACTGCCGGTGCAGCTGGGCGCCTGGCCGGCGATCTGGACCTGGCGCGACGGCGGCCAGGAGATCGATGTCTTCGAGTACCACCCCGACAACCCGGACCTGCTGGAGCTCTCCAACCACGTCCGGGAGGCTCACCGCTATCACCGCGACCCGGCGATCCGGCCCGGGGCGTGGGTCGACCTGAAGGTCGAGTTCGGGAAGGGCTCGGTCGTCTGGTGGGTCAACGGCGCCCGCGTCTTCAGCGACGGCAGGGGCGTGGGCCGCGGCTGGTCCGCCTACCTCATCGTCAACCTCTCGGTCTCCGCGGGCAGGTACCACCCGGCGCCGGAGCCCACGGCCACGGAGTTGTCCTACGAGGTCTCGCAACTGCGGGTGTACCGGCCGCGCTGAGGACCGCTCCGGTCAGGCTCGCGACGTCTACGTCTACGTCTACGTCGACGCGGGCGCGGGCGCCGGGTGAGGCACGTGCGGGCCCGTGGAGCCGTCCAGGGCCGCACGCTGTACGGCCCTGACCAGGCGGCGGCTGTGGGACCAGACCGAGGCCCTCGCCCGTACCGGGGACCGGCCCTGGCGCTGCGCCAGGACGGCGCCCAGGACCAGGCGCCGCTCTCCGTACACGTCGGCGTACGCGGCCCACAGGACGTTGCCGCCCGCCGGAGTGCTGGTGCCCGTCTTCAGCCCGACGACCCCGTACTGACCGAGCAGCCGATTGGTGGTGCGGGCCTCGCCCCGGCCCTCCGGGAGGGTGATGGAAGGGATGGCGACGATCTCTCGGAACACTTCGTTCCGCATGACCGTACGGGCCAGGGCGAGCAGGTCGGATGCCGTGCTGGTGTTCCCGACGTCCATTCCGCACGAGCCGGTGAAGGCCGTACGGGTCATGCCGAGGTCGGCGGCGGCAACGTTCATCCGGCGCACGAAGGCCGCCTCCGAGCCCGCGGTCCAGCGGGCGAGGAGCCTGGCGATGTTGTTGCCCGAGGGGATCAGCATGAATTCGAGCAACTGCCTGAGGGGGAACTCCTGCCCTTCCTCGACGGGAACGACCGACTCGATCGGCGAGTCCGACTCGTGGGCGGCGAGCCGGTCGATCCGAATCACGGGCCCGGCGTCCCCGGGGCCCAGGGGATGGGCCTGAAGAACCACGTGGGCGGTCATCACCTTGGTGATGCTCGCGATCGGCACCGGCTCCTGTTCGCCGACCGTGCCGAGGCTGCCGACCCCGACTATCTCCACACTCGTCTGCCCCTCGTGGGGCCAGGGCAGCTCGGCCGACGACCCGATGCGGTGGGCGCCGGAGAGGGCGGCGTCGCCGAGCCGGCAGGCCGCGAGCCAGGCGCGTTCGCCGAGGTCGGCGGCGGAATGGCGCAGGCGCGGGCGGCTGGGCGCGGTGCTCCCGGAGCCTGGGGCGCTCATCGATTCACTCCTCGGAATCTTCGTACGGACTGCTCCGGCGCCTCGTCCAAGCGCGTCGAAGGTTGTACGTCGAAGAGTGCCGGGGGAACGCATCGGAACTCCGACCGCCCTGTATCGGCAGCCGCGCGGCCACGTATCGGTGCCGTACGGCCCTCGCGCTCGGCCCCGGCACCAGACGGCCTAGCCCAGCACCCCGTCCACGAACCGCATCTGCACGGCCGCCTGCCGGATCAGCTCCGCGCCCACCAGCGTTCCGTGCCCGGCGTCGTAGCCGTACCGCTCGTGCGGCACGCCCCGCTCCCGCAGCAGCTCCAGATACCGGTCGATCTGCCCGGGCGGGCACCGGGGGTCGTTGCGCCCGCTGAGCACCAGCACGGGGACCCGTACGCGATCGACGTAGGTCAGCGGCGACGAGGCCGCGTACACCTCCGGCAGTTCCTCGGGGGAGCCCCCGAACAGCTCCCGGTCGAAGGCTTGCAGGAACTCCGGCCGCTGCCGGTAGGCCGCCGCATGGTCCGCGACGGGGGACTCGGCGACCCCGGCGGCCCACCGGTCCGGCTGGAGCCCGAGCGCCAGCAGGGTGAGGAATCCGCCCCAGGACGAGCCCGCGACCAGGCAGCGGCCCGGCTCGGCCAGCCCGGCGCCGACGGCCGACTCGTACGCGGCGTCCAGGTCCTCCAACTCGGGGAATCCGGGGCGCCCGTGACCGGCGTCGCGCCACGCCGTGCCGTAGCCGGTGGAGCCCCGGTAGTTGACGTGCACCACTGCCACGCCGGCGTCCGTCCACACCGACCGGTAGGCGGAGTAGCGGTCCGAGTCGGCGGAGTGCGGCCCGCCGTGCAGCAGGAACACGGTGCCCCGGCGCGCCCCGGCCGCGCGGGCGGTCAGCAGGTGCAGCGGCCCCGCCGGAGTCGGCACCCACGCGTCTTCCAGTTCCGGACCGCGCGGCGGGACGCCCCCCGGTGGCCGGAACAGCACCCGGTCGCCGCCGTCCACGTCCAGGACCCGTACGACCGGTGGCTGCACCGAGGAGGACCACACGTACTCGACCCGGCCGTCCGCACGCACGCCCGCCGCGTCGATCGTGCCCGCCGGAACAGGCAGGGCGGTGCTCTGCCCGGTGGCCAGATCATGCCGGTGCAGCGTGCTGCGCCCCTGGTGGTGCACGGTCACCAGCAGCGCCTTGCCGTCGGGATACCACTCGGCCAGGGGCTCACCGGGCGGCAGGGCTAGGGGCGTTCGCGCGCCCCCGTCCAGAACCTGCACCCCGTCCAGAACCTGAACCCCCTCCAGGTCCTGCACCCCGAGCAGGACACCCTCCGGCGCATCGCGCCGCACCAGCAGGCGCTGGTCACCGGGGACCGGGCTGAAGCCGAAGGCGTCCAGCTCCCCGCCCGCCGGATCCACGAGCACGGCGACCCGCTCCCCGCTCGCGGTGGAGATCACCTCCAGGCCGGCATCCCGCGCGAGCACCGCCAGCCGCTCGTCGGCCGACACCGCGAGCAGATCCACATCGTCCTCGAACGCCCGCAACAGTGCGGCCGCCCCGTCCCCGGAGCCGGACGACAGTGACCCGGACGGCAGCGACCACAGACCGGTCCCCTCGTCGGTGGCCACGGCGATCAGGGTCAGCGTCACGCCGAGCACCAGCCCCGCCGGATACCCCTGCGGCACCCCGGGCACGGGCGTGCCCTCACCCGGCCCGGCCTCGAAGGGCTGCGTCATCCACCGCCCCACTTCGTCCCCGTCGGTGTCGTCGAACCACCACACCCGCCGCCCGTCGGCGCTCAGCGCACCCAGACTCGTCCCGGCGGCCCGCCGCGTCACCTGGCGGTGCACATCGGAGGCGCGGTCCCAGACGTGGATCTCGCAGGCCCCGCTGGTGTTGCACGTGTACAGCGAACGGTCCGGGGCATCCGCCGCTCCGTGCGGGAAGCCGGGCCGCGGAGCCGTGAAGCGGTCCTGCCAGCGGTCCTGCCGATGGTCCTGCCGGAGGTCGGAAGGCATATCCATTCTGCTTTCACCGAAGGGGTCCACCGTGACAGCCTAAGACCATGACTACCAGAATCCTGGCGGCAGTTGGCGATGTGCTGATTGACCGTCTGAAATCCAGTTCGGCGTTTGACGGCATTCTGCCCGTTCTGGCCTCGGCGGATATCGTATTCGGCAACTTCGAGGGGGTCCTGGCCGAAAACAGCAGGCCGGTCCCGGGCATGTCCACGGCCACCATCGTGGCGCCGGAGAACGCCGAACCCCTGGCCATCTTCGACGTCATGTCGCTCGCCAACAACCACGCCATGGACGCCGGATACGAGGGTCTATCCGAAACCATGTCGACGCTGTCCAAAAAAGGCGTACGGACCGTAGGCGCGGGCCCGGACATCGAATCCGCGAGGCGCCCGGCCACCCTCCGGGCCGGGGCGACGCACGGGAGCGGGGCCGGGGCCGGGCAGCCCGCCGTCGCCTTCCTGGCCATGGCCTCGGTCATGGTCGTCGGAACCCAGGCCGGCCCCGCCACCCCCGGCGTCGCACCCCTCCGTGCCGAGGACTGCTACACCGCGCCGTTCCCCGGCCACCTCGTCCCGGGCGCCCCCGCCAAGGTGGTCTCCGTCCTGAACGAGCACGACTGGGCCGAGGTCGAGGAGAGCGTACGGGCGGCCAAGGCGGAGGCCGGCCTGGTCGTGGTCAGCGTCCACTGGGGCGACCACACCCGCCCCTGGGTGATCACCGAGCACGAACGGCTCTGCGCCGAACTCCTCGTGGAGGCCGGCGCCGACCTCATCCTCGGGCACCATCACCACCTCCTGCGCGGGGTCCAGTTCATCGAAGAAACCCCCGTCTTCTTCGGCCTCGGCCACATCGTCTTCGACCTGCCGCGCCAGACGGAGGAACTGCGGGCCCGGGGCGCCGACCCGGAGGAGCTCGGCCCGGACGCCCTGGCCGAGGTCTTCGGCGACTACGGCATCTATCCGCGCCCCGGCTCCCCGGCCGCGTTCCCCTTCCACCCCGACGCCCGCTTCACCGCGATCGCCGTCATCGAGCTGGAGGACACCGGCATCGGCCGCTGCGGCCTGGTGCCCTGCCTGATCGACGAGGACGGCACCCCACAGGTCGTCGCCCGGCACCATCCGCGCTGGGGCGAGGTGCTCGCCTTCCTGCGCACCGCCATGTCCAAGGCCGGTCCGGGCGCGGAACTCCTCGACGACGGAGCGGTCTTCGCGGACCAGCCCCTTCTCGTCCTGCGCCCCCAGGCGGTGAACGGGGAGTGAACTCCGGGCCGGTAAATCCGCTACCGGCCATGATCGGGGCTCCTCACGGCGCGTCATCCCGGCACGTCAACACTCCGCGGAGTTCTCCAAAACCGGGAGGGAACCCGGAAAAAACCCGGACACCCCCCACCAATACCCGCGAAGCGTCACATGAACGGACGCCGGAAGCTGGCCTGAATCCACGAGGCGAAAATCTCCATTCCGAACCACAATTCCTGGGTCACCGAACAAGGGAGGGGGTGCATCCCCATGCGCATTGTTCGCCGTAAGAAGGCCTACAGCATCGCCGGCGGTTCCAGCGTCAACTAAGGCGATCCAATGATCCAGAAGGTGGAAGGACGCGAGATCGCCAGAGATCGCGGAGCCCCGCCTTCTGGATCATTCCCATTCCGTCCAAAAGGAGAGCGCGGTGCCGAAGCCGTCCCTGAAGTCCACCATCCCGTCATTCAAGGACGAGTCCGGGATCAACTTCCGCATGGCCGGTGAGATCCTCACCCTGGAGGACCCCGACGGAATCGTCGCCGACCTCGTCGGACTCCTCGACGGCTCCCGCGAGACCACCGGCGTCTTCACCGAGCTCACCGGCCGCCACCCGGAGGTGACCCGCGAGGAGTTCGACCAGGCCCTGGCCGACCTCGACGACGCCCGCCTCCTCCACGACGTGGACGCCTCGCACGAGGGCCTGACCGACTACGACCTGGAACGCTGGTCCCGCAGCCTCGGCTTCTTCGAGACCTACGCGACCCTCGACCGCTCCAAGTACGCCTTCCAGCGCGGCATCCGCGACACCAAGGTCGCCATGCTCGGCGTCGGCGGCGTGGGCTCCCACGTCCTGATGGACCTGGTGGCCATGGGTTTCCGTGACATCCGCATCGTCGACTTCGACACGGTCGAGCTCTCCAACCTCAACCGTCAGGTCCTGTACGGAGAGCAGTACATCGGCCGGTCCAAAATCGAACGGGCCGCGGCCTGGGTAAAGGGCTACAACAGCGATGTCACCCTGCACACCCTCGAAAAGAAGCTGATGTCCGCCGACGACGTCTACGAGGCCGTCCACGACCGCGACATCGTCGTCGCCGCCATCGACCGCCCCAAGACCCGTGCCCTGACCTGGCTGAACGAAGGCTGTCTGCGCGCCGGGGCGGCCCTGATCACCGGCGGCGTCGACACCCAGCGCGCCGTCCACTTCACCATCCTGCCCGGCGTCAGCGGCTGCGTGGCCTGCTGGAAATCCGCCGCCCACGCGGCGGACGCCACCTCCCGCGACATCTACCTCCAGCAGCGCACGGAGGAGGACGCCGGACTGCGATTCGGTGAGGACATGGCCGCTTTCGACGGCCTGGTCGCCCTGCAAACTGCCTTTCTGGTGGGGGAGTTGATACGCCTGGCCACCGGAGTGTCCACCCCGCTGTCCGTGGGCAGAATGCTCCAGGTGACCTTCCAGACTCCGGTCCTCGCCGAACGAGAGACCTGGCAGCGCGACCCCGACTGCCCCACCTGCAAGGGCGTCATCGCCCAGCCCCGCTTCGCCGCCCTCCGGGACGCCCTCACGCCTGCCCCGCCCCTGGTCCAGCAGGGAGCGTGGCCCAATGACTGATGCGGCATACGCCGCGGAGCAGGTGAAGGACTCCGGCCGGCGCGGCGAAACCCTGCTGCGCTCGGCCTTCATCGTCTCGTCCACCGGGGACTGGATCTACCGCTTCGCCCTGCCCCTGCTCGTCCTGCGACAGACCGGCTCGGCGATCTCCACCGCCATCACCTACGTACTGGAGATCATCCCGTACGTGGCCGTCGGCCTCTTCGCGGGCACCATCGCCGACCGCGCCGACCGCCGCCGCCTGATGATCTCCTGCGACGGCATCGCCGCCGCCCTCGTCGGCGTCATGGCCGTCCTGCTCTTCACCGGCAAACCGTCGATCTGGCTCCTCTACGCCCTGGCACTCCTGCTCGGCACGGTCCGGCCCGTCTACGTACCCGCCTTCCAGGGCTTCCTCGTCGACCGGGTGCCCGAATCCCGCCGGCCCGTCATGAACGCGTGGGTCCAGGGCACCGACGCCGCGCTCAGCATGCTCGGCCCGGTCGTCGGCATCACCGTCATCGCCCTGATCGGCCCCGCCACGGCCTGCGCCGCCAACTCCGTCTCCTTCGCGGCCTCCGCGCTGCTCATCCGCTGGGCCCCGCACGGGGCGGCCGGCCGGGCGCGCGTGCGCTGGGGCGAGATCGCCCGCAACGTCGGAGGCGACTTCAAGGACGGCCTGGTCTTCATCCGCGACTCGGCCCCCCTGCTGTGGGGCACCGCCCTGATGACGGTCACCAACTTCGCCGCCCTGGGCCTGGAGGCGAACCTCATCTACATCGTCACCGACGACGGCAGGAGCCGGCAGGCGGCGCTCGCCCTCGTCTTCGCCGGACAGGGCGCCGGCGCCCTGCTCGGGGCGAGCCTGGCGCCCGCCGTCATCCGCCGCTTCCCCGTGGGCCCCACGCTCACCGCCGCGATGGGCCTCATGGCGGTATCGCTCGCGCTGCCCGCGCTGTCACCGTCCACCCCCGTCATCGGCGGATCGATGTTCCTCCTCGGCATGTCGACCTCCGCCATCGTGGTGCCGTGGTACACCTTCCGGCAGTCCATCGTCCCCTCCGAACTCATCGGCCGGGTCACCTCGGTGGGCCGCTCGCTCTCCTTCGTCACGATCCCGCTCGGCGCCCTCTTCGGCAGCTGGGTCATGGGCCAGTGGTCCGCCGCCACCCTCTTCCTCGTCGCCGGGGTGCTCCAGGGCGCCGTATGGCTCGGCACCCTGCTGTCCCCCCTGCGCAAGGCGGGGACCACCGGCACCCGTTAGCGAACGGGACCCGCACCGAGTACGGCGGCGCGCAGGCCGGGGAAGTCGCTGCGTACGGGCTCCAGCGCGAGCAGCGAGGAGAGCGTGAGGGTGCGCTGGTCGGGCCTGTGCTCGTCGAGGACCGGGGTGGGGAGGACGTAGAAGGTCCACTGGGTGAGGTCGAGGGGGTCCAGTGTCTTCTTGTCCTGGTGCTTGAGCAGGCAGAACACGTACACGTCCGCGCGTCGCAGGCGGGCCGGGTCCACTTCCCCGGTGACCGCGTTCCAGCCTTCGGCCGGGGCGATGGAGAAGGAGATGGAGGACAGTCTCGTCTGGCCCCATTCCTGAAGGTACGCCGCCGACTTGACCTCGACCTGAGGCCCGCCGGGCAGCCGGATGTCCACCGAGTCCCAGTCCACCCGCGTGCCGTCGGCCGCTCCGAGCGCGAGGGCGACGATGTACTCGGCCAGCGCTCCGCGCAGCGTGTTGCCGGCCAGGCCCGAGTACGCCCATCCCCAGAAGCCCAGCAGGCTGCCGTGGTCGGCTCCGTCGAGGTGGAGCGGCTCTTCCCCCGTGTGGCGGCGAGGCGGTATCGCGCCGAGTGCTTCAGTCACCGTCGTATTGTCCGGCCCTCGGAGAGGCGGATGCCGAAGCGGGGTGCCCGATGGAGGTGAGAGGGCATCGGGTAACCTCCGGCCGAAACTGATCAACGGGGAGAGCACGACGTGAAGGCTCAGGCGCTGGACGGCCAGGGCCACGAGATCAGCAAGTTCGAGCGTTTCACGGCGGTCCGACTCACCAACCAGGACGGCCTTCCGGTCTCCGTGCGGATCGCCTACATCCGCTGGGACAACCCTCCCGAGGGCACCACACAGCAGGCCGTCGAGGTCACACCGGTCGGCGGCCTGACGGAGGTCCCGGCACACGGAACCGTCGTCGTACAGGTCACCGGGGACGCGGCCGCTGCGGTGGCCCGCAATTCCGACGGCCCGGCGGTGAGCCTCAAGGCCTACAGCTCCCAGTAGCTCCGAGCGGATCACTCCAGACCGTGGGCCCGGCCGGGCTCAGCGCGCGATGACCCAGCGCGGCACCCAGGTCCCGGCGGTGTCGCGGCCGGCAGTCGCAGCGGTGAGGTGGGCGCGGAGGGCGGCCAGCGCCGGGTGGGGGTTGTCGCGGTGCCAGAGGAGCGAGTGCGGGTAGACGGGGGTCGGGTCGGTCACCGGGATGCGGCGCAGGCCGTGGCTGGCGGGCCAGATGAGGCGGGTGTGCTCACCCATGAAGGTGGCCAGGGCCGGGGTGTCGGCGATGGTGTCGAGGAGCGCGTCGGAGCCGAAGTTGGGGCCGGTCGCCTCGATGATGAGGCCGAACTCGGCGACGAGGTCCTCGTAGTACGCGCCCCACTCGGTACCGGGGACGATGCCGGGCATCCAGATCCGGTGCCCGGCGAGCTGGGCCAGGGTCACCGACCGGGCGTCCGCCAGTGCGTGTGCGGGGCCGGTGAGGAGCTGGAGCGGCTCGTCGAGCACCCGGAGGGACTCGATGTCCTCGGGGAGCGGCCGGCCGGGCGCGGCGACGGCGCGGAAGGACGCGTCGATCGCACCGGACCGGATGGCGGCCACGGCGGTCTCGATTTCGAGCAGCATCAGCATGTCGAGGTCGGTCTCGGGGTACGCGCGGTGGAAGCCGCGCATCAGGCCCGACGCCGCGCCGCGCGAGTTGATCACGTCGACGCGCAGCGGACGGCTGCCGGTGCGTACGGACGTGACCGCGCGCTCGGCGGCGCGCAGCAGCTCGCGCGCGTGGGGCAGGAACGCCTGCCCGTCGATGGTGAGCCCGGCGCCACGCGCGGTGCGGGTGAACAGCCGCACGCCGAGGTCGCGCTCCAGCGTGGCGATGCGCTTGGAGACCGCTTGCTGGGTGACCGACAGGTCGACGGCGGCCTTCTGGAACTGGCCGGCTTCCGCGACGGCGACGAAGGTGCGCACTGCTTCGAGATCCATGCCGACCCACCTTAGTGAACAACGAATGGTTGTGCACGGCTGGCAAAGCGGGGCGTGCGGTGGGTGCGCTGATCGCGGCGCCGCTCGCGCCGCGGGTTCACCACGTCACGTGCAGGGTCTGTGGTGAGCGGTGGATCAGCGTCGGGCGCATCGTCGGCGAGGGGGCGTCGGGATCCAGCCGGAGGCCCGGCAGCCGACGGGTGAACAGCTCCAGGGTCAGGCGCAGTTGTTCGCGGGCCAGCTGTGAGCCGGGGCAGCCGTGCGGTCCGTGGCCGAAGGCCAGGTGGTGGACGGCGGGGCGGCTGATGTCGAACCGGTCGGCTCGCTCGTACCGGTCCTCGTCGCGGTTGGCCGAACCGTAGGCGACCAGCACATTGGCACCGGAGGGGAGTTTCGTCCCGGCGAGCGACACCGGCCGGGTGGCGGTGCGGCGGAAGGCCTGTACGGCCGTGTCGTAGCGGACCGCTTCCTCCACCGCGGCCGGTATGAGGGCCGGATCGGCGCACAGCACCTCCCACTGCGACCGGTCGCGCAGCAGATGCAGCAGAGTGCTGCCGATCATCGCGCTGGTGGTGAGGAATCCGGCGATCAGGAGGTTCTGGAGGCTCGCCACCAGCTCGTGGCGCTGCTCCAGGGTGAGTTCGCCGGTGCCGGGAGCCAGCGCGGCCACCATCGCCGAGCACAGATCGTCCCGGGGAGCGGCGCGCCGGTCGCGCAGGTATCCGTCCAGCAGGTGCTGGAGCGCGACGACGTCCGTCGCGGCGGCCGCCTGCGCCTGCGGCGCCATCGGCCGGAACAGCAGCTCCTCGGCCCGGTATCCGCCGTGCACCGCGGCGGGCACGTCCGCCGGGTCCAGCCCGATCAGCCGGCCGACCACCTGCCCGGGCAGCCGGCGGGCGTACGCCTCCACCAGCTCGGCCGACCCGTCCGCCACGAGGCCGTCCACCAGTTCCCGCGCGCACTCCCGGGCGTACGGCAGCAGGTCGGCCACGCGCGCGGCGGACAGTCCGCGGTTCAGCACGGCCCGGTGCCGCTTGTGGGCGGCGCCGTCCGTGGTGACCACGGTGGGACGCGGCGCGAACCCCTGCGGCAGGACACCGAGCGCCGCTTCCGAGAGCGGGACGTCCGGCAGCAGGGAGTTGGCGGAGGAGAAGTCCTCGGCGCGCAGCAGCACCTCCCGGACGTCCTGGTCGCGGGCCACCAGCCACGCGTCGAACTCGGGTACGTAGGTCAGTCCCTCGGCCTTGCGGGCGCGGGCGTAGAGCGGGTACGGGTCGAGGTACAACTCGTCGCGCCCTGCCTGGTCGTGGGACGGCACACGGGCCTCCGGTTCGCGGTCGGTAGCGGGACGCGGGCGGCCCGCGCGGGTGAACTCCGGTGCCGGGCCATGATGCAGGAGGCCGGCCGCGCAAGGAAGTGCGCCTCCGCGGCCGCCGCCCTCGGAGACTCCGCGGCCGTGACGCGCCCTGGACGGTGAATCCGCGGTGCGTTAGCTTCCGGCGCCATGAGACTTCTGGGAGTTGGCATGTGCGCGGCGGCTCTGCTGCTGGGGGTGGTGGCCGCGCCGGCGCAGGCCGCCGATGGGTTACGGGACCTCCGGGGCGCGGGCTGGGCGCTGAAGCAGACCGGCAAGGACGCCCGCTTCCGGGGGCTGGCGGCGGTCAGCCGGTCCACGGCCTGGGTGACCGGCTCCAAGGGAACCGTGCTGCGCACCTCGGACGGCGGGCGGAGCTGGCGGGACGTCTCCCCGCCGGAGGCCGTCGCGGAGGGGCTGGAGCTGCGGGACATCGAGGCCCTCGACGGGCGGCGCGCCGTGGCCCTGTCCATCGGGGAGGGCGAGGCCTCCCGCGTGCTGCGCACCGAGGACGGCGGCGCTACGTGGACCGAGGCGTTCCGAAACCCCGACCCGCGGGCCTTCTACGACTGCCTCACCTTCTTCGACTCCCGCCACGGGCTCGCGATGAGCGACCCGGTGGACGGAAAGTTCCGCATCCTGTCCACGGACGACGGCGGGCGGAGCTGGCGGGTCCTGCCGGACTCCGGGATGCCGGACGCACTGACGGGTGAGGCGGGCTTCGCAGCGAGCGGCCAGTGCCTGGTGGCCGCCGGGCCGCGCGACGTCTGGCTGGCCACCGGCGGGGGCGCGGTCGCGCGGGTACTGCACTCGGCGGACCGCGGCCTGACCTGGCAGGTCGCCGACTCCACCATCCCGGCGGCCGACCCCGCGCGCGGCGTCTTCGCCCTAGCCTTCCGCAACCGTACGAGGGGCCTCGCGGTCGGCGGTGACTACCGCACCGGGCAGCCCTCCCCGCGGGCCGCGGCGGTGTCCGCGGACGCGGGCCGCACCTGGCGCCAGGCGTCGACCCCGCCGCCGGCCTACCGCTCGGGCGCGGCCTGGTTCCCGTACGGCGCCGGCACGGCCCTGACGGTGGGCCCGACGGGCACGGACGTCACCGCGGACGGCGGCCGCACCTGGCGGGCACTGGACCCGGGGTCGTTCGACACGGTCGCCTGCGCGCCGGACGGCGGCTGCTGGGCGGCGGGGGAGAAGGGGAGGGTGGGGCGCCTGGAATGGTCGGGCAAGGGCTGACCCTGGGTGGGACGGTCTGCTGCCCCGCCGTCAGTCCTGTCTGGTGGACAGGAACTCCCGGAACACTCGTGATGAGCGCGGGTTCTGGCCGCATTGCCACACGCCGTGCGGGCAGTAGTCGGTGATGCTGTGGTAGAGCGGTTCGTGCTCGGCGATCCATGCCAGCATGCGCCGCATGTACTCGGGGTTGTCGCCGTTCCGGAACAGCCCCCATTCGGGGTACGAGATCCGCTTGCCGTGCGCCTCCGCGAAGTCGACCTGCTGCTGGAGTCCGTAAGGCTGGGTGACCTGCTCGTCGAAGGTACGGCCGGGCGGCTGGTCGTAGGAGTCCATGCCGATGACGTCGACCACGTCGTCGCCCGGGTAGCACCTGGTCCAGGGGACCGCGTCACTGCCGCGGTTGGGGGCGAAGTCGAAACGGAACCGCTGCCCTTCCACCGAGCGCATGGCAGCCACGATGTTCCGCCAGTACCGCTTCCAGTTCTCGGGGTCGGGCCGGCACCGGTGGGTGTAGTTGAAGCCGTTCATCTCCCAGCCGAGCACGATCACGGTGTCCGGCACCCCGAGGGCGACCAGCCGCTCGGCCAGCCGCTGGAAGTGGTGGTCGTACTTGCCCTGCGCGCCGGAGCGGATCAACTCGGCGACCCGGCCGTCGGGGACGCCGGCCTCGTTGTGCTCCAGCATGGGGACGTTCAGGACGAACAGCCGATCCGCTCTCGCCTTGCGCCACCGTGCCCAACTGCGCAGGGAATCGGGTGCCCCCTCGATGTTCGCCCAGGTGTCTCCGGGCAGGTAGGTGTGTCCGGCGCGCAGCTCGGTGCCTCCGAGCCAGCGGGAGAGCTCCTGCATGCGCTCGACGCCGGGCGAGCCGTAGTGGAGATAAGCGCCCACCGCGACCCCGGCCTCCCCGTTGCTGCCGGACGGCCCTTGCGGCGGCGTGGCGAGGCCGCCCCCGGTGACGAGCAGAGCGATGGCGACCGTACTGGTGCACGCGCCCGCAAGCCAGCGGCCCCGACGGGACATGACACCTCCACAGGCTTCGCGAACCGATGTGTCTGACAACGACGTTAGACATCTCATCCGCCTCATGGCCTGTCCGGTGTCCCGACGCTGGGCCATTCGCGGCAGCCCGCCGCCCACCCTTGGCCCGACCGGGTGAAAGCCGCCGCCCCCGCCCCCCTCCCGGGGCCGGAGGCCTGGTCGTCGCTGTACGGACGGATCAGCCGCCCGCGCGCAGGGATAGCCGGGCGTAGGCGGGTATCAGCACTCCGCGGGCCGGGCGCCGGCGGAGGATGCGCAGCCCGGGAAAGCCCCGCAGCGCCCCGACCACCGCCCGGACCTCGGTCATCGCCAGGGGCATCCCGAGGCAGAAGTGCGGTCCCGCGCCGAACCACAGCCGGCGCAGCTCGGCGGCATCGCGGCCCGGGGCGAAGGGGCCGTACGCCCGCGTGCACAGCAGCGTGGCGATGACCACCCGCTCGCCGGCTTCGACCCGTACGCCCCCGATCCTCCCCGCCCGCGCCGCGCTGCGCAGCATCAGGGGGGTCGGCGAGGTCACCCGTAGCGCTTCCTCGATCAGCGCGTCGGTGATCCGGTCCGGGCCCAGGCCGGTGTCGTGGGCCAGCGCGATCAGCCGTGGCACGAAGGAGACCAGCGTCTCGGTGCCGGTCAGCAGGAACACGATGACCGCGGCCCGCGCCTCCGCCTCGTCCAGCCCCAGCGCGCGCAGTCGCCCCGGCACCGTGGACTCGTCACCGGCCCGGTACGCGGCAACCGCCGCATCTCCCAGGCCCTCCAAGGCCCGTCTCGCCTCCTGCACCTGACGCCCAGTCAGCGAAGTGCGCCACAGCCGTACGCCCGATACGACCGCGGCCGCGCCGGCGAAGTCCGCCTCCGTGTCCCGGAGCCCGACGAGCTCGCGGATGACCTCGGTGGCGCCGTCGCGCACGACCCGTACGAGGTCCACCTCCCCGCCCGCCGCGAGCCGCCGCTCCATTTCGCCCAGAGGGCCGCGCAGCACCCGTTCGCAGACGGCCGCCACGTGCCCCGGGGTGAACAGTCCGCCGAGGCGCCGGCGCAGCGCCGCGTGTTCCGGGCCCTCCATGTTGATCAGCGCCCGCGGGCCGAGTACCGGGGTCCACAGCCCGCCGGCCGCCCCCGGACCGGTCTTCGTGTACCCCTCGGTGTCCAGGAGCACGTCCCGGGCCGTCCGGGCATCGCTCACCACCACCCCGACCCGGGGCACCCGCACCACGGGGCCGCGGGCCGCGACGGCTCTCAACAGCCGGTACGCCACCGGGTGCGCGGCCGTCTGCACCCGGTGCTCCCAGCGCTCCCACTCGTCCATCCGAGCAGGCTAATGCCGCCGGTGGCCCGGTCGTGCCGAGACGAGACGAGACGAGCGGCGGGGGGGGGGGGGGGGCGGGGGCGGGGGGGGGGCGGCGCGGGCGCGCCCGCACCCCCCCCCCCCCGGAGGGGGGTGTGGGAGGGGTGGGGGC
>NZ_JBHYVM010000046.1:0-20549 GCF_042750105.1 Streptomyces sp. NPDC059443 | reverse complement strand
AGACTCCTTCGCTCCGTCCGCGCGGGCTGGCGTCTCTCTCTCTTCTCTCTCCTCCTCCGCTGCCCCCCCCCCCCCCCCCGCACGCCCCCCCCCCCCCCCCCCCGTCACGCTCAGACCCCCGCGTACCGGGTCACTTGGACTGCGTGGAGACGCTCACACCGGTGAAGTCCTGCGCGGCGGCGAGGCTGAAGTAGACCCAGCCGGACGGCGGGTTGTCGATCGTCAGGGTCTCGCTGTTGCCGGCGGTGGTGGACTTCGCCTGGTAACTGCTGGTGGTGGCCCAGCTGCTGCCGCCGTAGTACAGGTCGGCGTTGCCGGTGCCACCGCTGCTGGTGATGGTCAGCTGCTTGACGCCGGCCGGCAGGTACAGGAAGTGGTAGCTGTAGTTGCCGGCGGTGGCCGCGAGGTTGTCCCGGCGGCAGTTCTTGTCGAACTGGCGGGGGTCGCTGATCGTGCAGAGCGGGGTGGACGAGGCCTCCGGCAGGGGGCCGCAGTCGTTGGTCGCGCAGGTGGTCGTCAGCCAGGTCGTGAAGCCCGCGTCGTAGCTGGTGCCGATGGTCTGCTTCAGGAGGGTGCGGGCACCGTTCCAGTCACCGGCGCGGTACTTGTCGAACAGGGTCTGCATGTCGGCGGGGTGCGCCTGGAGCATGTAGCGGACGGCGAGCCAGCCCCAGCGGTAGACGCGGTTCGAGTTGACCGCGGGGTCCGCGTCCTGGCCGTAGACGGTGTCGAACAGTTCGCTGAGCTTGTACGTCTTCTTGCCGGCCTCGGCGATCGCGTCGGCGTTGCGCACGCCCCGGTAGCCGTACGAGATGTTCTCGGCGATGCCCTCGACCCACCAGGTGGTCGGCGTGGTCATGCCGGCGTCGAAGTCGCCGGCCATGTCGTAGCGGCCGTCGAGGTAGTGGGTGTACTCGTGGTTGAGGTTCCAGATCTGGAAGTCCGGGCGCAGCCAGCTGGCCTCGTGGGCGATGAAGCGCGCCTGGTTGCCGGCGGCGGCCGGGTTGCCCTCCTCGTACATGCCGCCGTTGTCGACGTCGATGTTGTAGATGGCCCAGGCGTACAGCGAGTACTGGGTGTAGTCGTCGAAGACGACGACCTCCAGGCTGGTGTTCACGTCACCGGGGATCGGGCCCTTGTCGCCGATGATCCGGTGGAAGTATGCGTCCTCGTTGACCAGGCTGGTGCAGGTGCCGTCCAGCTGACCGGGGGACATGTCCTGGGCGCGGATCTTCAGGCCCGGGGTGCAGGTGTGCTGGATCGGCAGGATCGCGGGGAGCACGCGCTCGCCCAGATCGCAGATGGCGTAGGCCGCGCAGTTGCCCCGGTCGTACTGGCGGGTGTACCAGCCCAGGTTCATGGTGATCGGCGCGGTGGGGCCGACGTTCGGGTAGCGGTTGATCAGGTCCTTCAGCAGCGGCCGCAGCCGGTCCTTGAGCTCGGGTACGTCGAGGGCGTAGCCGAGGAAGCGGCCGACGTTGCTGACGACGTCCAAGCGGTTCAGCTGCGCGCCGTTGCGCGTGATGAAGCCGGCCCAGGTGTCGAGGATGGCGGGGTCGGCCTTGAGCGCGGCCCGCCAGCCGCGGTCGTCGTTCTTGGCCTTGAAGCCGTTCTCCACGACCCACTCGACGTGCTGCATGGCGAGGTTCATCTGGCCGGGCCAGGTGCCGTCGTAGCTGCCGAGCATCCACTTGATGACGCCGGCGTACCGGCCGGCGGCGTGGGTGCTGTCGATCAGCGTGACGACCTCGTTGAAGATCTCGCCGTTGGCGTCGGTGACGTCCTTGCTGCGCGGGGAGGCGAAGAAGGCGTCCAGCGCGCCGTGCGCGGCGCCGTCCAGTGCCGTGCCGTAGTCGCCGACGGCGCTCGCGTTGTTGTCCTGCACGTAGTAGCCGGCGCGCAGGAACAGCACCAGCTGCCCGATGCCGGCGCTGTTGTCGCCCGAGTAGGCGGCGGAGGCGTCGCGCAGCGCGCCCGCGACGGTCACCATCTGGGCTTCGCGGAAGGCCTTCTGCGCGTTCTCCCCGGTGAGGTTGAACAGGGGGTAGGTACAGGAGATCCGGGGGAGGGCCTTGAGCTGCTGGACCAACGCGCCGCCCGTGGCGTTGATCACGCCGGAGATGTCGCCGCACTCGTCCGCGGCGGCGGCCAAGGACCGCTGGCCGGCCTTGACGTGCTTGGTGTTCTTGGCGTCCCTGACGGGCGTGACGGCCGGGGCGGGTGCCGGGGCGGACTCCTCGGTACTGTCCTGCGAGGAGATCCGGAAGCGGGAGCCGCCGTTCATCGCATCGGGGGACTTGGGGACCGGGATCGACCGCGGCGCCGATGCCGCGGATCCACGTACGTTCCCACCGGCCGGGGTCTTGGCGCCGACGGCGGCGGCGGCCTGGCTCTGTGGTGCGAACAGGCCGAGCGCGAGGAAGACGGCTGCGCCGAGCGCGGGAAGTCTGCGCGCGTTGGCCTTCGATATCCGGAACGGATGCATCTGTGGGGGCCTCCGGGGCCGCTGGCCGCGTGCTGGGAACACGGGCGGTTGACATGTGACATGTAAAATTTCACATGTCGCATCACTCCGGAAGTCTTTCGGTCAGATTGACCGGCCACCGAAACTGAAACGTTGTCAACTTCCTCCGCGGGACCTCCGCCAATCGCCCGCCCCGGCCGGTGAAGGCGCCGGAGACCAAGGTGAGGTGGGCGGCGGCACTCTGGCGGCACGGGGCGGGCGAAGCGTCATTTATGCTTCAAGGCGGCCGCGGGGCGGTGGCTCACGCTGTACGCGGCGACTGCGGAACGGCCGGTCCGGCCGGTCCGGCCGGTCGGGGAGGGCATCCCGCTTCGGGGCCTCGGACCGTACGGGGACCACGTGACGCCGATCATGAAGGTCTTGGGGAATCGAGTGACCGCCGACAGGCGTCCCCATGGTGTGGGGCGCCCGGCCCACCCGCCCGCGAACAGAAGACCCCCAGGGAGAAGTGAGGTATGGCAGTGATCTGCGTCGGAGGCATGATCGGGATCGGCAAGACGAGCGTGGCCGAGCTCCTTGCCAAGGAGCTGGGCAGCGAAGTCTTCTACGAGAGCGTGGAAGACAACCCGATCCTTCCGCTCTTCTACACGGCGAGCCCCGAGGAGATCCAGGCGAAGCGCTATCCCTTCCTGCTCCAGCTCTACTTCCTGCAGACGCGGTTCGCCTCGATCAAGGAGGCGTACAAGCAGGGCGACAACGTCCTCGACCGGTCCATCTACGAGGACTGGTACTTCGCCAAGGTCAATCACGACCTGGGCCGGATCAGCTCCCTCGAGATGCGGGTGTACGAGGGACTGCTCGACGAGATGATGCGCGAAATCGACGGCCTGCCGTACCGCAAGGCACCCGATCTCATGATCTACCTCAAGGCGGACTTCGAGACGGTGCTGCACCGCATCGGGCTGCGGGGCCGCGATTTCGAGCAGGACGAGGGCCTCGTCGACTACTACCGGACGCTGTGGTCGGGCTACGACGACTGGGTGCACAAGCACTACTCGGCCAGCGAGGTCCTCGTCGTGGACATGAACCACACGGATGTGGTGAACAGCCCCGAAGACGCCGCCCGCGTGGTGCAGGAGGTCAAGGACGCCCTGACGGCGAGCAGGCTCCGGGCCTGATGTCGCTCGGTCTCGACTGCTGTTCGATCTCGACGGCCCGGGGCGCGTATAGCCTTCCTCGGGTGACGAAGATCGTGACGTACGTCGAGATGACCGACCCGAGCCGGCTCGTTCCCGGAGCTCCGGTCCCGGGAATGACACTCGTTGCCGTTGACAAGGACCTGCCGCTGGTTCCCGACCTGATGGCCAGGGTCGGCGCGCCGTACCAGTGGCGCAGCGCCCGCCGTAGCCCCCAGGAGTGGCAGGCGTGGTTCGCCGAGCATCCGGACCGGACCTGTTGGCTGCTGACCTTGGCCGACGAGCCGGCCGGCATGGTCTGTTACGACCTCCATCCGGGCGCCGACGTCGAGATCCGGACGTTCGGTCTCCTGCCGGAGTTCACCGGCAAGGGCTTCGGCGGTCATGCGCTGACGCTCGCGATCCGGCAGGGCTGGAAACTGGTGCCGGGCGTGCGCCGGGTATGGCTGCACACATCGTCGGGGGACAACCCGAACGCGCTGCCCAACTACCACCGCCGCGGGTTCCACACCTTCAAGACCGAAGAAGGCGACGGCTGAACCGGGAGCCGGACGGTCAGGCCCCCTGAGCTTCCTTGGCCGCCTGCTCGTCGAGCCTTCGCTCGGCCTCGGCCCAGCTGATCGGGAGGTCCGCGACGGAGGCGTCCCAGAACAGGAACGTGGCATTGCTCATCGTGGGGCGCATCGTCGTCATGATGGAGCGGTGCGGCTCCGTCTTGACGAACGCCATGAGCTGCTCACGGCTCTCCCACGCGGACAGCGTCTGGAACGTCCGCTTGAACGGCCGGGCGACGAGCGAGGCACCGAAGGCTCCCGGGGCCTTGCGGACCTGACGCCACGCCGCGAGCGCGTTGAGGAAGAAACGCGGCACGTCCTTGAAGCTCCGGACCTCGAAGCGCGACGCCATGATCAGCGCGGCCTCGTGCCCTTCGGGAGGGTTGGGAACGGTCCAGGGCAGGGTGGGCACTGAGGGCTCCTCGGTAGTCGCATCTCGCTCGCCGCCGACCCGGTGATCGTTGCAAGCCATGGCGTGATCCGCTAGCCGGTCAACCTAAGTTTCGCTCAAGCCCGTTGCGATCAAGGGGAGCAACCACGACGACGCATCCTTCGCGAAGACGGCGGCCTCCGGGCCATCCTGGTGTGCGGGGCCCCAGGGACCCCGCACGCAGGGGGCGTCAGGACCCCGCCGTCGGGACCTCCGGCGCCAGTGAATTGCCCTCGGGGATCCGGCCGCAGTCGGACGGGGGCGTCTTGCCCGCGAACCTGTCGTTGAGCCAGCCCAGAGCGGTGGGTGCCCACGGCACGGCGGCTCCCACATGACTCAGCAGGTCGTACTGCTGGTACTTGATCGATGTGCTGCCCTTGTCGCAGTACTGCCGGACCAGCGCGCGCACATCTCCCGCGACCATGACCCCGTCACCCCTTCCGATCCCCGGAAGATTGCTGAGGGTGCCCTCGAAGACGCCTCCGTTGCCCTGCACGATGAACCCGGGGGCGTTGGGGGTGGCTGCCGAGCCGAGGTTGAGCCTGTTCACCGCTTCGACGAAGGCGGGCACCGAATTCGGGTTCGCGTACTCCGGCTTCACCATCTTCTTCCAGGTCAGTCCCGGGTACTGGCCCAGGGCGTTGACGATCGACCCGCGCTGGAGCCTCGTGAACACCTGCTGGCCGTAGCTGTTCAGGTAGGGCGTGAAGTCGATGTCGTAGGAGCGCGCGGCCCCGAGGACGGCCATGGGCGCGACACCGGCCCAGATGGAACTGCCGCTGACGTACTTGAGGTTGTGCGCCGGGTCGACGAGCAGCCCGCCCTCGGCGTAGCCCACCAGTCTCTTGTCGACGTCCGGCGCATAGCTCGGCGCGAGCGCGGCCGCCCAGTGGGTGGCGATGGCTCCGCCCGAGTAGCCGGCCAGACCCACCCGGGTGGCGGAGTTCAGGCCGGTCTCCGGGGACTGGCTCGCGGCCCGGATCGAGTCCAGCGTGTTCGTTCCGTACTCCGGGCCGGCCGCGAAGTCGGCGGCCTGTCCCTCACTGTCCGGGATGATGACGTTGTAACCCGCCAGCAGGAGCGGCACCAGGAGGAGGGACTCGCCGTTCGCAATCAGGCCGCCGAGGGAGACGTCGCCCGCGATGGCCCGTGACGGTGAGTCCGCAGGGTTGAGGGAATCGTAGAACGACTGGTACGACACGGCCTTGCCGGCGTCCCCGTTGGGGCTGCGGACGATCGAGGTCACCCCGGCGGACGGGCGGCCCTGCGCATCGACGGTGCGGAACAGCAGCTGGATCGCTTTGACCGGCGTCGGAATGCCGACGACGTGGTACTGCAGCGTCCGCGTCTTGAGCACGGCGCCCGGTGCGTACGAGGCCAAGGGCCTGCTGCCGTCGTAGGTGTAGAACGAACCGTCCGCCGCGGCCGTCGACGAGGCGGAAGGGGCGGCCACAGCCGTGGTCGCCGGAAGGGCGGTGACGGCCAGAGCGGTGGCGACTGCTGTTGCCAGTTTCCCCATGGCGATGCGGTGCATGGTTCCCTCGGATTCGGTTGATGGATCACCGGGACAGACGCGTGTTACTGGCAGTAACAGAGCCGTAAGTTACCAGCAGGTAAACGACTTGAACAGAGTTGCGGCGCGACCTTCGCCCGCCGGGGTGCCCATCCGGACCGCATCAACCGGTTCGGCGAATACGGCACCCACGAACTCGGCGTCCAGCCCGAGGCGTACGACCCGAGACTCGACGTCGACTTCACGAACCCTGATCGGGAGATGCATAAAGGATTAATATAAAACTGCTATGCTTCAGGCATGAGTCGCCGAGACGTCGCGCACGGCGCTTCCGATGCCATCGGGTCAGCCCTCTACGGTCTGGCCACCAGGGCCGTGAGACGCCTTCCCCGCGACATGAGCCTGACGTCCGCCGCCACCTTGGCCACCCTGGACAAGACCGGCCCGCGACGGATCACCGATCTGGCGGTGGCCGAGGGCGTCACCCAGCCCGCGATGACCGTCCTGGTCCGGGTGATGGAGGAATCCGGGCTGGTCGAGCGGAAGGGTGATCCGTCCGACAAGCGGGTGACCCTGGTGTGCCTGACCGAGGCCGGCGCGTCGTACGTCCGGACGCGACGCCGGGCGGGCGTCGACGCGTACGCGCGGTTGATCGACGAACTCACCGGTGACGAGGTCGAGGCCTTGGCGGCAGCGCTTCCGGCGCTGCTGCATCTGGCGGAGCTCGAAAGCCGCGCCCGAGAGGAGTCGGACCGGTGACCGCGGCCCAGGCTCATGACCGGCCCAGCACTGCCCTGATGCGTTCCGAGGCACGTCTGCTGGTCCCCGCCCTGATGTTCATCGCCCTGGTCGTGGCGGCGGTCGCCAGCCTCGGGACGCCGCTCATCACCAGCGTGGCGACCACGTTCCACGTCTCCCTCGACAGCGCGCAGTGGACGCTGACCATCGCCCTGCTCAGCGGCGCCGTCGCCACACCCGTTCTCGGCCGGCTCGGAGCCGGTCCGCACCGGCGGGCCACGATTCTCGCCACGCTGGCGATCGTCGTCGTCGGCAGCGCGCTCACCGTGCTGCCGCTGCCGTTCGCCTGGCTGCTCGTGGGCAGAGCGGCCCAAGGCGTCGGACTCGGTCTCACGGCGCTGATGATGGGCGTGGCCCGCGACCATCTTCCCGAAGAGCGCAGCGCGGCCACGATCGCCCTGATCTCAGTGGTCTCCATCATCGGAGCCGGCGTCGGCTACCCGCTGGCCGCGCTGCTCGCCGAGTTCGGCGGACTGCGGGCCGCCTACGGCCTCGGCCTGCTCGTCACCGCCATCGCCTTCGTGACCGCGTGGCGCTCCATGCCCGCAGCTCCCGTAGGCCGCTCCGCTCACGTGAACGTGGCCGGTGCGCTCGTCCTGGCGGGTGGACTGCTCCTCGTCCTGTTCCTGGCCGGCGAGAGGAGCATGTGGAGCCGACACCTCGCCGTGGGGGTGACCCTTGCCGTCGCCGCCGTACTCCTGCTCTGTGTCTGGACCGTTTCCGAACTGCGCACCAAGACGCCCCTGGTCGACGTCCGGGCGGTACGGCACCCGGCGGTGGCCGGGGCGAACATCGCCATGTTCGTCGGCGGGAGCGGCATGTACCTCCTGCTCACGCTCATCACCCGCTACGCGCAGACGCCGCACAGCGCCGGCTACGGCTTCGGACTGAGCACCTTCGTGGCGGGGCTGGTCCTCATCCCGTTCTCCGTGCTGGGGTTCGTCGCCGGCAAGCTCACGCCGCGGGTCCGGACGCGGATCGACGGCCCCCTGATCCTGGCCGGCAGCGCGGCCATCGTCGGCGGCGGGTTCGTCCTGTTCGCCACCGCCCGGTCCGACCTGGCCGAACTGCTCGCTGCCATGGGCGTGTTGGGCTTCGGCGTCGGCAGCTTCTCGGCCGCCATGCCCGGCGTCATCCTGGCCGTCACCCCCAAGAGCGAGACGTCGAGCGCCATGAGCTTCAACTACGTCGTCCGCAGCGTCGGGTACTCCCTGGGCAGCGCCATCGGCGGTCTGGTGCTGGCCGCCGGCACCGCCACGGGCCGCCTCTTCCCGAACGACGACGCCTACACGACCGCGGCGCTGGTCGGCGTCGCCGCGATGGCGATCACGACGACGGCCGGCCTCGCCCTCGCCCGCCGACGCCCACCCGAGACCAATCCGACCACGGCCCCGGTCGGTGTGCCGGGCCTGGGCCGGTCGAGTCGAACCGGAAGCTGAGGATCGAAGCCGTCCGACTTCGACGCCGTCTCCGTCGGCTCGCTGACCCACAGCGCGCCGGCCATGGATCTGAGCATGCTTCTGATCACCAATTCCGAACACAGGAGGTACCGTGGCCAAGGGCTACTGGGTCAGCGTCTACCGCACCATCGCAGACCCTGAGAGGCTTGCTGCCTACGACGAGCTGGCCGGTCCAGCCGTCAGGGCCGCGGGCGGGCGGGTGCTCTCCCGCGGCAGCCGGGTCGTCGTACACGACGCCGGAATCGCCGAGCGCACCATCCTGATCGAGTTCGACAGCTTCGAACAGGCGGTCGCCGCACGCGCGAGTGCGGCCTACCAGGAGGCACTGGCCGTACTTGCTGACGGCGTCGAGCGCGACTTCCGCATCATCGAAGGCCTCGACTGACGATCGAGGCCGCGTCGGCGACGAACACGAAGCCGACTGGGGGATCACCCCGGCTCGTCAGCGCGCCGCACCGTCGCGAACAGCGTCAGGCCAGTGGCTATGTGGGCGACCCCGAGGAGAAGCTGGCCCGTCGCCTGCCGCTGCTCGCCGCAGTGGCGGACGCACGCCGTCGAAACCGGCCACAACGTCATGCGGGAGGCGCCGGATCAGCTGCTGAAGGTGCTCCTGAGTCACGGCTGAGGGGTGGCGGGGGCCCGGCAGGGTCCGAAAGGGACGGCCTGGGGGCGCCCCGCCACAACCGCTGTTCCGCGCTCTAGGAGGCGACCAGGGCCTCCAGGGCGGAAACCGTTTCGGCCGGGCTGGGCAGGGCTGCGTTCTCCGCCCGGAGGCGGGACGCGGCCTCGCGCAGGGCCGGGTCGGTGACGAGGCGGGTGAGGAGCGCGGAGTCGACCTCGTCGGAGGCGGAGCGCAGGGCGGCGCCGGTCGCGGTGAGCGCCGCGGCGTTGGTGAAGTGGTCGGCGCCCTGGGGGAGCAGGAGCTGGGGCAGGCCGGCCTGCAGGGCCGTGAGGAGGGTGCCGGAGCCGCCGTGGTGGATCAGCGCGTCGGAGGCGGTCAGCAGCTCGGCGAGCGGAACCCAGGGCAGCGGGTGGACGTTGTCCGGGAGGGTGCCGAGCGGGGCGAGGTCGGCGTCTCCGACGGCGAGCTGGAAATCGGCGTCCACCGAGGCGGCGGCCTCGATCAGGCGGACGATGGCGCGGACTCCGTCCAGCTCGGTGAGCACGGTGCCCAGCGTGATGACGACGCGCGGGCGGGTGCCGCGGCGCAGCAGCTCGGCGGGGATGGTGCCGCCGCCGTTGTAGGGCAGGTAGCGCATCCGCAGGCCGCCCGGGTCACCGCCGAGCGAGGCGGGGACGATGTTCAGCGCGGTGGGCTGTGCGGGGCCGGCCACCCCGTACGTCTCGTAGGCCTCGGTGAAGTTGCCGGCGAGCCGGCCGACCATGTCGAGGCCGGAAGTGATGCCGAAGTTCTGGACCACCGACGGGATCTTGAGCTTGGCCGCGACCAGCGGGGCGGAGGCCTGGAAGGAGTCGTAGACGAGCAAGTCGGCGCCCCAGCTGTCGGCGGCCTCCAGCAGGCCGTCCACGGTGGAGCGGGAGAGCTGGGCGAAGACGCGGGCCGCCCTTTCGAGAATCTGGTCCGGGGTCATGTCGGGGGCGACGTAGCGCACCTCCCCGCCGGTGGACTGTTCGAACATGTCCATGATGGTGCGACCGTCGCCGATCTCGACGAACGGAAATCCCGCCTCGCGGAGCCGGTTCACCGGCTGCGAGCCCGCGAACAGTACCTCGTGTCCAGCGCCGCGCAGGGCCTGCGCGGTGGGGATCATCGGGAAGAGGTGGCCGGCCGCGGCCGGTCCGGTGAAGAGTATGCGCACGGTTTCTCCTTGCCCAAGGTCTTTCGGTCCAGGACGACTTGTGCGGGCTCGCCCTGGTTCTCCTCGGTGAACTGACGGGAAGGCGCCTCGTGTTCCCCGAGAGGGGATCGATAACCGGACATTCTGCTACGGGCATTGCGGCCAGGAGCGGCCACGTGTTTCGGGACGCCCGCGCCCTGGCGGTGCCTGCCGCTACCCGGGGTTTCGAGGCCCGTCGGGGGGCTCACGCCGATGTCGCCGGAGGGGGCCGGGTGCCGCGCGCCGCGCCGCGCCGCGCCTCGTCGGCAGCCGTGGACTTGTCGAATATCGATATGCTCCCGTACTGTTGGGTATATCGAAAATCGATAGGAAGGGGATGCGATGAACACGCGACTCACGAGGACCCTGGCCTCGGTGACCTTTGCGCTGGCGATGCTTTGCGGGCTCGCCTTCGTCGGTACGGGGGTCACGCACATGCTCGACGACGGGGTGGTCTGCGTGCAGACGGGCTTCTGGGCCAATGCCTCATTGGGAGACGGCCTGCCGATCGGCGAGGCCGTGAAGGCATCCAGTAGCGCCACGCGCCTCTGTCAGGACGGTCCCTCCACGGGCCAGCGCGCCGCCGACCTCGGGGGCGAACTGCCCTGGCTACTGTTCGGCTCCTTCGCGCTGCTGCTCTTCTCCCGGCTGCTCAAGGCCGTCATGGTGCAGGGTCCGTTTACCGACACGGTGTCGCGGCGCCTCTCGGTTCTCGGATGGTTCGTCGCCGTGGGCACACCGCTGGCCGGCCTCGTGGTCGGCTGGTCACAGTCCTGGCTCGTCGGGAGTATGGTGCCGATCGCGGGTTCCGGGCCGACGGTCTCCGGGCCGCAGGTGCTCGTCCTCGCCGGACTCGCCGCAGTGATCATGGGGAAGATCATGCGCGAGGGTGTGCGCATGCGAGAGGACCTCGAAGGGACCATCTGATGCCTGACGAGGAACTCCACGCGATCCGGATCCATCTCGATCGGGTTCTCGCCGAGCGCGGCATGACGCTCACGGAACTGTCCGCGCAGGTGGGAATTACCGTCGTCAACCTGTCCGTTCTCAAGAACGGGCGGGCGAAGGCGATCCGCTTCTCGACCCTGTCGAGGATCTGCGATGTCCTTCAGTGTCAGCCGGGAGACCTGATCACCCACGACCCTGCCGAGCCGGGCTAGCACTCCGGCCGTACCAGGAACCACGTTCCACCAAGTGGCAACCCGTCACCCGCCGATGACGCCCAAACACCGCTGGTTGCCACGTCGCCCCGGCGCTCCATCACGCACCGTGCTGAGCGAACGGCTGTTGTCCGTGCGGTGCTTCGCCGGCACCGGAGGGTCGACGGGCTGCTCTGCTCCCCGAGCCGGGCGGCGTTACTGAAGGATAGTCGGGCGATTGTAATTCTATTACCGCGTTCGGATTACTCATGATCGTCCGCGCCTTCTTCCGTGCTTATGATTCCCGCTCTATGACAGAAAGCCAGAATTACCGAACGTTACGCGAATCAGCCGATGTGGTCGTCCTCGGCGCCGGCCCCGCCGGCCTGGTGCTCGCCAACCTCCTGCTCGCCGCCGGGATCGACTGCGTAGTCCTCGAACGCGCCGCCCGCTCACACGTACAGACCAGGGCCCGGGCCGGCTTCCTCGCGCCGAACACCGTGCGGATCCTGGACCGCCACGGCCTCGCCGCCGGGCTGCACCGCCACGGACGTACTCACGGCACCTGCGAGTTCCGCACCCAGGACGGCCGTTTCCGCCTCGACTACGGCTCCCTCGGCCGTGGCGAGCAGCACACCGTCTACCCGCAGCAGAACCTGTTGACCGACCTCCTGACGCGCTACCTCGACGCCGGTGGGCGGATCCGCTTCCGTACGGAGGCGCTGGCCGTCCACGACGTCGACACCGACGGCGCCCGGCCGTACGTCACCACCCGTGAGCCGGACGGCCGCCCCACCCGGTGGGACGCCCGGTACGTCGCCGGCTGCGACGGCCGGCACGGAGCGGCCCGCCGCTCGCTGCCGCCCGGCGCGGTGCGCCACCACCACGACCACGGCGTGAGCTGGCTCGGCCTGCTCGCCGAAGCTCCGCCCAGCCTCGACGCCGTCGGCTACGCCGTCCACGACCGCGGCTTCGCCGGCCACATGGCCCGCAGCCCGCAGGTCACGCGCTACTACCTCCAGTGCCGGCGTGGCGCCCCCGCCGATGCCTGGTCCGAAGAGCGGATCTGGGACGAACTCGACCTGCGGATGCGCGCCGCGGAGCACGGCCCGCTGCGCAGGGGTCCGATCACCGAGCGCGGGGTCGTCGACCTGGAGTGCGACGTGGTCGAACCGTTGCGCCACGGCTCGCTCCTGCTCGCCGGTGACGCCGCGAGCCTGACCCCACCGGCCGCCGCGAAGGGCGCGAACCTGGCGGTCCTGGAGGCGGAGATCCTGGCCGGAGCCCTCGCCGAGGTCCTCGCCGGAGGGGACGGCACAGCCCTCGACCGGTACTCGGCGCAGTGCCTGGCGCACATCTGGCGCGCACAGGAGTTCACCCAGTGGATGACCGGGCTGCTGCACGAGATTCCCGGCCAGGACCACTCAGGCGGATCGTTCTTCCACGCCTCCCTGAGGCGCGCCCGCCTCGACTCCCTGCGCACGTCCCGTGCCCACCAGAACTGGTTCGCCGAGAACTACGTCGGCGTATGACCACCGTCCCTCCCGGGCCGCCCGGTTCCACCCGGCCCCAGCCCAGTCCACACGCTCCGCTCCACCCCAGCACCCGCCCGAGGAAACCTCCCCGATGACGACGACCCTCCCCGACGAAGCGACCCTCGCCGACGAGGCGACGCGCCCCGCCGGACCGGCGGCCCTCTCAGACGAAACGATGCTTCCCGACGACACGGCCCGCCTGCGCGCGGCAGCCGCCTTCGTACGGGAACACGACACCGCCACCCTCCTGCCCCTCCTGCTGCCCGGTCTGCGCGGCCCGGAACTGGAGTCGCTGGCCGTGCACTGCCGGTTCGCCCACGTCGGCCTGCTGCTCTTCCCGACCGACCCGCATGACCTGCGCGGCCAACTCGCCGACTGCGGGCTCGCCGCCGACACCCCGTCCCAGCCGAGCGTCGTCGTGCGGGAACGGCTCGCCCGGCGCCACCGCCGCGACGCGGCCGAGCTCGACGTCCGGATCCTGCGCCCGCGCGTCCACGGCCCGGCCGGGGAGCGCCGCGCGGTGGAGGTGTTCGCCCTCATGGTGCCCGCCCGCTCGCCCTTGGAAGCGATCGCCGACCACGAGCGCGTACGGGGCCACGAGGCCCACCTGGCCTTCGAACTGGAGCACCCGGACCCGCTCGTGCTGCGCGGCCTGTGCACGGTACTCACCCGGCACGGCGCCCGTCCCGACGGCGGCGGGTACAACCCGCACGAGGACGGCACCGTCCTCTACTTCACCACTCCCGCGGACGAGGCGTGCGGCTACCGGCGCCTGGAGCTCTACACGCCCGGCAACCACCGTGACGCCCTCGCCGCCCACCTCGCCGCCGCCCGCCTCGACGAGGGCCCTGGCGTGGATCGGCCCGCTGAAACGCTCCTCCACCTCCTCACCGGAGCGTGGACCACACAGGCCATCGCCTCGTTCGCACGCCTGCGGCTGCCCGAGGCCATGGACACCGAAGCCGCCACCAGCACCCGGGAACTGGCCCGGCGCACGGCCACTCACCCCGACAGCCTGGCCACACTCCTGCGCTACCTCACGATGCTCGGCGTCGTGGCCGAGGACACGGAGGACACCGCGAACACCGCGGACACCAGAGAACAGGACGGCTTCCGCCTCACCCCGCTCGGCGCCCTGCTCCGCGCGGACTCCCCGGACACGATGCGCCCACTGGCCCTGATGTACGCGGGCCCCTTCTACGGGTCCTTCGCCGCCCTCGACCACACCGTACGGACCGGGCAGCCGGCCTTCGACCACCTCTTCGGCGAGAACCACTTCGACCACTTCGCCCGCGACCCCGAACTCGCCGACCTCTTCGACCGTTCCATGGCGGCGAGTTCACGGATGTTCCAGCCGCTCCCCGCCCACCCCGTGATCACCACCGCGGCCCAGGCACCCACCCCCCGGACCATCGTCGACGTGGCCGGCGGCAACGGCGAACTCCTCGGCCGCATCCTCACCGCACACCCGAAGCTGCGCGGCACCCTCCTGGAGCGCCCCCACGCCGTCGAAGCCGCCCGCCGCTCGCTCGACGCCGCGGGCTGCGGCGCCCGCTGCGACTACCGCAGCGGCGACTTCGCGGACGTGCCGCACGGCGGCGACGTCTACATCCTCTCCCGCGTCCTGCACGACTGGGACGACGACCGGTGCCGGGAGATCCTGCGCCACTGCGCCCGCGCGATGCCCGCCCACGCCGACCTGCTGGTCATCGAACGGCTCCTGCCCACCGATGGTTCCCCCTCGCTCGCCACGGCCTGGGACCTCCACATGATGTGCAACGTCGGCGGCCGCGAGCGCCGCGCCGAGCACTACGCCCGACTGCTCGCCGACGCCGGACTGGAACTGCTCGACCACACCCCCCTACCCCTGGAGGCGCACGTCCTGCACGCCCGCAAAACCCCCGCCGGCCCACTGCCCGCCCGCCCCGGGCCCGCGCCGCAGCCGAGGCTCACAGAACCGGCGGCGACCGGGTAGCGGAAGCGGAAGCTCGCAGGGGCGGCGGGCATTGCGCCGCCCCGCCGACCGCGCGGGCACAACGGCGGGTTCGACCAGTTCCCCCGAGTCGCCCGGATCCCGGCCGCCGCGCACGCGGCCGGGCCGGCCTCAGCCCGCAGCCTTCTCGACGAGCGCCCTGATGCGCTCTTCCGCGGCCGCGGTCAGCTCCCTCACGGCGAAGGAGGTCGACCACATGGCGCCGTCGTCGAGAGCCGCCTGGTCGCTGAAGCCGAGCATGGCGTACCTCGACTTGAACTTCTCCGCGCTCTGGAAGTGGCAGACGACCTTGCCGTCCCTCGCGTACGCGGGCATCCCGTACCAGAGCTTGGGCGCGAGGTCCGGAGCAGCGGCCTTGATGATCTCGTGGATCCGCTCGGCGAGGACGCGGTCCGCCTCCGGCATCTCGGCGATCTTCGCGAGCACGTCCCGCTCCGCCGCCGCCTCCTTCTCCGCCCGCGAGGAACCGCGCCGCGCCACCGCCTTCTTCTCCTCGCTCGCGTGCTCCTTCATCGCGGCCCGCTCCTCGGCGGTGAATCCGCTGTACTTCTCGGTGGTCGTTCCGGAGTTCTCTACGGGCGACTTCGTGGACGTCATGGCAGGTTTCCTCTCGTACAAGGGGCAGGCTGGGCGGGAGTGCGGGGACCGGGAGTCAGGACGGCATGGGGGCGGCCGACGCGGCGGCCTCCCAGGCGAACCCGTCGGGGTCGGTGAAGGTGTCGGTGGTGCTGCCGAGGACGATGCGGTGCGAGCCGGTGCCGTCGGCCGGGACGCCGAGGTCCTTGGCGAGGGCGCGGCGCTTGTACAGCGCCAGCTTGACGGGGCTGGACTGGCCGGGGGCGAACTCGGCGTACTTGCCGCCGAAGCTCTTGGCCACGGTGTGGCCCCGGTCGACGTAGAACTGCTTGGTGGCCTTCACGTCCTCGACGCCGATCAGCAGGATGACCTCGTCGATCTCACCGGTGGCGGGGCCGGTGTCCTTCTTCTCCGAGGTCGAGATCTTCCAGGTCGTCCCGTCCGGGGCCTGGACGACGCCGCCGTACCCCCAAAACGACTTCGTGGCGGGCTTCAGCACCGTGGCGCCGGCCTCCACGGCGGCGCCGACGAAGCCGTCGACGGTGGCGGGACCGGACACCGTGAGCGCCAGCGTGAAGCCCCGGAATCCGGTGGAGTGCGACTCGGACGCCCGCAGGCTCACGTACGAGTCCACGCCGAAGGCGCTGTAGAAGCGGTGGGCGGCCTCAGGGTCGGCCACCTCAAGGGTGACGGACGCGAGGGACGTGTGGGCTGCGGTGGAAGCGGTGTTTGCCATGACCACCACGCTAGGGGCCGCGCGGCGGCCGTGGCTTCTCCATTCCTGACCGGTCTTGAGACGGGCTTCTGCACGCACGCCGGCATCCCCTCCGCTTGATCGCCACCCCCGCATCGCGAGCGCCTCACCGCACGGCCCCGCGGTGCTATCCGCGTGCGGCGTCCCAGATCGCGCTGGTCCCGAAGTAGGAGTCGTACAGTTCCTGGACTTCGAGGAGGCTTTCCGGCGGCACCTTCCCGTAGCGGATGCGCTCCAGGTGGCGGAAGTACTCGAAGCGCTCCACACCGGGCGTGATGATGACGAGCATGTCCGCGATCTCGCCGGGCGCGGCGGCGAAGGCGTGCTGGGTGCCGGGCGGTACGACGACCACGTCGCCGCGCTCGGCGGTGACCACTTGATCACCGGACAGCAGCTGGGCGGTGCCGTCGAGGATGTAGAACATCTCCGCGGACTTGCCGTGGTGGTGCGGGCGGGCGCCGTTCGCGCCCTTGCCGAGGGTGACGCGCATGCTGGAGAGCGCGCCTCCCGTGGCGGGGCTGTCGACGAGCAACTGGTTGGTCACCGGGCCGCCCGCGCCGATCATTTCGGCGTCGGCGGCGCGTACGACGACGGTCTCATCGAAGTCTGGGATGAAGAGGGACATCGCTTCCTCCTGAAATGTTGATCATGTGGAAACGTACGTCATGACTTCAGGGCGCCGTCGGGGTGGGGGTCCAGGAGGACGCGGCCCATGCCGGCGTCCGCCTCCCGCAGTGGCCTTCTCCCCGCTACGAACCGTCCTCCAGCGCGAAGCGCAGGTACCGCTCCGCGGAACGGCGCACCGCGGCCGCGCCGTCCGCGGTGACCACACGCCCCCAGAACGCTCCGTAGATGCGCTCGAAGGCGAACGGCTCGACCAGGGCGAGCGCGCGGCGGATGGTGCTCGGCCGCTCCGGAATGAAGTTGGGGATGCTGTACATGAAGCTGACCCACCGCCGGTCCATCACCACCATGAAGATGTCCCCGCTGAACAGCGCCCCGCGCCCCTCCGGGTCATCGTCCCAATGCAGAACCGTGCCGCCGGCGAAGTGCGTGCCCGCGTTGATCAGCGTCATACCGGGTGCGATCAGGTGCGTGTCGCCGGTCCAGTACTCGATCACCGGATCGGGCCGCCCGACCCAGTCACGGTCCGCGGCGTGGACGTACACCGGGGCATCGAAGGCCCGGCCCCACTCGGTCATGGTGCCGTAGAAGTGCGGATGGCTGACGGCGATCGCACTGATCCCGCCCAGCTTCTCGATCTCCACGGCGAGATCGTCATCGAGGTAACCCACGCAGTCCCACAGCACGTTGCCGGACTCCGTGCGGATCAGCAGCGCACGCTGGCCCACCGCCACCGACGGCTCCACACCGACCCCGAGCACGCCGGGACCCTCCTCATCGAACCGGCCGCGCGGGCCACTGGCGCGCAACTCGGCGAGACTGGTCCACTGTTGCCCCTTCCAGCCGACGTACTGCCGCTCGTCCAGGCAGACCGGGCAATCGGTTCGCGGCGCCCCGTACTGCACACCGCAGGTGACGCAGATCGGAAGCTGAGTACCGGTTACGGTCGCGACCGGCTTCGAAGACGACACCAGAGCCCTCCCTCTCGGTGAATCCCACCCGTGTGGTGTCCGCAGCCACCCCGGAGGGCTTCGCACGACACCCCATCTCCTCATTCATTGTGCACGGTGGCCATGATCGCGCCGCTGCGAGCGCGAAGGGGGTCGCCCCACCGGTCATCCGGCGACGTCCGGTGTCGCGCGAAGACGAGTCGGACGTTCTCTTCGAGGGTGACGTTCGTCTGAAGCCCGCGACCGCTACAGCAGCCCGCCGAGCGGCAGGACCCGCTCGGCGAGCCGTCCGCGCAGCCTTCCGTTGCCGGTGTCCGCCTCGGTGAGCCAGTCGGCGGCGACCAGCAGCGCGGCGTGCTCGGCGATTTCCTCGGACGTCAGAGCACAGAACGCGGAGGCTTCGTCCAGGGGGAGTCCGTCGTCTCCAGCGTGTCCGAGGCGGGCGTCGGGGCGGGTGTGGGCGGCGGTGTACAGCGCGAGGAGCCGGGTGGCGGCGCCCACCTTCTTCTTACGGAGCTTGCGGTCGCCGACCACCTTCTGGGCCCATCCGGAGATCTTGGCCCGGGTGGTCTTGCCGAAGGTGAACGGGCGGGGCCGGTCCGGCAGCAGCGCGGGGACGGTGAACGCGGTGAAGTCCTCGGGCCGCGAGGCCAGGGCCTCCGCAACGCTCCCGGGCAGGCGCAGCCAGTCGGCCCCGACCAGCCGTTCCAGCACCTGCTCGGCACCGTCGGGAAGCCAGCCCGAGAGGTCTTGGCCGGTGACGTTTCCGGTGCCGTCCCGCGCGGCCCGCAGGGTGAGGAGAAGCACCATGAGGTGCGTCTCGGGTTCGGGGTGCGGAGCGTGGGTCCGGACGTAGTCGAGCACGGCGCGGGCGTGTACGGCGTGGTTGCGGGTCAGCAGCCGCTCCACCATCGGCATGTCCGGGCTCCCCGCGCCGCCGACGGGCAGTCCCACACGGTTGGCGTGCATGTCGCGGGTGGTCTGCGCGGCACTCTCGGCGCGCTTCGCCTCGTGGCGCAGGGATTGGTCCCCGGTGACGTCGGCCCACAGGGCGAACGCGCGCGCCTTGCGCTCGTGGAGCTCGGCGAGCAGGGCGAGGTCGGGTTCGGAGCCGTGCTGATAGTCCCTGAACGCGTCGCCGAGCTCGATGAGTTCCACGCGCAGTACGTCGGGCTTCAGGTCGTGGGCGACGGTCCGCTGCGCGATCTTCCCCCACCGCTTCGCCCGCCGCGGCACGGCGGCCGATGAGGCGGCGCGGGCGCGGGGCACCGGAGCAGGCCCGGCAGCCAGATGAGAAGGAGCGCCGGCCTCGGGGGAGACGGGAGAGGAGTCGTGATCGGAGAACACGGCCGCGGAACCCCCGCCGCCGGCCGTGTCGCCCGTGTGCCGCCGCTCTGGCCCCGGCCGTCCCCCAGTGCTCGGGTCCGCGTTGTTCCGGTCCGGGAGCGCGGCGGTGTCCAGGACACGGCAGTCGGGCGTGGCGGCCGCGCAGCGCGCGCACATCTCGGCGATCCGCCAAAGCCGTCCGGCCCGGTCCGCGGTCACCGCCAGGACCACCGGGCCCCCGCACCGTCCCGGTCCCGTCGACGGCCGGGCTTCGGAGCGCCGACTGGGGAGGGTGGTGGTAGGGGAGGTGTGCCACGCGCAGTCCGCGGCACGGCAGCCGCACCAGGCTCCGGGGCGCGGGCCGCCTCCGGTACGGATATGGGCCAGGTGCGTGTTGAGGTGCCCCACCGCGGCCTTGCGCCCTTCGGCGGCGCTGGGCAGGCGCTGTTCGGCGCAGGCCGGACGGGAACAGCTGAGCCGGACCGTGCCGGCGGAGGGACGGCCGTAGGGGTCCAGGCGCACCACCCACACCCGACCCACGCCACGGTCCTCCTGCGTACCGGCCCCTACCACCATGCGCGTCTCCCAGCAGTGCTTGATCCGTTGCCCCGAGCGGCCCCATCATCAGGGACATGGGCCGGTCAGCCCCGAAAGAAGCCCCCAGGTTCACCCCGGCGGGTCACGGCAACCCCGACCAGGCCTCGATAGGGACCTCGGCCGCGGCCGCGGCCTGACTGTTGCCCGGTGCTGGGACGTTGCCGGGGCCCTGGTACGCGGGTGGCGGCCGGGCAGGCTAGTTTGCTCGGATGAGTCTTCTTGATGATGTGGCCGAGCGCGACGGATGGCGTTGCTGGGTGTGTGACGAACCGGTCGACCCCGATGAGTCGGTGAATGACGCCCGGGGGCCCAGTGTCGACAGTCGGACCACCGACCGGAAGGCCAAGGTCGCCGAGCGGCTCGCGCACCGCGGGTGCAATAGCCGCAAGGGTGCGGTCAAGGTGGTCATCGCCTGGCCGGAGAGCCTGTACGTGGTCGAACCCGCGCCGCTGATCGCCGTTGCCGACAGGCTGGAGCGCAAGGGGGGCCGCGAGATGGTGGGCCGTTGTCCGACCAAGAAGGACGCCCAAGAGGCGGCGGACTGGCTGGTGGACCGGTTCTCCCGACTGGTGCCGGGGCTGCCGGTGACCGCCGCCATCGAGGCGGGCGGCGGCCAGTTCCTCGTCATCCTGGCCACCGGCCGCCGCTGAGCGGGCAATCGCCTACGAGCTCCAGCGGGGCCGCGGCCACATCGGCGGGGAGGAGCGGCCTAGGCCGTCTCTTTCGGATCTTGTCGGCCTTGGCCGCGTCGTCCGGTGCCGTGCCTCGGCGCGCTGCCGGGGCTCCCGCGTACTGGACGTAC
>NZ_JBHYVM010000045.1:22728-63351 GCF_042750105.1 Streptomyces sp. NPDC059443 | reverse complement strand
GGCTGGCCTCGCGTAGCGTGCGTTGACTGCGATGCCTCTCCGCTGGGGGGCGTGACCCACTCCCGGGGGGGGGGCGACCACGCGCCTGGGGGGCCCCCCCCCCCCCCGCTCCTGTTGTGTTGCCGTCGTGGCGTCCCTCCCGTACCGGGTACTGGGGTGCGGCCCGCGGGTGTGCCACGGGCCGCGCTTCAGGACGTACGGGGGACGGCGCGGAAGACGGGGCAGCGCGCCGCGGCCGCCTCGAAGTGCTCCGGGGAGGCCGACTCGACCAGCCCGTTGCGTACGAACGCGTCGACGCCGCGCGGGACCTGGCCGGGGAACTCCCGCAGGATACGGCCCCGCTCCGCGACGGGGAGCTCGACGAGGTCCACCGACTGGGCCCGCCGACCACGGGTCAGCACCCCGCGCCCCGCGGCGCGGGCGTTCTTGACCCAGTCGGACTGCGGGTACGCCTGGAGGATGTAGCGGGTGCCGTCGACGACCACCGGGGCGACCGGATTGGTGCGGGGCAGGCCGCTGGTGCGGCCGGGGACCGTCAGCAGGTGCATGGGCCCGAAGGGCAGCCCGAGCCGGTGGGAGAGGATGACGATGTTGTTGCGGATCCTGTGCTTGGGAGAGAGGGAGCGCTGCCCGCTCATGCTGGTCACCTTTCGTGGACGCGTCGCGTGATGGCCCGGACCACGGACCGCGGCATGGCACGCATGAGGGGAAGCCTAATGCGGTAGGCGAGACCCGGCACCGTGGACGTCTCGCCGGCCGCCACCGCGTCCAGGCCGGCCCGGGCCACCTGATCGGCCGTCAGCCACTTGATGTTGGGCAGCGCGTCGGCCGACACCCCGGCCGCGGTGTGGAACCCGGAGCGGGTCAGCCCCGTGTGCACGGTGGTCACGTGGACGCCGTGCCGGGCGACCTCCATGGCCAGGCTCTCGCCCAGCGACGAAAGGAAGGCCTTGGAGGCGGCGTAGGTCGCGGAGCGCGGCTTGGGCAGGACGGCGACGAGCGAGGAGACGTTCACGATGCCCCCGGCGCGGCGGGCGATCATGCCCGGCAGGCAGGCGCGGGACAGCCTCAACGGGACGATCGCGTTGAGCACCGCCGTGTGCAGCTCGCGCTCCGCGGGCAGCTCCGCGAAGTAACCGGAGCCGCTCGAACCGGCGTTGTTCACGAGGAGCTCCACGGGCCGCTCGGGATCCGTGAGCCGCTGCTCGGCGACCGCGAGCTGGCTCTCGTCGGTGAGGTCGAGCGCGAGCACCTCCACGGTAACGCCGTGGGCGGACTCGAGCTCGCTCGCGAGCTGCTTCAGCAGCTCGGCCCGCCTCGCGACGAGGACGAGGTCGACGCCCTCCTGGGCCAGGAGTCTGGCGAACCCCTCGCCGATCCCACTCGACGCCCCGGTCACCATGGCCGAGGCGTACGGAAATCGCCGCATGACATTCCTCAAATCTCTTCGGAAATTCAACTTGATACGTGCCGACACATTAACCGCAGCCTCGGCGAATAGGCCAGCGAACGGAATGTTCCGACAACCCCCACGGGGCCGGTTTATGCCGGCTTAAGCAAGGGTTCATCGGCCGGTGATGAAATGCTGCAGCACGATTGGCTGGACTTCTCATGTCCGCCACCTGCGCTCCGTCCCCGTCCCCGTCGAAATGGCTGGTGTCGTCTCCATGAGTTCGTCCGCGCTAAAGCGGGAATCACCGTCCCTGACACCCCTCGCACTCGGCGCTGGTCCGGCCGACCGACTGCACTCCCTCACCGGCCTGCGTTGGATCGCGGCCCTCGCCGTGTTCCTCTCGCACGTCGGCACCCTGCTGCCGCTGCCCGACGCGAAACCGGTGCTGAGCCTGGGCTCCTCCGGCGTGACGTTCTTCTTCGTCCTGTCCGGCTTCGTCCTCACCTGGACGTATGCGGCCGGCGACCGGGTGGGCCCGTTCTACGGCCGCCGGTTCGCCCGCGTCTGGCCCATGCTGCTGGTGGCCGTGCTGGTCCCGCTGTTCCTGCAGCTCCCCGACGCCCGGCCGGGCCAGGGCGATTCCCTGAAGCTGATGGCGCTCTCCGCGATCCTGATGTACCAGGCGTGGGTGCCCGGCCACATCCTGGCCAGCACGAACCCGGTGACCTGGTCGCTGGCCTGCGAGGCCTTCTTCTACGCGGTCTTCCCGTTCGTCGCGAGGTTCACGGCACGCCGGTCACTGCGCTGGCTCGGCGGCGCGGCCGTGGCGCTGGTGCTGGTGGGCTGGGGCATCAAGGTGTGGCTGTGGGAGGCCTACCCGCCCAAGCTGCCCCCGTCGTTCACCGGTGTGGACGGCATGATCTTCGGCATGTACTCCCCGATCGCACGGGTCTGGGAGTTCCTGCTCGGTGTGGTCGCGGCCACCGCCGTGCGCAAGGGCTGGCGACTGCCGCTCAGTGCCGCCTCGGCCACCGCCCTGCTCGCCGCCGGCTTCCTCGTCCTGTGGGTGCTGCGGTTCGAGACCTGGCGCCTGGTCGGCATCTACGACGCCCTGCCCCAGGTCACCGCCCCGCTGTACGCGCTCGTAGTGGTCGCCGTGGCCCAGCGGGACCTCGCGGGACGGACCTCGTGGCTACAGGCGAAGCCGATGGTGGCGCTCGGCGAATGGTCGTACGCGTTCTACCTTCTGCACTTCACCGTGCTCTTCGAGATTTCCTCCACGGTATTCAACCGGAAGAGCATCATGGAATACTACATGCGCCCCGCCGAGGCCAGCTGGTCAAATGCGGGCTGGGCGGCCCTCGCCCTTGTCATCAGCATTGCGGCCTGCGCTCTCATGTACCAGTTCTTCGAGCGCCCCGTCGAGCGGTGGCTGCGGTACCGAATCGGCCGACGCGACGTACGCATTCCAACTCAGGCCCTGTCCACGGGCACCCCCGGCGAGTCCCGCGCGGAAAGCGGCACCGCATCGATGAATGAGGTTCGACAGCCATGACGACACCGGAAATCGTCACGGACGGGCCCCTCTCCCCGGAGCCCCGCCGGACCGGGGAGCGCCCGCTGGAGGACCCCTTCGATGTCATGTTCACCGGGTGGTCCTTCTTCCGGAGCAAGCTTCTGACCGCGGCGATGGACATCGGGGTCTTCTCGGTGCTGGGCGACGACTCGCTCGGCGCCGCGGAGCTGGCCGACCGCACGGGCCTGCACCCGCGCGGCGCCCGGGACTTCCTCGACGCATTGGCCGCCATCGGGCTGCTCGTACGGGAGGACGGCCGCTACCGCAACAGCCCCGGCACGCAGCGCCACCTGCTACCGGACCGCGAGGGGTTCGTGGGCGGCTTCCTGCGGATGACCACCGAACTCATGGGTAGCGACCCGGAGTCCCTCAACGGGCTGCTGCGGGGTGGTACGGCCCGCAACCAGGGAGCCGGCGGCGAGGTCCCGTTCACGAAGATCTTCCACGACCCGGTCCGGCTGCGGCAGTTCCTGTCCGCCATGGACAGCTTCAGCGGGGCCGTCGGGCCGGAGCTCGCCCGGGTCTTCGACTGGTCGCGCGTCGCGACGTTCAGCGATGTCGGCGGAGCCCGCGGCAACCTGGCGGCGCACCTCGCCACCGCCCATCCCGGGCTGACCGGCACTGTCCTGGACCGGCCGTCCATGGCGGAGCACTTCGACCGCCTCGTGGCCGAGCGCGGCGTGGCGGATCGACTGCGCTACGTCGGCGCCGACTTCTTCCAGGTCGAGTTGCCGCGCGCGGACGTCGTGATCCTCGGCAGCGTCCTGCACGACTGGCCGGCGGAGCAGCGTGCGACCCTGCTGCGCAAGGCGTACGACGCCGTCCACGACGGCGGCTGGCTGATCGTGTACGACACGATGCTCGACGACGAACGGCAGGATCCGGACGCTCTGTTGCTCAGCCTCATCATGATGCTGCAATCCGCGCAGGCGAGCGGCTTCTCGCCGGCCGAGTGCGGCGCGTGGATGACGGACGCGGGCTTCGCGGTCGAGCGCGTCGTACGGCTGCCCGCACTGACGACGGCCGTGATCGGCCGCAAGAGCTGAACCAATGGCGAACACCCGCTCCGGGACCGGTGGCCGGTCCGGGGGCGGGTGTTCCGCACCCCGTGGGCCAGTGTCCAGTAGCGTGAAGGTTTCCCACCCCTCATGCGCGGCGGCACGCCCGACCCTGCGCAGCATTCGGCCAACTCAACCGGGTTATTCTGGCCGGCCATTGCACAAGACATGATCTTGGGGGAGATGCAAGACAGTGACGGCACACATCAGCGTCCTATTGATCGACTCACACCCCATCTCGCTGACGGGGCAGCACACCATTCTCGACGGCTGCCCCGACCTCAGGGTGGTCGGCGCCGCCCAGGACTGCGAGACCGCGGCCGCGCTGTACCAGGAGCTGCGTCCCGACGTGGTCGTGATCAACACGCACCGGGACGCGGGCCGGGCCCTGGACATCGTGCACGCACTGTCCAGGGCCCGGTCGCCGCTGCCTGCGGCCAACGCGCTCGTACTGATCGACGACGCGGACGCCGCAGCGGAACACGTCCTGCAAGCCGGCGTGAAGGGTGTGCTGTCCAGCGGCAGCAGCTCCGAGGAGCTCGCCGCCGCGGTCCGCATCATGGCGACGGGCCGGTCCCTGCTCATCCCCCGGGCCCGAGAGGAGTCGGTGGACTCTCCCCTGGAGGGGCTAACGGAGCGGGAGGTCGAGGTCTTCCACCTCGTGACCCGCGGCTACAGCAACGCGGAGATCTCGGCGGAGCTGACACTGAGCCAGAGCACCGTGAAGTCCCACATCCAGCGTGTGATGGGGAAGCTCTGCCTGCGCAACCGTGTGCACGCCGTGATCTTCGCCTACGAGAACAACATCATTCACGCGAGCCCGTAGCGAAGGGGGCCGGTCCCGGGGTCTTCCCCTCGGGCGCCCGCAGCTGGGCAAGGACCCGAGCCACGTCGAACACGTTCCGGTCCTCGACGACGCGCCCGTTCTCCACGCGCCACAGCTGGATTCCTTCCGAGGCGATCGCGCGTCCGGTGGGCGCCACGCCGGCGAACTCCCCCACGTGCGTGCCTCGCGTCGTGTACCAGCTCGCCACCCACGGGCCCTCGGCCACTTGCAGCCCCACCTCGACCGTGAGCCCGCAGAACGCGGCACGCCGCAGCCGCACGCTCTCCTTGGGCCCCTCGGGGCCGACCGGCCGGCCGCCCAACAGGAACTCCTGGGCGAAGATCTGGTCGGCGACGTCCAGCTCCCCGCGGCTCCAACCCTCGTCGAACCAACGGCGGGCGAGGGCCTTGTTGGCCTCCTGCACGGTCGGCTGCCCGCCCTGCACCACGCCCGTCACCGGCTTCCCTCCACGGAGGGGGAGGTCGGTACGGCGCCTGCCGCGCGCAGCGCGTCGAGGCTCTCGCGGCCTACGGTGCTCAGTGCCGGAACGGGCGACCGCGCGGCCCACTGCAAGAAGTCCGAGATCTGGCCGCGGTCCGGGTGGATGAAGCGCTGGTCGACGTCCTTCCAGCCGAACCCCGGGTGCACCGCCTCGGACTTCGCGATGAGGCCGAGGATGATGTCCGCCGCCCGGTCTCCGTCGATCTCCTTGGCCTCGTACTGCGCGCAGGCCTTCGCCGTACCGTCGAGCAGGGCCTTGAAGTCGTCGTTGTCGGGCCACCAAAGGCCGGTGTGGGGCACCTTCTCCAAGGCGTCGAAGACACTCGCGTCGCGGTCGATGCGGAACTTGCGCAGGGCGTTGTTGATCCGCAGGGTGCCGGGGGTGTTGCCGCTGCCCCAGACACGGAACACCGCGTCCCAGAGGCGGAAGTGCGAGAAGGCGATGAACGAGCAGTTGACGAGGGTGTCGTTGTAGTCGAGCAGGCCCTGTTCGAGCTCCTCGACGTGGCGGAAGCGCTCCTCGGAGAAGTCGTCGTCCGCGAGCGCGGCGAGGAGCCGCGGGGCGAGGGAGTGAATGATCTCGAACGTGTTGGACATGCCGCGCGAGTACAGAGGGTCCAGGAAGCCGGCTGCGTGCGACATCAGGCACCACCGCTCGCCCACGGTCTTGTTCGAGGAGTACTGCAGGCGGCTGGTGGACACCCACTCGCGGACCTTCTTCGCCCCTTCGAACTGCCGCTCCACCGCGGGGAACCGGGCCAGCAACTGCGCGAACTCCTCCTCGGCGCTGACGTCCTCCGGCTTGGGGTACAGGCGCGGATCGAGGGTGACGCCAACGCTGCACAGCGGGTTGCGGGAGAGTTCGTGGTTGTCGAACGGGATGATCCAGAACCAGCCCCGGTCGAAGAGGTGGTGCATGGTGCCGTTGTGCCACGGCACCGGCGGCCGGCTCTCCTGGGGCACGTCCAGCACGTCGTCGAACGGCTTGACCCCGATCATGTGCGTGAACAGGGACCGGGAGTGGTGCTGGAACCGGGCCGGCTGCTCGCGCAGGCCGAGGTGGTCGGCCAGTGGGGAGCGGAAGCCGCTCGCGTCCACCAGGTAGCGGGCCCGGACCACGTGCCCGTCGGTGCCGGTCAAGGTGACGCCGTCGTCGTCGAAGTCGATCTTCTCGGCCCGCCACTGCTGGCGCGTGTCGCAGCCGTATTGGACGGCGACGCGCAGCAGGTAGGCGTCACTGTCCTGGCGGAAGAGGTGGCTCGCGGAGGTCAGCGCGTCGGGGATGACGAACTGGTGCGCCTCGTCCGGGTCGGGCTCCTGGCCCGGTCGGTGCAGCATGAATCCGAAGTGCTGCTTGCGACCGAAGGTGTTGCTCACCTTCTCGTTGATGGTCGTCGCGTCGGTGAGGGCCTCGAACTCGGGCACGTCGTAGCGTTCGGCCAGCACTTGGAGCCAGGCGACGAGCTGGGGAATCATGGACTCCCCCACCGCGAAGCGGGGATGGGTGCCCGCGTCCGCGATGAGCACCTTGGCCCCGCTGCGGGCCAGTACCGCGCCGAGGGTGGACCCGGCGATTCCCGATCCCAGGATCACCACGTCGTGGCTGGGCCTCTGTGTGAACACTGTCGGTTCCCTTCGCACTCGTCTGTCGGGGGCGCCGTATTGCCGTCGACGCTCGCCCGACCAGCCTTGCGTACGCCGATGAAGGCGCGAGAAAGCGCGTGTAAGCCACCGCGCCGGGGGCGCGGTGGCTTACACCGTCAGGCGCGGCTCTGCGGGCCGGCCTGCGTGGCGGGGGCTGCGGCGGACACCTCCGCCACCTGCCCCTCGTGCCCTGCCGCGTCGTCGACGGCCGGGCGAGTCCTCGGTCCGGGTGCCTGTCCGGGGGTTGTGACGAGCAGCCGGCCCAAGGAGCGCGGGAACCACCAGTTGGACCGCCCCAGGAGGGTGACCAGAGCCGGGGTGAGGAGACCCCGGACCACGGTGGCGTCGATGAGGATGCCCGCCGCCAGAGCGGTGGCGAACACCTTCACGTCGGTGATCGGAATGCTGGCCAGCGCGATGAAGGCCAGGAAGAGGATGAGCGCTGCGGAGGTGACGAGTCGGCCGGTGCGGCTGATGCCGGTCACGACGGACGGGACCACGGTGTCGTGCTCGCCCTTGGCGGTCAGCTCCAGGTGCGTCTCACGGATGCGGTGGAGGATGAACACCTCGTAGTCCATGGACAGCCCGAAGAGGAAGGCGAAGACCGCCATGGGGATCCAGATGGTCACCGCTCCGATCGCCGGCGTGTTGAACAGCGCCTCGCTGCCGTAGCCCTTCTGCCAGATGAGGACGATCACGCCGTAGGCCGCGCAGGTGGACAGCGCGTTGAGGATCAGGGCCTTGATGGGCAGGACGACCGAGCGCAGGGTACGGGCGAGCACCACGAAGGTGAGCAGGGCGACGAGGATCAGGATGAGCCCGAGGGAACCGTAGACCGCGTCGATGAAGTCCACGTCCGTGGCGGGGCCGCCGCCGGCGAGAGCGCCGGGGGTGTCCTGGGCGAGGTCCATGACCTTGGTGACCGTGTCCCGGCCGGCGCTGCTGGACGGGTCGGCCTGGGTCCACACGTCGACGATGCGCTGTCCGCCGCGCGCCCAGTCCGCCGGGGCCGCGGAGCCGGCGACGCCTTCGAGGCCGGCGATCTTGCCGTGCAGGGCGTCGGTGCCGCCGGCGTCCACGATGACCTCAAGGGGGCGGGCGATGCCCTCGCCGAAGCCCGCGTCGACGATCCGCTGGAACGCGGCGGCGGGCTTGCCGCCCTGGGCCAGCGTCACGGTGGCCGGCTGGCCCAGGCGCAGGGCGAGTACGGGCGCGGCCAGGGCCAGCAGCACCGCTCCGCTGAGCACGGCGCACAGTGCGGGACGGCGGGTGGTGAGTCCGGCGATCCGGCCCCACAGCTTGCTGTCCGGGCGGTGGGCCCGGCGCGGCCGGTCGAGCTTGTCGCCCCAGGCGTACAGCATGATCGGCAGCAGGGTGACCGCGATCGCGACGCTGACCAGCGGGATCAGCAGACCGGCGTAACCGACGCTGCGCAGGAACGGAACCGGCAGGACCACGAGCGCGGCGAGGGAGATCGCCACCGTGGCGCCGCTGAGCACGACCGCGTGACCAGCGCTCGCGACGGCCCGTATGACCGCATCGCGGCGGGAGGCGGGGTCGGCGCCGTCGGATCCGGGCTTCTGCCGCTCCTCGCGCCAGCGAGTGACGATGAGGAGTGCGTAGTCGATCGCGATGCCCAGGCCGATGAGCGCCACCAGGAACTGCACGATGAAGGAGACGTCGGTGATGCCGGTGATGCCGCGCACCAGCAGGAACGTGGTGGGGATCGCGACCGCTGCCATCAGCAGGGGCACGATGGCCAGGCCGCTGGCGAAGACCAGGCCCAAGACGACCAGGGCGCCGAGGGCGCCGATCAGGGTCTCGTAGATCGGGCTGCGCGTGGCTCCGCTGTCCCGGCCGGAAAGCACGGGCTGGCCGGTCAGCTCGACCGGGGCTCCGGCTATCTTCGCCTGCTCGACCGTCGCCTTGATGCCCGGGAGGGACTGGGCGTACGGCACGTTGGAGCGGTTGGCCGGCGGGTAGACCAGCGCGACCGTGGTGTGCTTGTCCTTCGAGACCAGGGACTCGCCGCCGGGGCCCGCGTAGGAGACGCTGCGGCCGCCCTCCGGGGTGACCTTGGCGATCAGGTCGCCCCACTGCTTACGGACGCCGTCGTTGTCGACGCTCTCACCCTCGGGCACGGTCACCACGAGCAGCAGCGGGGCGTTCTTGCCACCTGTCTGCGAGAAGCGCTGCGCCAGCGCGTCGTTCGCGGCCTGTGACTGCTTGTCAGGGAGCCGCGACTCGTACGAGAGCTTGTTGATCGTGCTGCCTGCCAGGGCGCCTCCGGCCAGGGCGAGCACCACCCAGACCAAGACGACGGGCAGCCGATGGGAAAGCACCCATCGAGTCATGCGCTCCAAGGTAACCACTCCTGTAGGGACGCTACTGTGTAGCCACGCTACATATGTCGGAGGACAAGCTATCCCGTTGATCGAAGTGACGCAACACCAAACCCGCTCGATACGAGGGCAGTTGAGATGGGCTGGCAGGTTCCGGAAAGCAGGAGAGCCCTCGGCAGCCGGTCCCTGACAAGGGGACCGGCCGCCGAGGGCTCTCGCCGTACTACCGGTTCGAGGCTGGCACTACCGGAAGATCCGCCCCGCGCAGAACGGACAGGAACCGCTTCAATGCCGTCCCGAAGTACGCGCCGGCCAGCAGGGTCAGCGTCGCGGGGATGGCGACCATGGGCCAGTCCAAGGATTCCGGATGGCTCAGGCCCCGGTTGAGCAGGAGCAGGGTCAGCGCTCCGAGTACGGAGAGCAGCCCGATGAGGGCCGCGAGCGTCCCCGTGGTGACCATCTGGTCGCGCCGGGCGGCCGCCGCGGCGAGGCCCGTGCCCTTGGAGAGCCCGGAGAACGCACCCGCCAGGGACAGCACGCAGCCGAAGGCCACGATCGACAGCCCCGTCAGCAACAGCGGCGGATGGTACGGCCAGGGGCCCTCCGGGCCCCCGAGCAGCGCGGACGCCCAGGTCGCGGCGAGCAGCGGCAGGGCGCACATCGCCTGCACGGACAGCCGGTTCGCACTGATGCGCAGGGTCGCGTCGTTGTAGGCGCGGGCGACCTCGGGCGCCGGGCCCCACTCCCGGACGGCGCGGTGCGCCGCCTCCTCGTGGTCGGCGCCGTCGTCCAGGTTGCACTCCACCACACACTGGAGGCCGTCCAGCACCTCGTCGAGGATGGCCGAGCGGCGCGAGTCCGGTCCGACCAGGTGCTCCGCGACGTGGTCCGTGTAGCGCCGCAGTACGGCCACCTGCGTCACGCCTACCCGCCCAGGACGACGGAGATGACGGAGGAGATCTCCTGCCATGCCGTCCGCTTGTCGGCCAGCGCCCGAAGTCCGGCCGTAGTGAGGAAGTAGTTGCGGCGGCGACGGCCGTTGTGGGTGCCCCACTCACTGCCGACCAGCCCCGCGGCCTCCAGCCGGTGCAGCGCCGGATAGACCGTCCCGGTGGGGAGGTTGATGGCATCGCCGCTGCGCCGCTTGAGTTCCTCGATCACGGCGTAGCCGTGCTGCGCGCCGGGCTCCAGCACCGACAGCAGCATGCCTTCAAGGTTGCCCCGCAGGTTCTCCGCCTTCACGTTAGCCCACACTACACATCAAGACCGGAACCGGACACGGCTGTTTCGGCCCATCAGCGCTCGACCGGGACGGCGGCGGGTGGGGCGATCGCCGACAGGAGGTCCCGGCGGGCCCGGACTCCGAGTTTGCGGAAGACGCGGGTGAGGTGCTGCTCCACCGTGCTGACCGTGATGCGCAGGCGCTGCGCGATCTCCTTGTTCGCGTGCCCGTCCGCCGCGAGGGCCGCCACCCGCCGCTCCGCGGCGCTGAGCAGGCCGAGGGCGGCTGCCCGGCCCGCCCGGTCGCCGCGGGGCCGCCGCCCGGGCGGCTCCAGCGCTTCGGCCTCCACTGCGAGGGCGGCCGCCAGCGGGCGCGCCCCGCACCGCCCGGCGAGCCGGGCAGCCGTGGCGAGGCCCGTCCGGGCGCGGTCGGTGCGGCCCGCCCGGAGGTGGTCGCGGGCGAGGTCGGCCAGGGCGCCGGCGGCCTGGAGGGGGTCGCCGGCGGTGCGCAGGACGGCGACTGCCTCGGTGAGCAGGGCGATGCGTTCGGCGCCGTACTCGGTGGCCGCGAGGGCCCGCAGGGTGAGCCCGCGGGTCCGGGTGGGCAGCGGTCCCGCCAGGGCGAGCTGCTCTTGGGCGAGGGCACGGGCGGTGGTCGTGTCGCCCCAGGCCAGGTGGGCAAGGGCCGCCCCGGTCCGCCAGGGCACGAGGGCCGGTCGATCGCATCCCCAGCGGCGCATGAGGTCCGCGCAGGCCGTGAAGTCGTCGAGGGCCTCGTCGGCCCGTCCGGTCTCCAGGAGGTGGCGGCCGCGGGCGTGCAGGACGTGCAGCCCGAAGCGGGTCTCGAACATCGCGTCCGGCACGGGTACGGCGAGGTGCTCCGCGGCAGCCAGGTGGTCGCCGAGGTCCGTGGCGGCCTCGACGAGATGGGCCAGCGGCCGGCCCAGGGTCACCCCCCAGCTCTCCACCGGCACCTGCGCCAGGGCCGCCTCGGCGAGGCCGCGCGCCCCGACGGGATCGCCCTGGCGGCGCCGGATGCCGGCCAGCAGGGAGGAGAATTCCGCCTCCCACAACGGGACCTTGCGGGTACGGGCCTCGGTCAGCCAGTGCCGGCACCACCGGTCGGCGGCATCGGTCTGCTCGGCATAGAACAGGGCCGCCACTGCGCACACGATCCATTCCGAGGTGTTCCTGCCCAGCCTCATGCCCCGGAGCGCGGCCTCCGCAGCGGCGACGGCCGGTGCGCCGGGGCCGCGGGCGAGCACCTCGGACAGGGCCGCCGCCGCCCGGATCCTGGGATCGCCACCGGTGCCGGCGGCCGGCACCAGCACCGGTGGGCGGATCGCCGCCAGGAGGGTGCGGGTGGCCCGGACCTCGGCGGCGACCGTCGGGCTCGCGTACGGGCCCGCTGCCTGCTCCCCCGCCCGCTGGACGGCCAGGGCGGCCTCGCCGAACCGGCCGTGCCACAGCAAGTGCCGGGCCAGGGCCAGGGCGTGGCGGCCGGGCAGCAGGCCCTCGCGCAGCGCCGCCGCGAGTTCCGCGACGTGCCGGGTGCCGAGCGCGGGGTCGAGCAGCCGAACGGTGGCGGCCAACAGCGCGCGCAGGACCGCGCGTTCGCCGTCGTCGCGGCACACCGCCACGGCGGCGCCGAGGCAGTCCCGCGCATCCTGGAGCCGGTCGGCCGCCAGGTGGCTCTGCGCGGCCTCCTTCAGTACGGCCGGCACCCAGGGCTCGTCGCAGGGTGCGGCCGCGAGCAGGTGCGGGGCGATCCTCGGGGCGTCGGCCCCCTCCGTGTGGAGCAGCTCAGCCGCACGGCGGTGCAGCGTCGCGCGGGCGGGTGCGGACAGGCTCCGCAGGACCGCCGCGCGGCCCACGGGATGCCGTAGCCGCGTGCCCTCGAGGAGTCCGGCCGCCGCCAGGTCCCGGCACCGCTCGGCGACGGCGGCGGGCTGCTCTTCGAGGAGCCGGGCCGGCAGGCCGGGGTCCACGTCCGCCTCGTCGAGTACGGCGAGGACCTGCGCGAGTGCCAGGACGGTGGGCCCGCCCCGGTGGAGGAGGCTCAGCACCGCGTCCGCGTAGGCGTCGGCTACGACGGGCCCAGCCGCCGGGGCGCCTTCCGGCGTGGTGCCGGCGGGCCCCTGGTCCGTCGCGAGCGCCCGCACGAGCAGGGGGTTGCCGGCGGTGATGCCGTGGCAGGCGGCGGCCAGCCCCCGGGCCGCCTCGCCGCCCAGGGCGCCGGCCAGCACGGTGGCCACGCCGCCGGGTGCGAGGCCTTCGAGTACGACCCGCCGGTAGCGGGGGTGGCGGCGCAGCTCGGCGTGCAACTGCGGGTGGGCAGGCCGCGTCGTCGTGCACTCGGCGGCCACCAGGGCGATGCGCGCCGCCCGCAGGTGCGGCACGAGCCGGCTGATCCAGTGCAGGGAGAGGGAGTCGGCGAGGTCGATGTCGTCGATGCAGAGCAGGACCGGCGCCTGCTCGGCGATCCGCAGCAGCCCGGCGGTCAGGTCGTGCAGGGCCGCGCCGGTCGCCCGGTCGGGCGGCCACCGGAGGGAGCCGCCGGCGCCCGGGCCGAGTATCCGCGCCGGCTCCAGGGCCAGGGCGTCGCAGCGGTCTTCGGGGAGGTCGGCGTAGCGCAACAGCTGGCCGAGCACGCCGCCCTGTGCGTCCCGCTCCGGCCGGGAGCCGGCGGCCCTCAGGACGACGTACCCGGCCCGGACGGCCGCCGTCCGCAGCGCGTCGAGGAGTTCGGTGCGCCCGCAGCCGACGCCGCCGCTGAGAACGGCGACGCCGCCCCGGCCCCTGGCGGCGTCGTCGAGCACAGCGGCCAGTTCGGCGAGTTGGCCGGCCCGTTCAGCCAGCGGCACGGCTGCCTCGTGCAGCGCCGGACACACCCTGCTCGGCCCCGTCGCCGACGGCGCTGAGGTCAAGCACGGCGGCCAGCCCCCGCCGGGCGCTCCTGGCGCGGATCAGGTTCAGCAGCGGCCCGGTCATGGCGGTGGTCACCAGGGCCATGACGACCATCAGGGAGTACAGCGGGCCGTCGAGCAGGCCGAGTTGCAGCCCGACGCCGAGGATGACCAGCTCGGTCAGGCCGCGGGTGTTCATCAGCGCCGCCAGGGTGCCCGAGTCCCCGGGCGTGAGGCCCTGCGACCGGGCGCCCAGGTACGTACCGCCGAACTTGCCGCCGATGGCGACGAGCAGGATGACGGCGAGCTCGGTGAGCCCTTCAAGTCCCATGCCGCGCAGGTCGACCTTGAGGCCCGCGACCACGAAGTAGACGGGGAGCAGCAACGAGGTGATCTCGCCGGTGCGCTCGCAGATCTCCTCGCGCAGCGCCTCCGTGCCCTCGCGGGGCATCAGCGCGCCGAACAGGAAGGCACCGAAGATGTAGTGCAGCCCCATCATCTCGGTCGCCACGCCGGACAGGAAGATGCCGACCATCACGAGGGCCAGCCCCGTGGGGGTGAGGGTGCTCCCGGGGCCGCCGTACGTGAGGACCCGCTTCAGCAGGGGGCGTACAGCCACCAGGGCCAGTACGAACGGGATGAGCAGGGCGACCTGCCAGTAGTCGCCGGCACCGCCGACGAACGCCTGCACGCCGGCCAGCGCCGACCAGGCAACGACGTCGACCACGGCGGCGGTGGCCAGCGCGAGGCCGCCGATCGCCAGCCGGGACATCCCGCGGCCGACCAGGATGCGGGCGAGTACGGGGAACGCGGTCACGGACACGGACAGGCCGATGAACACCACGAAAGCGGCGCGCTGCTCGGTCGGGTGGTGACGCAGCAGGAAGAGGGCGAGCGGGATGCCGAGGGCGAACGGCACAAGGGTCGAGCCCACGGCCGCTCCGACAGTGATCTTGACCCGGCCCCGCAGGAAGCGGTGCTCGAGTTCCAGTCCGACGACGAACATGAACACGGCGACGCCGATGTTCGCCAGCGCGCCCAGCAGCGGCCGTACGTCGGCGGGGAAGAGGCGGTCGGCGAACAGGGCGCCGAAGAGCGTGGGGCCCATGAGGATGCCGGCGAGGATCTCGCCGACCACGGGTGGTTGGCCGATGCGGGCGGCCAGGGCGCCCAGACCGCGGGCGAGCAGCAGGATCAACCCGAAATCCAGGAACAACAACTGCACTTGATGACTGGTCATGATCGGTACGGTCCGTCCTCGGTTGGCCGGCGTTGGCGGGAAGGCGATGGCCGAGCGCCGCCCCGCGCGATGGGGCGCGGCGGCGGTGGGGTGGTGTTCGGCGTGCGGCGCGACCACGTTGCAAGGGCGCACACGGGGTCACGCGGCCCCGCCCTGCGTCAGGTCCCCGATTCGGGGGAAGGTGCGGTCGGCGGCGAGCCGTTCGCGCCGCTGCCCCGTTCGGCAGCCGCGCGTCGTGCCCCGGGGAGGTCACGCGTCCCCTGATCGGCCTCCCCAGCCTGCTGTCCGGGCCGCACCCGTGTCATCGCCCAGATTGCTCACCTGATCGGTACGCATCGCGCGTGGCCGGGTGGGTTCCGACGCGGGCGGCGGGGCCTGCGATGGCCACGGCGGTGAGGGCGAGGCCCGTCCGGACCGCCCAACGGCCGCTGAACTCAACGGGAAACCGGCGTTCCGCCGGCGTGCGCGGCGAGACCAGCAACCGCGCCGTGAAGGTGCCGCGCACCGGGTCGAACGCGAGCACCACATCGGTGAATTCCAGCCACCGACCGGTCAGGGGGTACCACGCCTTGTAGACCGACTCCTTGGCACTGAACAACAGGCGGTCCCAGTGGATCCGCGGGTGGGCCGCTTCCAGGTCGGCGAGGGCGGCCCGTTCACTACCGAGGGTGATGGCCTTCCGTACGTCGCCAGGGAGCGCCGCGTGCGGTTCGGCGTCGATGCCGAGCGCCAGGAGGTCCCGGCGCCAGGCGACGGCCGCAGCCCGGTACCCGGCGCAGTGGGTCATGCTCCCCACCGTGCCCTCGGGCCAGCGCGGAGCGCCCCCCTCCGTCCTTGATATGGGGCCGGGCAGGACACCGAGCAGGCCGAGCGCCTGCCGGGCGCAGTGCCTGCCGGTGGCGAACTCCTGCCGCCGCAGGGGGGCCATGCGGCGCACGAGAGCGAGCTCCTCCGGGTAGAGGTCGGCGTACGGCAGGTCCCCCGCCGCGGCGGCGGCGGCCGCCGCGGACGGCAACAGTTCCTCGATCACAGGGCGCCCATTCTCGCGGTGTTGCGTTCAAATGAAATTTCAACAACATCGCAGAACCTGCGCATCTGCCCGGAACATGTTGTCAGTTGCCTCAAAGCGGCTCGTGTGCGAGGCTCAAACCCGTCGTGACAGATTGCAACGGGGGTTGCCACGTGTCCAAGGATGAACACAGTCGCATGCAAGACCGACTTCGGCGCGGTGAGCCGTATAACCGGGCGACATTGATTCGCCGCACATTCCCTGGTTGACCAACCAGTTTCCTCAACAGCCGGCCCGCCTAGCGGGAGCGCCGACAGGCCCTCCGAGCCGGCTGATCTTACGGGCCGTCAGCCCCGCGAGCAGGTGCGCAGCACACCCGTGCGGTACCTCGCTCCCTCAATAGCACCCACGGCGAGCCTCGCTCCGCCCTCATACGGGTGCACTTTTGTGATGCCGTTTCACGTCTCTGCGGGACACACGGCGCACTGGCGGCTGCCCACCCATGTATTACCGTCGTCGACCAGATCCAGGGAGTGCGTGATTCATGGAGCATCTTACTCGCCGCGCCATCACGACCATTCGCGAAAATTACCACGAGCCGCTCGTGCTTGATGATTTGGCCCGGTCGGTGATGATGAGCAAATTCTATTTCATCAGGGTTTTCCAACGCACCACGGGTGTGACGCCCGGCCGTTTCCTGAGCGCCGTCCGCCTGCACGAGGCCAAGTCGCTCCTGGTGCACAGCTCCTCGAATGTGGCCGACATTTCGGCGCGAGTGGGGTACAGCAGCCCCAGCACCTTCTCGCGGCGCTTCACGGCCTCGGTCGGCCTCTCCCCCACCCAGTACCGGCGGATCGGCCGGGGCGGCACGGGCGAGGGTCCCCGCATCACACCTTTCGCCGTCGAGCGCGGGCCGCTCGGATCCGTGTCGGGGACGGCCCGCGTGCTGGGAAGCTCGCGATCGCCCCTGCACATCGGCCTGTTCGACAGCCCGATCCTCCAGGGGCAGCCCGCGGCCTGGACGAAGCTCGACGGGAGCGGGCCCTTCCAAGTGACAGACGTGCCGCCGGGCACCTGGTACCTGCACGCTGTGACGCTCGGGGCCCGGACCTTGAGCGATCAGTGGGGGGACTCCCCCCTGCTCGTGGGGACGGTGGGCCCCGTGGACATCGCCGCCGACGACCGCACCCGCGTCGACGTGGTCCTGCGGCAGGAGGACTGGACCCGGCCGCCGGTGCTGCTCGCCCTCCCCGGCTTCGGGTCGTGGCCCGCCCGGCCGCGTACCGCGGACACCGCCCGCCCGGCTGGCCCGCACCGCGGCCACGCTGGCGCCGGGTACCGCACCCCGCGCCAGCGTACGGCGGCGGACCGGAGGCTCGTCGGCGTGTGAGGCCCACCGGCCGTGGCGCGGGCCGAACCCGACCCGGGCCACGGCCCGGTTCAGCCCCGCCAACTGTGCGCGGCCTGGAAACCCCTGCTGCACCAGCCTGCCTTGTGGGGCCGCTCGCCCGGGTCGGCGGCGGCGGCCCGGGCCGCCGCGCAGGCCATCAGGACCGCGGTGATGGCCGCGACCTCTTCGGGTCCGGCGTGGCCCTTCTCTACTCGCAGAACGCCCTCGACGGCGGTCGTGCTCATGGACGGATCGCTCCTCTCGTCTCTCGTCTGCGTTGAACCGGCGCTCTACTGCGGCGGGTTGCCGTGCTTGCGGGACGGCAGATCGGCGTGCTTGTTGCGGAGCATCGAGAGGGCGCTGACGAGCACCTCGCGGGTCTCCGCGGGGTCGATGACGTCGTCGACGAGGCCGCGCTCGGCCGCGTAGTACGGGTGCATCAGTTCGGCCTTGTACTCCTTGACCATGCGCGCGCGCATCGCCTCGGGGTCTTCGGCATCCGCGATCTGCTTGCGGAAGATGACGTTGGCGGCGCCCTCGGCACCCATCACGGCGATCTCGTTGGTGGGCCAGGCATAGGTGAGGTCCGCACCGATGGACTGCGAGTCCATCACGATGTAGGCACCGCCGTAGGCCTTGCGCAGGATCAGCGAGATCCTCGGCACCGTCGCGTTGCAGTACGCGTACAGGAGCTTGGCACCGTGGCGGATGATGCCGCCGTGCTCCTGGTCGACGCCCGGCAGGAAGCCGGGGACGTCCAGGAGGGTGATGATCGGAATGTTGAAGGCGTCGCAGAGCTGGACGAAGCGCGCCGCCTTCTCGGAGGCGTGGATGTCCAGGACGCCCGCGAGGTGGCCGGGCTGGTTGGCGACGATACCGACGACCTGGCCGTCGAGGCGCGCGAGGGCGCAGATGATGTTGCGGGCCCACCGCTCGTGGATCTCCAGGACGTCGCCTTCGTCGACGAGTTCCTCGATGACCTTGAGCATGTCGTACGGGCGGTTGCCGTCGGCGGGCACCAGGTCCAGCAGGACGTCCGAGCGCCGGTCGGCGGGGTCACTCGTCTCGTGGACCGGGGGGTTCTCACGGTTGTTGGAGGGGAGCATCGTGATGAGGTAGCGGACCTCGGAGATGCAGGTCTCCTCGTCGTCGTACGCGAAGTGCGCGACGCCGGAGGTCTCGGCGTGCACGTCCGCGCCGCCGAGGCCGTTCTGGGTGATCTCCTCGCCGGTCACCGCGCGGACCACGTCCGGGCCGGTGATGAACATCTGCGAGGTCTCGCGGACCATGAAGACGAAATCGGTCAGCGCCGGGGAGTACGCGGCGCCACCGGCGCAGGGGCCGAGCATCACCGAGATCTGCGGGATGACGCCCGAGGCCTTGGTGTTGCGCTGGAAGATCCCGCCGTAGCCGGCCAGCGCGGAGACACCCTCCTGGATACGGGCGCCCGCGCCATCGTTGAGGGAGACCAGCGGGGCACCGGCCGCGATGGCCATGTCCATGATCTTGTGGATCTTCGTGGCATGGGCCTCGCCCAGCGCGCCACCGAAGATCCGGAAGTCGTGCGCGTAGACGAAGACCGTGCGGCCCTCGACCGTGCCCCAGCCGGTGATGACACCATCGGTGTAGGGCTTCTTGGCTTCCAGGCCGAACCCCGTCGCACGGTGGCGACGAAGCTGCTCGACCTCCTTGAAGGAACCTTCGTCCAGCAGCAGCGCGATGCGCTCACGGGCGGTGAGCTTGCCCTTGGCGTGCTGCGCTTCGGTCGCCCGCTCGCTCGGCCCGCGCCGCGCCTGCTCACGCAGGTCATGCAATTCGGCCACGCGCCCACGGCTTCCGGATCCAGGAAACTTCGAAAGTTCCGGAATTCCAGCCGATATCCCTGTACTCATCGAGACCCCCCTGGTCGCGCACACCCCGCACGCTCATTGCATTCATCACGCTACACGCCGCACACACGCGGAAAAACCCCTATTCCCGAACCCCGCGATTTACCGGGACTTAATAGTGGTCCCTCTATTCCGGGCAGGCCGGAGGCGGGCATGCAAAAGGGCCGCCGGGCTGATAGCCGGGCGGCCCTAGGGGAGGTTGAGCGTCGATCAGGTCAGGGTGAAACGGTCCGCCTCCGGCCCGTGGAGCCGGCCCTTGGGAAGCCTGCGGCCGAAGGTGAGGAGCAGGAGGTCCTGTGCGGCGCCGGTGACCGGCGATCCGCTGCCGAAGGTCCAGTCGAGGTCGTCGGCGCGCAGTTGCACACCGTCGAGCTGGGCGCCGAAGAACTTGAAGGATTTGGGGTCGACGGCGTCCAGCAGGATGCGGAGCCGGTCCTCGGGGACCGCACGGTCGACGCCGATGGGGACCGTGATGTCGAGGCCGTGGACGACGTCGTGGGCGAGCGCCGCGACGATGCCGCCGACCGGCGGCTTCCAGGGATGGGTGGCGTTGTCCCGGAGGAAGGCCGCGAGCTCCCCGGTGGAGAACTCGGCCGTGTCCTTGCGCGCGCAGCGGTCGGTCATGCGGTTCAGGCTGCCGCGGGCCTTGACGAGCTCCTTGGCCACGCGGGGAATGGAGTACCGAAACCCCAGCGACATGTGGGCGACGACTTCCCGGACCCGCCAACCGGAGCAGAGGGACGGTTCGTCCCATTTCCCTGCGGGCAGCTCGTCGAATACGGTCGCGAGTTCGCGGCGTTCGGCCGCTATCGCCCCGCGGACCACGGATTCCGGATGTGCGTGTGACACGTTACCCATGAACTCACCTTACCGGTCTGTTTGCAGAGGGCCCTAGAAGGATCCGTTATATGTGACCATGCCGGTCTCCATGGCCGCGACTCACCGCCGATTTCCCGCACCCGCGAAAACCCGCCAGAACCACAGCTGGCCCAGGGCCACCAGGACCAGCGCCGGGAGCACGATCGCGGTCATCAGCGCGAGGGAGGCGGAGTCGGCGATCGCCTGAGACAGTTCCAGGCTGCCCACGCCCGCACGGGTGGCCAGCACCGTGGTGCCGTTCACCGCGCCGACCAGCGCGGGCAGGGCCACCAGCGGCGCGGCGCCCAGCAGCAGCGCCACGCCGGTACGGCCGGTCGCCTGGACGCGGTCAGAGGCGTATACGCCGACGGCGGCGAGGACCGCGGTGGTGGCCACCGCCACGGGTGCGTCGGTGGCGACCGTGCCGAGGGCCGCGACGAGCAGGGGCAGCACGAGCAGGATCGGGGTCAGCACCCGGGTCAGTCGGCCGAACGCCACCCTCAGCGAGCTGCCTTCCGGCAGGCTGCGGGCGGCGAAGAGCGAGCCCTGGCGCAGGCTGCCGGTGACGGCCAGGGCCGCGCAGAGCAACGTGAAGGGGTGCGTCAGATCGGCCGCTGAGGCCACGGCGTGCCCGTGGGACCCGGTGGACAGGCCCCGGACCAGCATCCCGAGGACGGCGCCCCAGCCGGCCGCGAGGACCAGGCTGGCGGCCGCCAGGACGATGTCCCAGGTCCGGCGCCAGCCGGCGCCCTCGTACGCCGTACGGAACCACAGTGCGGCGTCGCGCAGGAACCACGCGCACAGCACGCCGAGGAAGGGCAGCCGCAGCGCGTGCAGCAGTTCCCCCTCCGCCACGGGCAGGACTCCGAAGAGGAGTCCACCGAAGGCGACCAGCCACACCTCGTTCGCGAGGAAGAGGGGGACGATGGTGCGCCGCATGCGCGCACGGCCGGTCTCCGTGTCGGCGAACGGCATCAGCATCCCAACGCCGAAGTCGAAGCCTTCCAGAGCCAGGTAGCCGGCGAGGAGGAGCCCGACCAGGGCGTACCAAAAGACATCCACGGTTGATTCCCCGTCAGCTCAGCGTACGTACGGTCATGGGAGGGTCAGTAGGAGGGGCGGACGTCCGACTGAGGAGTCCCCCGGTCGCCCTCCCGCAGGACCCTGCGCTCTTCGGCGTCCGGGAAGAGGCCCGTGTCGCCGAGCAGTCCCGCGTCCGGTCCGAGCCGCGCGAAGCGGACCATGAGCACCCAGTCGACGACGGCCAGGGTGGTGAGCACGAGCGTGAAGACGACGAACGACGCGAGCATCCCCCCGCGGGAGACGTCAGCCACGGCGTCGCGGACGGTGAGTTCGCCGGTGACCATCCACGGCTGCCGGCCGACCTCACGGCTGAGCCAGCCGCAGATCAGGGCCAGGAATCCGAGGGGCAGCAGGACCGACGGCAGCCTCAGCCGCAACCGCCGGCGGGCGAGCGACTGGCCCGGCGCTCCGCCACGGGCGGCCGTGGCCGGGATCCAGGCCAGCAAGGCCAGCAGGACGCCGAGGACGAGCATGAGCACGGACGCCCCGCCCACCCACGCGGGCGGCAGCCAGTCGCCGTTGCCGTACCGGGCCGCCGCGGCGGCGCGCACCGCGTCGAGTTCGGCGCCGGTCTGGCCCATCAGCACGGCGTACTTCTCGGGCTGGTAGCCCTTGAGCGCCTCCAGGTGATCGAACCCCGCGATCGCGGTGACGACCGCGCCGCAGCCCGCAAGGACGGAGCCTTGGAGCAGCGTCGGGCGGAAGAAGTCGGTGTCCTGACCGCGGCGCAGGTGGTGTGCGCTGACAGCGGCCATGAGCAGGCCGGCGAGCAGGGACACGGCGCCCGCGATGTGCACGACGGCGTACCAGGTCGCCCCGTTGGTGAGGAGGGCCCCCCAGTCGGTGACGTATGCGGTGCCGCCGCGCATCTCGTATCCGACGGGCTTCTGCATGAAACCGTTGACCACCATGACCCAGAAGGTGGAGGCATACGCGGTGAGGGCGACGCCCCAGATCAGCGCGAGGTGGGCGCGGGGCGGCACGCGGTTGAACCCGAAGGCCCAGAGCCCGAGGAAGGTCGATTCGAGGAAGAACGCGGCGACGCTCTCGACGGCCAGCGGGGCGCCGACGACGTTGCCCATGACGTGGGAGAGGCCGGACCAGTTCAGGCCGAACTGGAACTCCTGGGTGAGTCCGCTGACGATGCCGAGAGCGTAGTTGATGACGTAAAGGCCGCCCCAGAAGCGCACGCGGCGCATGCGGGTGGCTCGCAGGGCGAGTTCCCTGGTGAGGATCGCCCGGGTCTGTGTCAGGGCGACGACCGTGACCAGTCCGAGGGTCAGGGCGACGAACAGGAAATGCAGCGTCGCGGTGACGGCGAACTGGAGTCGCGCGAGGTCAACTACGTTCACGTGGCGCTTTCCGGTGAGGGTGGGAAGGTAGGTGGGGGACCGGCGGGGCGGGCGGTTCGCCGCGACGGGCGGTGGCTCCGAGCTAGCCGAGCTGCGTGCGCGCCCGTGCCACGAGGGCACGGGCCGCCGGACCCATGCGGCCGCTAGGCCGCCAGGCCAGGGCGAGGCCGCCGCGCAGGTGCATGCTGGTGATCTCGACGGGGTGCAGCTGGTCCGGCTGGGAGAGTACGAACCGCTCCGGCAGGATCGCCATCCCCATGCCGCGGGCGGCGAGTTGGGCCAGCACCCGGGGATCGCTGGCCTCGAAGGCCACCCGGGGTTTGATGCCGGCCGCCGCCCAGGCCGCGTCGGACGCGGCGCGCATGGCGCTGCCGCCGGGCAGGCACATCAGCGCGTGGGCCTCGACCTCGTCGGCGGTGATGCTGGTGCGCCCGGCGAGGGGGTGGTCGTGACTCACCGCGCCGACCAGCAACTCGTCGGCGATGACCAGGGTTTCGAGGTCGGCGGGCGGATCGGTGCCAATGCCGATGACGGCGACGTCGATCCGCCCCGCCCGCACGGCCTCGACCAGCTGTTCCGTGCTCCCCTCGCTGAGTGAGATCTCCACGTCGGGGTACTGCTCGCTGAAGTCCGCGACGAGTTCGGGGAGCCGCAGGGAGAGGGAGGACGCGACGGAGCCGAGCGCCACCTGTCCCTGCACGACGCCGGACGCGCTCTCCACGGCGTCGCGCACGCCGTCGACGGCGGCCAGCATCGCGCGCGCGTGCGGCAGTACCGCCGCACCCACACCCGTCAGTTGGATCGTCCGCCCGCCCCGGTCGAGCAGGTCCTGCCCCAGCTCCCGCTCCAGCCGCTTGATCTGCGCACTCACGCAGGGCTGGGTCACGTAGACGCGCGCGGCTGCCTTCGTAAAGCTGGCTTCTTCGGCCACCGCTACGAGGTACTCCAGCTGACGAAGTTCCATGTGGTGATCGTACCGGTGGGCCGGCCCGCAGAGACTTCACATTCGGGACATCCAGGGAACGGCATGTACACGAACCCTCAAGTCCATGTGCGGGGAACGTCAGGCCTCTGTAAAGCCGGTGTCAGATCCGGTTCAAGCCCGGGCGACCGGCACGGCGAGCCGGTTCAACGTCCCGGCCAGGTATTGCTCGCGGCACGGCCGGCGGCGCACCTTGCCGCTGGTGGTCTTGGGCAGGGTGCCGCGGCGGATCAGCACCACATCCGCCACGTCGATGCGGTGGTTCCGGCGAAGCGCCTCCCGCACGGCGTCCGTCACCTCCTGCGCGCTCGCGTAACGGCCCACCCGGCTGTCGCCTTCCACCACCACGACCACGGACTCCTCCGTGCCGTCATCCACCGGGAACGCGGCGGCGGAAGCCGGGCGCAGCAGCGGGTGGCTGCCCTCGACGGAGTGCTCCAGGTCTTGCGGGTAGTGATTGCGGCCCTTGACGATGATCAGGTCCTTCAGACGGCCGGTGATGAAGAGGTCCCCACCGTGTACGAAGCCCATGTCGCCGGTGCGCAGGAAGGGCCCGTCCGCCTCGGCGCCGGGGATGAGCGCCCGGAAGGTTCGCTCGCTCTCCTCCTCGCGCCCGAAGTAGCCCGCCGTCACGCACGGACCGGATACCCATATCTCGCCGACCTCGTCGGACGCCGCCTCCCTGAGGGTGTGCGGGTCGACGATGCGTACCCGGGTGTCCCCGACCGTGTGGCCGACGCTCATGACGGTGCTGGTCACGACGGACGTGCCCGGACCGTCGGTGACCAGGGCCACCCTGCCCCGGCCCAGCGCCTGCGCGTCCAGCACGAGCGGAGCCGGTTCGGCGTCCGGCGGGCTGCCGGCGACCTTCAGCGTGTGCTCCGCCAGGCCGTAGCACGGCGAGAGGGCCCGGCTGTCCAGGCCGCTGGCGGCGAACTTGCCGATGAACTCCGCCATCGTGTGCTCGCGGACCGGCTCGGCACCGTTGGCGGCCATCCGCCAGCGCGAGAGGTCGATGGGCCCGCGCACGCTGTTGCTGCGTACACACAGGTCGTACGCGAAGTTGGGGGCCGAGGAGTGCGTGCCGCCGAACCGGGACACCGCCTCCAGCCAGCGCCCGGGACGGCGGATGAAGGCCTCGGGCCCCATGAGGTACGAGGGTCGGCCCGCCCACAGGGGAAGCACGATGCCTAGCAGGAGGCCCATGTCGTGGAAGAACGGCAGCCAGGAGACGACGGCGCCGTCGTCCTCCATCGGCCACAGGCGGTCCGTCTCCCACGCGTTGAACCAGAAGTTGGCGTGCGTGACCATCACGCCCTTGGGCGTTCCGGTGGAGCCGGAGGTGTACTGCAGCAGGGCCACGTCCGACAGCTCGGGCACCGGCAGCTCGGTCCCGGCGACCGGCGCGGGCAGCTCGTCGGTGGCGACGATCTCCAGGCCGGCCAGTTCGGGCAGTCCGTCGAAGTCGGCGAGGACCTGGTCGCGGACCTCGCGGGTGGTGAGCACCAGCGTGGTCCGCGCGTCGTCGGCGATGGTCCGCACGCGCTGCGCCGCGTGCTGGCGGGTCGGCACCTGGACCGGGGCCCCCTTGAGACCGGCCGCGGTGCAGGCCAGCCACGCCCTGATGAACTCCAGACCGTTGGGGTACATCAGTACGGCGCTGCGCCGCTCGCCGGCCAGCCCGGCGAGGGCGCCGGCCCTCGCCTGCACATCGCCGTGGAGCTGCCCGTAGGTGACCTCCTCGCCGATCTCCTCACCGTTCTGCAGATAGACGTAGGCGACGGTGTCGGGCATCTCGTCGGCCCGCCGGGCCAGCAGGGCGGGCAGCGGCAGCGGGGTGCGTTCTGTCGTGGAATCAGTGGTCATTGCCGTCCGTTCATCAAGGGTGGCAGGTGGGCATCCTCGAAGGGCCGCTCAGGCGAGGTCGGTGAGCCCCGCCCGCGGCGCGTTGATCAGCGCCGCCATGTTGCCGGGGGGCTGGCGGTTCTCGTGCATCAGCTGGTGGGCCTCGCCGATCTCGTCGAGGCTGAACAGCCCGGAGAGGCAGGGGTCGAGCTGCCCGGAGGCCACGAGGTGGATCACCGCGCGGCACTGGGCCGGGTTGAAGCCGTGCGAGCCCTGCAGGCGCTTCTGCCGCATCCACAGGAACCGCAGGTCCACGTCGGCCGCGTAGCCGGAGGTGCCGCCGCAGATGGTGACCATGCCACCGGTGTCGCACAGGTACATGGAGGTCGGGATGGTGTCCTGGCCACTGTGCTCCAGGACGATCTTCGGCGCGCGGCGCTCGCCGAGTGCCTCCCAGTAGGCGCGGCCGAAACCGCGCAGCTCGCGCATCCAGGTGCCGTACGCGGCCGGGTCGTTGAGATCAGGCATCCGGCCCCAGTGGGAGAAGTCGCGGCGGTTGATCGTGCCGACCGCACCGAGGCCGCGGCAGTACTCGGCGCGCTCCTCGCTGGAGACCACCGCGACGGGCAGCCCGCCCGCGTTGCGCACCAGCTGGATGGCCATGGACCCGAGCCCTCCGGCGCCGCCCCAGATGAGCACCGGGTCGCCCGGCTTGACCGTGTGGGGCGCCCAGCCGAACAGCTGGCGGTACGCGGTGGAGCCGGTGAGGATGAAGGAGGCGGCGGACTCCCACGTGAGGTTCTTCGGCTTCGGGTGGCACTGGTAGTCGTTGACGAGCGCGAACTGGGCGAAGGTGCCGTAGTTGGACTCGTACCCCCAGGCCTGCAGGGTGGGCGAGAACGTCGGGTCGCCGCCGAGACGGATGTCCTCCGCGGTCTCGTCCCACTGGCCGCCGGAGAGGACGACCTGGTCGCCCACGGAGACCCCGGCCACGCCCTCGCCGACGGCGAAGACCACACCCGAGCCCTCGGAGCCGCCGATGTGGAAGTCCTCGGGCTCGCCGCGCTTCTGGCGGGCGGCGATGACGTCCAGGGGGTAGCCGAGGCCGGCCCAGACGTTGTTGAAGTTGATGCCGGCCGCCATCACCCAGACGAGTACCTGGCCGCGGCCCGGCCTGGGGGTGTCGATGACCTCGGTGGCGAAGGACTTCTTCGGCTCGCCGAAGCGGTCCTGGCGGATCACGGACGCGTACATCTTCTCCGGAACGGAGCCGAGCGGCGGCATCTCGCCGAGCTCGTACAGGCTCTTCTCCATGGTCACTGCTCTCCTAGTCGTCGTCGACGGTGGCGGGTGGAACGCAAATGCGGGCGTGCGATGGGTGCGGGAGGTGCCCGGCCGGTCAGGCCGCGGGCAGGGGGAACGCGGTGCGTTCGTACGGGTAGCCCGGCAGGGAGGTCCTGCGGGGGGCGCGCAGCGGGTGCAACGCCGCCCACTCGATCTCGACGCCGGCGGCCCACAGCGCGCCTAGCGCCGACAGCAGGACCTTCGGGTCGGGCGTCTCGTCGGTCGGATGCGGCAGGGCCTGCAGGATCGGGTGGTTCCAGCGCAGTTCCGCGTGGCGGCGGGCCAGCGAGGTGAGCGTGGTGCCGGGGCCGACCTCGACGAGGGCGCAGCCCTGCAGGGCGTTCAGCGTCTCCAGGACGTCGTGGTAGCGCACGGCGTGGCGCATGTGCCGGCACCAGTAGCCGGGGGTGCGGATCTCCTCCGGGTCGGCCCAGGTCCCGCTGGTGTCCGAGATCACGCGGATCGCCGGCCGGTGGAACTCGATGTCGGCGAGGAACGCCTCGTACTCGTCGAGCACCGCGTCGACCAGCGAGGAGTGGCCGGCCCCCGGGACCTTCAGCAGGCGCGTCTCCAGCCCCTTGGACGCGTGCTCCTCGACGAACCGCTCCACCGCCTCGCGCGGACCGGAGACGGTCACCTGGTCGGGGCCGCTGATCACGGCGATCCCGACACCCTCGGGGAGCAGCGGCAGCAGCTCGGCCTCGGGCAGCCGTACGGCCGCCATGGCGCCCGGGGCCAGGGTGAGCAGCAGCTCGGTGCGCTTGAGGACCATCCTGACGGCGTCGGGGAAGGAGAACACCCCGGCGATGCAGGCGGCGGCGTACCCGCCGAGGCTGTGGCCGACGACCGCCGCAGGGCGCACACCCCAGCGGATGAAGGCCTTGGCGAGAGCGTACTCCAGTACGAAGACCGCGAGTTGCGCGATCTGGCCATCCGCGACGCAGCGGCGGGCCGCCGCCTCGGCCGCTTCCCCCTCGGGGTCGAAGACGACGCCGATGTCCACGCCGGAGGCGTCCCGGACGTGCGCGACGCACGCGTCCAGATCGGCCCGGAAGCGCGGGTCGAGGCGGTACAGCCCGCGGGCCATGCCGACGTGCTGGCCGCCGTGCCCGGGGAAGGTGAACACCACTGGCGGCGGGCCGCCCGCGGTACTCCCCGCGGACCGCTCCTTGACCTTGACCTTGACTTCGGCGAGCGCGGCGGCCGCCTCGGCGTGGTCGCGGGCCACCGCGAAGCCCCGGTGGGTGTACCGCGTCCGGCCGGTCTGCAGGGTCCAGGCTGCGTCCTGGAGCGCGGCGGCGTCCTCGGCACGGTCCAGGTGGCGGCCGAGCCGCGCCGCCACCGCGGCCAGCGCGGTTGCGGACTTCGCCGAGTACGGGAGCAGCTGCCAGCCGTCCGCGGCGGGCTCGGGCGTGCGGGCGGACGCGGCGGCGGGCTCGGGCGTGCCGGCGGAGACCGCAGCCGGCGCCTGCTCGACGACCGCATGGGCGTGCGTGCCGAAGGGGCCGGAGCCGCTCACCGCGGCACGCCGCGGCACGTCGCCACCGGCCGGCCGGTCCCCTCCGTCGTACACCGCGAGGACGGCCCGTACGAACGCGGCCGCGGCGGGTGCGGTGTCGGTGACGCTCGTCCCGGCGGGGGTGTCCACCGCGACGACCGTGTCCGCGGCGACACCGCTCACCGCGAGGGCGTCGCGGACGATGCGGGCGCGGCCCTCCTCGGCGGACTCCCCGGGTCCCGTCGTGCCGACGGCGGTGCCGCGGACGACGGCGTAGATCCGGTCGCCGCCCTCCAGGGCGGCCCGGAGCGGCTTCAGCACGGCCACCGCGCAGCCGCCGCTCGGGGCGCCGCCCGCGGGGGCGTGCACGGTGACCGACCCGGCCAGGGCGAGGTCGCACTCGCCGCCGAGCAGCGCCTGGACGGCGGTGTGCACCGCGACCAGGGCCGTCGCCCCGGCGGCCTGCACGGAGACGGCGGGGCCGGTCATCCCCAGCTTGTAGGCGACGCGGGAGGCGAGGAAGTCGGCCCCGGTGCCGGCCCGGACCTGCCGGTCGTCGAGGTGGGGCGACCCGACGGCATGGCGGCGCAGCCGCGCCGCGTGGGCCGTGGTGGCGCCGCCCGCGTAGATGCCGACGACCGCCTCGTCGCGGGCCGGATCGTGGGCGGCGTCCTCCAGGGCGTGCTGGGCGCACTCCAGCAGGATGCGCTGCTGCGGGTCGAGGATCGCCGACTCGCGCGGTGAGATGCCGAAGAACCTGTGGTCGAACGCGTCGGCGTCGGCCAGCGGCCCGGCGGTCGCGTCCGACGCGTCGGCCGGCCGGCCCCCGCGGAACGCGTTGAGGTCCGCGGCCTGCCCGAAGCGCGCCGCCATGCCGACGACGGCGACGTGGGCGTCGAGGTCGAAGCCGGGGTCGAAGCTTGGGCAGAGGTCGAGGTCGCCCGGTGCGAGGTCCGTCATGCGGTCCGCCCTTCCCTTTCTCGTCGAAGTCCCGTACACACGCCGGCCGTCAGGCCACGGGAGTGGTCGGGAGGATGAACCGGTCGCCTGAGCGGCCCAGCGCGGCGTCCTGGTGGCCGGCGATCAGCTCGTAGGGCTGGCCGAGTCGGATCGCGCCAGCCTGCTCCAGCCGATCGAACTGGCCGTCGTCGAGGGTGAGCTCCAGCGAGGCCAGGTAGTCGTCGAGCTGGTCGACGGTCCGCGGGCCGATGACGGGCACCAGCGCGGTGGCCGAGCGCGCCGCCCGGGCGCGCAGCCAGGCCATGGCGACCTGTCCGGCGGGGGCGCCCGTCTCCTCGGCGACGGCGAGCACGGCGTCGATGACGGCGGTGCGCTGCTCGGAGTCCTCGACCCGGATGGCCTGGCCCTCCCAGTCGCTGAGGCGGCCGCTGCGGCTCTGCCGGTACTTACCGGTGAGCAGTCCCCCGCCGAGCGGCGACCACAGGGCGGTGCCCAGGCCCAGGGCCTCGGCCATGGGGATCAGCTCGCGGTCCGCACCGCGCTCGGCGAGGCTGTACTCAAACTGGATGCCCACCAGCCGGGTCAGCGAGCGCAGTTCGGCGAGGGTGACGGCTCGGGAGATCCGCCAGGCCGGGAAGTTGGAGAGCCCGGCGTACAGGATCTTGCCGGACCGGACCAGGCCGTCGAGGGCGCCCAGGATCTCCTCGACCGGGGTGACCGAATCGGGCAGGTGGGCCCAGTACACGTCGATGTAGTCGGTGCCGAGCCGCTTGAGGCTGGCCTCGACCGAACTGCGGATGTTCTTGGCGCTGTTGCCCGTGTTGGAGATCCGGGCGCGGCCGGCTCCCAGGGTGAACTTGGTGCTGACCACGAAGTGGTCGCGCTCGGCACCGAGGAACTCCCCGAGGAGCTTCTCCGACTCGCCGATCTGGTAGTTGTCGGCCGAGTCGATGAAGGTGCCGCCGGCCTCGGCGAAGCGGTCGAAGATCTTGCGGGACTCCTCGCGGTTGGCGCCGCCACCCCACAGGGTGCCGAAGTTGGCGGTGCCGAGGGCGTACTCGGAGACGCGCAGGCCCGTGTTGCGGCCGAAGGTGGTGTAACGCATGGCTGTCCCCTAGTTCTCCGTGCTCAGTGCGTCGCCGATGAGGCGCAGGAGCTGGGCCTGCGACTGCGGGTCGCGGAAGTAGAAGTGGCCGCCGGGCAGGAGGTGCGTGGCGAAGGCGCTGCGGGTGTGGGCGGCCCAGTCGAGCTGGCCCGGGTCCTCCTCGTCGCCGGCGAAGGCCGTGATCGGGATGTCCAGCGGGTCCTCGACGACGTACTCGTGGGAGTCGGCGAGTTCGGCGTCCGCACGCAGGTAGCGCAGCGCGAGCCGCTTGAGGTCCGGCTCCTCGTGGACGACCATGGGCAGCGCGCCCCAGCGGCTCTCGATCTGGGCCAGCAACTCGTCGTCCGGCAGCAGGCAGACGCCCTGCCGGGCCGTGAGGGGCGGCGGCTGCATGGAGGACAGCAGCAGGGCGCGGGGCTGACGCAGACCGGCCCGGCGCAGCGCGCGGGTGGTCTCGAACGCGATCAGGGCGCCCAGGCTGTGACCGAAGAAGGCGAAGTCCCGGCGGCCGAAGTCGACCTGCTCGACGAGGTCCGTGACCAGGTCGTCGATCCGCTTGTACGGGGCTTCGTCCTGCCGCGGTGCGCGGCCGGGCAGCTTGACCGCCCAGAGGCGGACTCCGGGCAGGGAGCCGGCCCAGCGGACGAACTCGCCTGCCGAACCGCCCGCGTGGGCGAAGCAATACAGGTCGAGCGTGGTGTCCGTCCTGGGCCTGCGGCCGGAGAGCCAGCGGGCCTGCAGGTCGGCCGCCGTGGCGGCCTCGGGTGCGGGTCCGACGCCGATTGCGGCTCCGGTGCCGTTCATGCGGACTCCTCTTCCGTGTCCTGGTGCGGGTCGGCCAGCTGCTGCTCGATCAGTGCGGCCAGGTCGACCGCCGTCGCGGACTCGAACAGCGCACGCATCTTGATCTCGACCGGGTAGATCTCCCTGAGCTGGGCAAAGAGCTTCACGGCGATGAGGGAGTCACCGCCGAGTTCGAAGAAGTTCTCGTCGGGTTCGATGTCGGGCAGTCCGAGGGCCTCGCCGAACAGCCGCAGCACCACGCCGAGGGGGGTGTCGTCCGCGGGACGGTCCTCGGACTCCGGCCGGCTCCCGCCGGCCTGAGCGCCGCTCAGGGGGGCGGGCTCGTCGTCCGCGGGCCGGTCGTACGCCGCACTGGTCCCGGCGGCGCCGGTTCCGGCAGCGCCGGCGCCGGTGGCCGCATGGGCCTCCTCCGCCGGGTGGCGCACCAGGTACGGGAGCCGCTCGAAGGGGTAGGTGGGCAGCGCGACCTTGGCCCGGCGCTCACCCTCGTGCACGCCCGCCCAAGAGATCCGCGCCCCGGACAGCCACAGGTGCCCGAGTGCGTCGTACAGGGCGGCCAGCGCGTCGCCGGAGGCGTCGGGTGCGGCCAGCCCGGCGAGCACGAGGTGCCCGGGGGTGTGGCGCGGTTGCTGCCCGGCGAGGGTGACCAGGCTGGAGCCGGCGCCCACCTGGAGCAGGATGCGCTCGGGGTCGGCCAGGACCGTGTCCAGCGCGGCGTCCGGGTCGGCCGGCTCGCGCAGCTCACCGGCCCAGCGCTCGGCCTCGATCGGCGTCTGCGTGCCGTACCAGGTGCCATCGCCGAGGACGACAGGGATCCGGTGCGGCTGCGGAGCCAGGGACCGCACCAGCGTGCGCAGTTCGTCGTCGCCGCCGCGGGTCCGGACCGGTTCCGTGATCAGGCGCAGCGCGTCAGCGAGCGGGAAGACTCCCGCGACGACGGCCGCGACCAGCGCGCCGACGCCGGTGCCGTGCACCGCGCCCGGCCGGATGCCCCAGCGCTGCCAGAGCGAGGCCAGGGCGTACTCGAAGGCGAAGACGTAGGTGTCGCGCACCACCGGGTCGTCGGGCCAGGCCAGGCCCCGGGCCACGTCCCGTACCTCGCGGACGAGCCGGTCGTCGGCGCCGTCGAGGGCGGCGCCGAAGGCCTCCCGGAAGGCGGGCTCGGTGGTGTGCAGCCGCCAGGCCTCGGCCGGTCCGATCCGGCCCGGGAAGAGGAACACCACGGGCCGCTCCCGCGGGGGTTCGGCGGAGCGGACCGGCTCCCGGGCCGGGCCGTCGCCCGCGACGGCGAACGCGCGGTACGCGTGCTCGCGCCGGCCCGTCTGGAGGGTCCAGGCGACGTCCGCGGTGGCCGGGGTCGCGGCGCCGGCGAGGTGGTCGTCGAACCGGGCCAGCCGGGTGCGCAGCGCGGACGGGGTGCGCGCGGAGTGCACCAGCAGGTGGGCGCGCCGCTCGGACTCGCGCGCCGGCCGCTGCGGGGCCTCTTCCAGGACCAGATGGGCGTTGACGCCGCCGACCGCGAAGGAGCTCACGCCGGCGCGACGGGGGAAGTCGCCCGGCTCCCAGTCGGTGAGTTCGGTGGCGACCTTGAACGGGCCGGTGGCGAAGTCGATCTGGGGGTTGGGCTCGGTGAAGTGCAGGCTCGGCGGGATCTGCCGCTGGCCGAGAGCCAGGACGGTCTTGACGAAGCCCGCGGCGCCGGCAGCCGCGTCGGCGTGCCCGATGTTGGTCTTCACCGAGCCGATGGCGCAGAAGCCCTGATCGTCGGTGTCGGCCCGGAAGGCCTGGGTGAGGGCCGTGACCTCGATCGGGTCGCCGAGCGGGGTGGCGGTGCCGTGCGCCTCCACGTACGTGATGGTGCGGGCGTCGGTGCCCGCAGTGAGCTGGGCCTCCCGGACCGCGGCGACCTGGCCGGCCACGCTGGGCGCAGTGAAGCCGATCCGGCCCGAGCCGTCGTTGGTCACGGCCGAGCCGCGGACGACGGCGCGGATGTGGTCGCCGTCGGCCAGCGCGTCGGACAGGCGCTTGAGGACGACCACGCCAACTCCGTTGCCGGCGACGGTCCCCTCCCCCTTCGCGTCGAAGGCGCGGCAGACGCCGTCGGGCGCCAGGGTGCCGTCCGGTCCGGTCCACGTGATCTTCTTCGGCGGTACGTGCACGGCGACGCCGCCCGCCAGGGCCATGTCGCAGTCGCCGGCGAGCAGGCCGCGCCCGGCGGTGTGGATGGCCACCAGAGCGGTGGCGCAGGCCGACTGCACGGCGACGGCCGGGCCCCGCAGGCCCAGTCGCTCGGCCGTGCGGGAGACCAGGAAGTCGGGTGCGGTGCCGAGGACGATGTCGTCCTCGGTCACTCCGGCGAGCTGGGCGCGCTGGGCCGTGAGCACCTCCGCGTACCGGGTCTCGGTGGAGCCGCCGTAGACACCGATGGCGCCGGGGAAGCGGTCGGGGTCGGCGCCCGCGTCCTCCAGGGCCGCGGCCGCGCATTCCAGGAAGACCCGGTGCTGCGGGTCGAGCAGGAACGCCTCCTTCGCGGAGTAGCCGAAGTAGTCGGCGTCGAACCACTCGGCGCCGTCCAGCCGGCCGCGTGACGGCACGTAGGTGAGGTCGCCGCCGTCGGGCGCGCCGCCCGGGACGACCTGGGGGGCATCGCGGGTGACCGAGTCGGTCCCGGACGAGAGATTGGCCCAGAATTCATCGATGTCGGCGGCGCCGGGAAAGCGGCCAGCCATTCCGACGACGGCGATGAAGCCGTCGGTGTATTCCTGGGGTTCGCTGTCACTCACCGAATTCTCCGCGGGTGTCCGAGGCATTTCCGCCGAGCTGGGCCCGGCGGTTTCCCAGGCGGTTGAGCCGGCCTGCCGGACGGCGTCGGCCGTCGGCGGCCGCGGCGGGCGTGCCGGTCCCCTCGGTCTCCAGGCGGCGCGCGAGGGAGCGCACGGTCGGGTGCGTGAAGAACTCGATGAGCTCGATGTTCTTCCCGGTGCGCTGGACGACCCGCTCCCGGACCATCTGGAGCAGCAGGGAGTGGCCGCCAAGATCGAAGAAGTTGTCCTCGTCACCCACTGCGGGGACTTCCAGGACCTCACACCAGATCTCGGCGATAACGGCTGCGAATTCTACTTCCCGTGGATTCGCATCGGATGCGTGCACTCCACTCCTCCCCCTTCGGATCGCCGGTTCGGCGTTTCCTTAAAATCATCTACTGCTCCGGGGAAGGTGTCCAATAACTACCTCCCTTGCCGGGCAGAACTGTCGTTTATGGCAATGGGCATGGCACAACAGCACAACCCGGCCGGGGTATTTCGAAAACGAAAATCCCGAGCCGGGTCGCGCTGCTGAGGGTCAGGCGGTGACCGCCTGGGCGGCCATGACGGCGCGGTGGATGTCCAGCGTCGCCATGGACCGGTTCAAGGTGATGTAGTGCAGCCCCGGGGCCCCTTCGGCGAGCAGCCGTTCGGACATGGCGACGGCGTACTCCACACCGATGCGGTGGCCCTCGTCGGGCCGGTCGCGCGCGGCGTCGAGCCGGCGGGCCAGCTCCTCCGGGAAGGCCGCGTTGCTCAGTTCGGCGAAGCGGCGGATCTGCCGCACGTCGGTCGCCGGCATGATCTCCGGGATGATCGGGATGTCACAGCCCGCGGCGGCCACCCGGTCGCGCAACCGCAGGTAGTCCTCGACGTCGAAGAACATCTGCGTGACGGCATAGTCGGCGCCCGCCCGGCACTTGGCCACGAAGTGCCGGATCTCGCCGTCCCAGTCGACGGAGCGCGGATGGCGTTCGGGGAACGCCGCCACACCGACGCTGAACGCCCCGGCCTCCCGTACGAGGGTGACCAGTTCGTGGGCGTAGGTGAACCCGTCCGGGTGCGGCACCCAAGGCCCCCGCGGGTCCCCGGGCGGATCCCCCCGCAGGACCAGGACGTCGCGTACGCCCGCATCCGCGTACTGGCCGATGATGCGGCGCAGTTCGGCGACCGAGTGCCCCACCGCGGTGAGGTGGGCCACCGGACGCAGGGTCGTGTCGGACGCGATCCGCTTCGTCAGTTCCACGGTTCGGTCCCGGGAGGACCCGCCGGCCCCGTACGTGACGGAGACGAAGGTGGGTGCCAGCGGCTCGATCCGCCGGATGGCGTCCCACACGTTGCGGTGGCCGGCCTCCGTCTTGGGCGGGAAGAACTCGAAGGAGAAGGACCGGGTCCCGGAGGCGAGCGTCTCGCGCAGCGTCATGATTCCCGCCCGAGGACCGGCCACAGCTGTTCGGCGGCCGCCGCCCCGTACGCGCCGCGCACGCGCTCCGCCAGGAGGCCCGGGGCGGCCGCGTAGCCCTGGGGGCCGACGGTGTCCAGCACGGACGACGCCACCGCGCAGCCGAGGCGGCAGGCCGCCACCAGCGGCAGGCCGGCCGCGACGGCCGCGAGGAAGCCGGCGCGGAAGCCGTCGCCGGCCCCGGTGGGGTCGGTGACGTGCTCGCACGGGACGGCCGGGACGAGGAGCTCGGGTTCCCCCGCGCGCTCGATCCGTACGCCGCGCTCGCCGAGGGTCGTCACCCAGGTGCCGACGCTCGCGAGGATGTCCTCGCGGGTGCGCCCGGTGCGCTCGGCCAGCAGCGCGGCCTCGTACTCGTTGGTGAACAGCCAGGTGGCGCCGTTCACGAGTTCGGTGGCCTCCTCGCCGGTCAGCCGGGCGAGCTGCTGCGAGGGGTCGGCGGCGAAGGGGATGCCCAGGCCCATGGCCTGCCGGGTGTGGCGGATCATCGCCGCCGGGTCGTTCGCGCAGACCAGGACGAGGTCGGGCCGGTCCTGCGCGGCAGCTGCCGCCAGGTCGATCTCCCGGGCCTCGCTCATCGCGCCCGCGTAGAAGGCGGCGATCTGGTTGCTGTCCTGGTCCGTGATGCAGACGAACCGTGCGGTCTGCACCGTGTCGGACACCCGGACAGCGCCCGTGTCGACGCCGTGCTCCTTGAGCCAGACTTCGTACGGGCCGAAGTCGAGGCCGACGGACCCGACCAGCAGGGGCGTCAGCCCCAGCCGGCCGAGGCCGTAGGCAATATTGGCCGCCACCCCGCCGCGGCGCACCTCCAGGTCGTCGACCAGGAAGGACAACGAGATGTGGGCGAGCTGATCGGGGATCAGCTGGTCGGTGAAACGGCCGGGGAAGGCCATGAGATGGTCGGTCGCGATCGACCCTGACACCGCTATGCGCATCGCTGCGTTGCTCCCGTCGAGTCTCGTCCGTGGCCCGTCAGATGCCCGCGGCCCGGCGCAGGGCGTCGACGCGGTCGGTGCGTTCCCAGGTGAAGTCGGGGAGTTCGCGGCCGAAGTGGCCGTACGCGGCGGTCTGGGCGTAGATCGGGCGCAGCAGGTCGAGGTCGCGGATGATCGCGGCCGGGCGCAGGTCGAAGACCTCGGCAATTGCGTTCTCGATCAGGCTGGTGTCGACGTTGTTGGTGCCGAAGGTCTCGACGAACAGACCCACCGGCTCGGCCTTGCCGATGGCGTACGCGACCTGGACCTCGCAGCGCGAGGCGAGGCCGGCGGCGACGACGTTCTTGGCGACCCAGCGCATGGCGTACGCGGCCGAGCGGTCGACCTTGGACGGGTCCTTGCCGGAGAAGGCGCCGCCGCCGTGGCGGGCCATGCCGCCGTACGTGTCGATGATGATCTTGCGGCCGGTGAGGCCGGCGTCGCCCATCGGGCCGCCGATCTCGAAACGGCCGGTGGGGTTCACCAGCAGCCGGTAACCCTCGGTCTCCAGCTTGATGCCGTCCTCCTGGAGGAGGCGCAGGACGTGCTCGACGACGTGCTCCCGGATGTCCGGGGCCAGCAGGTTCTCCAGGTCGATGTCCGGGGCGTGCTGCGAGGAGACGACGACCGTGTCGAGGCGCACGGCCCGGTCGCCGTCGTACTCGATGGTGACCTGGGTCTTCCCGTCCGGGCGCAGGTACGGGATCGTGCCGTCCTTGCGGACCTCCGACAGACGGCGCGAGAGCCGGTGCGCCAGGTGGATCGGGAGCGGCATCAGCTCCGGGGTCTCGTCCGAGGCGTAGCCGAACATGAGGCCCTGGTCGCCCGCGCCCTGCTTGTCGAGCTCGTCTCCTTCCTCACCTGCGGCGGCACCCTCCACCCGGGTCTCGTACGCGGTGTCGACGCCCTGGGCGATGTCCGGGGACTGGGCGCCGATGGAGACCTCGACCCCGCAGGACGCTCCGTCGAAGCCCTTGGCCGAGGAGTCGTAGCCGATCTCCAGGACCTTGGTGCGGATCAGCGTCGGGATGTCGGCGTACGCCTTGGTCGTCACCTCGCCGGCGACGTGGACCAGACCGGTCGTGATCAGGGTCTCCACGGCGACGCGCGAGGTGGGGTCCTGGCGCAGGAGCTCGTCGAGGATGGAGTCGCTGATCTGGTCAGCGATCTTGTCGGGGTGACCTTCGGTCACGGACTCCGAGGTGAACAGGCGGCGGGACACATCGCTCCCTGGGTTTGCAGCGGCTGCTGGCTGGACATTGCTCCGGCCGCCGGGAGGGCGGACCGTGTGTGCGTCGGCGGTCTGCTTGCGTGGGCTTGTGCTTCGGCTTCAGACGCGGACGACGGTCTTGCTTCGCATCAGGAACTCGCCCAGGTAGCCGTCGTGCGGCAGACCGGGGCGGTGCCAGTGGGTGGCATGGCTTCCGACGTGCAGGTTGCTGATCGTCGGTTCGTCGATCAGCGCCTGTACGAGGTGCTCGTCTTCGGTGACGACGGTCAGGACCAGGGTGTCGCGCAGCGGCTCGACGTCGTCCGCGCGGCTCCACGGCCCGACCCACACGCAGGGGAAGGGGACTTCGGCGGAGAGCTGGGGGGCGTCGGCAGAGTCGACCTGATGGACGGCCGGACGCAGTACGGCGCTGCCGTCGCCGAGCTCGTCGACGAACCCGGTGCCGCCGAGCCAGGCGCGGGTGCCCTGGGCCCGGTCGAGCACGAACTTCTCCAGTGCGCGCGCCGCCTTGGTGTTCTGCACCGGCAGGACGGCCTTCTCGTCGTACGGCGGCAGGCTGGGCAGTGCGGCCAGCCGTTCGGCGATCGCGCCCGCGAGCGGGGCCGGGTCGCCCTCGACCAGCACGGCGGTGGCGTTGACGCAGCCACTGCCGGCGTGCCGGGTCACCGAGTCGACGATCATGTCGAGGTGGTCGCGCCAGTCGGTGTCCGCGGTCAGCAGGATCTTCGAGCGGCCCGGCTGGAGGGAGAGCACTCCGGGATCGTCGGCGTACTGGCGGATCACCTCGTCCCCGCCGTAGGCGAGGTCCGCGCCCCGCACGATGGCGTCGGCCGCCTCGTGGCCGCAGGGCAGCAGGACGACGTGGTCGCCGCCGAACCCGGCCTCGCGCAGGGCGAGGACCAGGCGGTGCGCGGTGAACGGCTCGCGGGCGGCGGGGCGGACGACGACCCGGTAGCCCAGGGCCAGCGCCTCCGGCCAGAACCCGTGCGTGCCGGGGTGGTTGCCGGGGACGTGGACGGCAAGCACCTCGCCGCGCCGGGTCCACACGGCCTGGGAGGTGTGCACCAGCGGGTCGCGCCAGTCGGGCACCGCTCCGGCGGGCCGGGCGAGCTGGGCGCTGCGGTAGGAGTTCGCGACCCGCTCGGCGCAGGTCGCGGTGGCGACCCGGATGACCTCGATGGGCAGGCCGGAGACGCGACTGACGGCCGCCTCGTACTCCTGTACGGTCAGCCCGCCGAGCGTCGCCGTGCGGAACAGCTCGGCGGCACGGGCCAGGGCCCCGGCCCGCTCGGCGGCGGGCAGCGGGGTCGCGGCGTGCAGGGCCTTCATCGCCCGGTTGACGTAGAGCGCGGGCACCAGGCTCATCTCGGCCATGACCGCGCCGGTCACGTCGGTGATCTCCTGGCGGTTGTGGGCGCGGTACGGGCCGGCCGGGCCCAGAGCGTCCAGTACGGGCGTCTCGTGGGCCTGCCCGTCCTGCCCCTTCGGCTGCTCCGCGGCCATCAGTAGACCCCCTCGATGACGACCTCGTCGTCGAAGCGGGCGACCGGGGCGATGCCCGCGGCCGAGTCGCCGACGCGGCCCTCGGGCGCGGCCACCCTGATCGCGGTGTCGCGCTCCAGGTTGTTGGGCAGCAGCAGGGCCTTGCTGACGTGGTGCATCACGACCTGGCCGCGCTCCCCGTACGCCACCGGCTCACGGGTGGCGGGGTCCACGACCTGGAAGGTGATGTACGGCGAGAAGGTGTCGAACACGCACGGCGCACCGAGCGGGGTGCCGTGGCGCTGACCGGCGATCCCGAGGATCATCGTGCTGCCGTAGTGCCCGTAGAGGGTGGTCTCGGGGAAGATCTCGGTGCGGTAGAGGGCCTCGGTGTCGGGGTCCATCTGGGTGCCGCCCCAGCGGATGGCCTTCACCTTCCGGTTGACGAGCTCGACGAGCTCCTCGTGCTGGGCGATGCGCTCCAGCAGCGGCGGGGTCACGGTCATCACACCGATGTCCTGGGTGCGCAGGACGTGGGCGGCCTGGTCGATGACGTGCTCGGCGTAGGCATCGGCCTGGCTTCCCTTGCCGTCCGCGATCAGGCGCTTGACCCAGCGCGGGTCGAGGTCGACCTGGAAGGCGTACCGGCCGTGGGTGCGGGCCGAGCGCCGGAAGATCTCGCCGACGACGTGGGGACCGGACGGGGTGATCCCCAGCCAGTCGACGCCGCGCGGGAAGCCGTGCACGTCGAGGTTGGCGTTGCTCCAACCGACCAGCTTCTCCAGCCAGTCGGCCGGGCAGACCACCCGCTTGGGCGCGCCGGTGGTGCCGCCGCTCTCGAAGACGCCGACGACGTCGGGGCGTTCACCGTAGCCGCGCGGCACCAGGTCGGCCGCGGGCACGTCCCGCAGCTCGTTGGCGACGTTCGGGAAGAGGGTCAGGTCGGCGTGGCCCTTGACGTCCGACAGGGGGTTGAAGTCGAGGGTCTCGGCCCGCTTCAGCCAGAACGGCGATCCGGTCTCCGGGCTGAAGTGCCACTCCATCGCCGCCCGCACCAGCTCGTCGGGGTCCGGATCCGCGTCGTACGGCAGGTCCAGGATCGACAGATCGGTTGGCGCCACTCGTCCTCCAATGTCAACAGCCGGCTCGGCGAAGCCGGTCGGTCTCCCGTACCGGGTCCCCGCCAGCCGTGCCCGATGTCCCCCATTCGATCACCAGCCCGCCGCCCACGCCTGAGTATTGACTACTCAATTCGCTTTATTCACTGGTGCTTTGATTGAGTACCGCCCACGAGACGGCGGCCATCACCCTCTAGGATGGCGCCATGAAGGCAATGATCGCGTGGTGGGACCTCACTGATGCGCAAGCGACCGCAGGAACGCTCCGGGATTTCATCCGAGAGGAGTCGGAGCACTGGACGGGCATTCCGGGTCTGCTCCTGAAGATCTGGCTGTCGGACCCGGCGACGGGCCGCTGGGGCGCCCTGATGCTGTGGGAGTCGGAAGATGCCGCCCGAGCTGCGGTGTTGCCCCGTAGCCCGGCCGAACTCATCGGCCATCCGGTGGACTTCCGGGCCTGGTTCGACGTGGAGGCGACCGCTGAGGGAGTGCATTCCCTGGACTCTCTGGGGGGTCTCGGAGCAGCCCTGGACGGGCTCGTTTCCACTGGCTCCGAGGAACGTTCCGAGGAATCCTTCGCGGAATCCTCCACGAAATAAGGACATGCCGAAGCGGGGGGGGGGGGGGGGGGCGGGGGGGGGCGGCCCCCGGCGGGGCGGGGGCGGGGGGGGGGTGGGGCAGCGCGGGCGGGGGGGGATTGTTAGAGGTAGGAGTGAGGTTGAG
>NZ_JBHYVM010000045.1:0-22718 GCF_042750105.1 Streptomyces sp. NPDC059443 | reverse complement strand
CGCGGCCGGTCCGCGCTCCCGCGACCCCGCCGTCCCCCCCCCCCCAAACCTCAGCCCCCCGCGCGCGGGCCCGCGCGCCCCCGGCCGCCCCCCCCGCAACTCGGAACACTTTTCTTCGGTGGCCGCTCTATCAGCTCGCCGGCTCGATATTGCGATTGCAGCGGAACATGTTGGCCGGGTCGATTTCGGCCTTCAGCCCGGCCAGCCGGCGGTGGTCGGCCGGCTCCCAGAAATCCGTGGCCGGCGCGGTCGGAGCACCCTCCGCGCACCCTCCGTACACCAGGCTCTGGAACCGGCCACCGACGGACTCGGCGACCAGCGTCCCCAGCACCTTCTCCCCGGCGCTGCGCGCCTCGTCCGGCGACGCACCCATCAGGGGCATCAGGACGCGCAGGAGGTAGCGGGCCGAGCGGTGTCCCACCGCGTTGGGCACCGCGGCCGGCCGGCCGAGCGCCCCGCCCAGATGGCGGACGTCGAGCACGCACGGGACGTCCCCGCCCGGCCCCACCAACTCGGTCACCTCGGCGGCCTGTTCCGGGCCGAAGGCGCGGAGCAGGACGTTGTCGCCCTGGTAGGCGTGCGGCTGCGGCGGGTCGTTGTAGATCGCACCGCACTCGGTGTACGGCATCTCCGCGACGGTGTCGGACAGCCGGGCCCCGAGCGCGCGCAGCGGGGCGACCAGCTGAGCGCCCGTGCGGGAGTCCCCGGTGTACGCGATGCGCACGTGGGCCACGAACCGGCCGCGCAGGACGGCGGGGAAGAAGGGCAGGTCGGGATAGTTGAGCAGCGACACCGAGGAGGTCAGCTCCTCCGGGAGGCCCTCGGTCCAGCGCAGGTAGTCGGCGAGCAGGCCCGGGGTGCGGGCGAGGTCGAAGACCAGCTCCCCGCCGTACAGCCGGCTGACCGGGACCAGGTCGATCTCCATTCCGGTGACCACGCCGAAGTTCGCGCCCGCCCCGCGCAGCGCCCAGAACAGCTCGGGGTCGCTGTCCGCCGTGACCCGCCGCGACCGGGCATCGGCGGTGACGATGTCGATCGACCGCACCCGGTCGGCCGCGTACCCGAACTCCCGTGCCAGCAGCCCGAGTCCGCCGCCCAGGACGTACCCGACCGCGCCGACTCCGGGCGCGGAGCCGTTGAGCGGGGCCAAGCCGTAGCGGGCCGCCGCGTCGACGACGGCGGCGAACCGCGCGCCCGCTCCGATCCGCGCCGTGCGGGCCGGGGCGTCGACCGTGACCTGCGACAGGCCGGCGGTGCTGATGAGCACGCCCCCGTCAGTGGCGACCGAGAGGCCGTGCCCGGTCGCCTGGACCGCCACCGGCAGGCCCTGGTCTGCGGCGTACTGCACGGCGGCCACCACGTCCTCGGGGTGGGACGCGCGGACCAGCACGAAGGGCCGGTGCCGGTAGGCGGTCTGGAAGCCCGCGCACCGGGCGGCGAACCCGTCGTCGCCCGGCAGCAGCACCTCCCCGCGTACGCGGGCGCGCAGTGCGGCGACCGCGGCAGCGTCGTTCATCTGTGGCGTTCCTTTCTGTTCCGACCCGCTCACAGGAGGACCGGTTCCAGTTCCCCGGAGACGACCCGCAGGCGCAGCACCTTGCGGTCGACCTTGCCGTTGTCGTTCAACGGGAAGGCGTCCAGCAGGTGGTAGGTCAGCGGGATCATGTACGGGGGCAGCGTCCGGCGCAGTTCCTCGTCCACGTCGTAGACGTCGAGGTCGTCGCCCGCCAGGATGCCGGCGAGCACGGTCACGCCTTCCTCGTCGCCCGGAACGGCGACGACGACGGCCTGGTCGATGCGCTCCTGCCGCAGCAGATGCGCCTCCACCTCGCCCATCTCGATCCGGTGACCAAGGATCTTGACCTGGGTGTCCAGTCGGCCCACGTAGCCGTACTCGCCGCTGTCCAGGCGGCGTACCAGGTCCCCGGTGCGGTACCAGCGGTGGTCGGGGCCGTACGCAGACGGGGTGATGTGGAAGGCGCCCCCGGTCTGCTCGGGCGCGTTCAGGTAGCCCTCGAAGACCTGGTGCCCGGAGAGGCAGAGCTCGCCGGTCTCGCCGTTGGGCACCGGGCTGCCGTCCTCCGCGAGCACGGCGGCGGCCATGCCCGGGTAGGGGGAGCCGATCGAGACGACGCCGTTGACGACTCCGGCCGGCGAGGTCTTCGGGTCCCAGCGGTGCACCAGGCAGGCGATGGTCGCCTCGGTCGGCCCGTACAGGTTCTCCACCACGGACCCGGACGCGGCGTCCTGCCAGGCCTGGGCGGTGGCTGCGGGCAGCGCCTCGCCGCAGAACAGGCTCCAGCGCAGCGACGGCAGGCTGTCCGGCTCCAGCGCGCCGCGGCGGTGTTGGAGCACCGCCACCGACGGGACCGAGAACCAGACGGTGATGTCGTTGACACGGACGAAGTCCAGCGGCGTCATCAGGTCGTAGGTGTCCATCGGGACCAGGCAGCCGCCGCTCCCCCAGGCCATGAACAGGTCGAAGACCGACAGGTCGAAGGTCTGGTCGAAGGTGTTGGTGAACCGGTCGCCCTCCGAGAAGCCGTATCGCTCGGTGTTGGCGGACAGGAACGCGGCCGCGTTGGCGTGCGAGATCGGCACGCCCTTGGGCCGGCCCGTGGTGCCGGACGTGAAGAGCAAGTACGCGCCGTCCGTGGGCGCGACCGGCACGGACTCGACCGACGGGGCGCAGGCCTCGACGTCGCCGCGGGTGAGGACCCGTACCGCCGCGGGGAGGTTGCCCGGGGCCTCGTCGGTCTCCGGCAGCACCACCCGCGGGGCGTCGGCCAGGCCGTCGAGGAGCGGGCCGAGCTGGGCCAGGGAGCCCGCGTCGGCCAGCACGACGTCGACCTCGGCGCGCTCAAGGATGTCGCGGTTGCGTGCGACGGGGTACTTCTTGTTCAGCGGCACCACGGTCGCCCCCGCGTACAGGGCGGCCAGGAATCCCGCGTAGGTGACGATGCTGCGGTGGCCGAGGATGGCCACGCGCTTCGGCCGCGTCGCCTGCTGCGCGAGCGCCGCGGCCCAAAGGCGGGCGATGCCGTCCAGTTCCCGGTAGGTCCAGGTCGTCCCGCGCAGGGACAGCGCGGGGTTCTCCGGGACGCGCCGGGCCGAGGCCTGGAATCCGGAGTGGAGGAGGGGGGCGGCTGACTGCATGGTGTACTCGCGTTCCGCTTCGATGGGTTCGACGGGGTTCTGCGGGGGTCGACGGGCGCCGGGCGACGGGTTCAACGGACGGACCGGTCAGGGCTGGAGGCGGCCGACCCGCCAGCCCTCGCCGTCGCGGTCGTACCGCAGCCGCTCGTGCAGCCGGTCGGTGCCGTTGGCCCAGAACTCCACGCTGTCGAAGCGCAGTTCGTAGCCGGCGAAGCCCTCCGGGCGGGGCAGCGGCCGGCCGCCCTCCCCCAGCTCCAGGACCCGCTTGCGCAGCGCCTCGATCTCGTCGAGGCCGTCCGCCGGTTCGCTCTGCCGGGAGGCGGTCGTCATGGCGTGGGTGAACACGGGGCGGGCGTGCCACATGGCCTCGGCCGCCGCGTCGGACAGCTTGACCACGGGCCCGTCGACGACGATCTGCTGGCTGGTCTCGCGCCAGTACAGCAGGCCGGACGCCCACGGGTTGGCCGCCAGTTCGCGCCCCTTGCGGCTGCCCTCGTGGGTGATGAACACGAACCCGGTGTCGGTCACCTGGTTGATCACCACGATCCGGGTCGAGGGCCGGCCGGCCCCGTCGGCGGTGGCCAGCGCCAGCGCCCGCGGCTCGCGGACCTCGTTGCGCGCCGCGTCGGCGAGCCACGCGCGCAGCAGCTGCACCGGCTCGGCGGGCGGCTGCCGGTACTCGGGGAAGGAGACCTTGACGGTCCCCGTCATGCTTTCCGACCTGGTGCTGCTCATGCGTCTCTCCGGAGTGCCGGGTCTACGGGGGGATGGACTGCCTGCGGACGCGTCACAGGCGCAGCGCCCCTTCGAGCGCGATGACGCCGTCGCCGCCGACCTCGACCCGGGTAACCTGCTCACCGCTGCCCTCGGCGAGTGCGTGCATGGGCGAGGGCCGGCCCATCTCGACGCCCTGCGTGATGACGATGCGCTGCCCGTACTCGATCAGGCCGTGCCGGGCCAGGTGGATCGCGATGGGGCCGGCCGCCGAACCGGTGGCCGCGTCCTCGACGACCCCGTACGCGGGCGAGAACATGCGGCTGCGCCACTGCGTGCCGGAACCGGCGAAGCAGTTGGCTGCCATGTCCTCGAACGCGCCGAGCGCCCGGTGGTCGGGGCGCAGCGCGGACAGCTCCGCCACGCTGTTCAGGCCGATCAGGACGTGGCGGGGCCCGTTGCGGTAGATCTCCACCGGCAGGGCCGAGTCCTGGACCCCCAGCGCGGCCAGCAGTTCCTCGCGCCGGTCGAAGGGCTCCCACTCCGGTACGGGCTGCTGCATCCAGGCGGCGGTGACGACTCCGTCCGTACGGACCAGCTCGAAGGGGATGACCCCCATGGCCGTCTCCAGCTTGAGCTGGTCCAGCGGGCCGCGGTTGCCGATCGCGATGGCGGTGCCGAGCAGCGGGTGCCCGGCGAAGGGCAGTTCATTGACCGGGGTGAAGATCCGGATCCGCGCGTCCCCGCCCTCCTGGGGCGCGAGGACGAAGGTGGTCTCGGAGAGGTTCATCTCCCGGGCGATGGCCTGCATCTGAGGGCCGTCCAGGTCGTCCGCGTGAAAGTAGACGGCGACCGGATTGCCCTTGAGCACCTCGGTCGCGAAGGCGTCGACAACCACGTAGGGGTGCATCGAGATCTCCCGCTGTTCTTTCGTCATATGGTGAACACGTCCCGAAGGGCGCCGGCCAGGATGCGCGGGCCGTTCTGGGTGAGCACGGACTCGGCGTGGAACTGCATGGTCATGAAGTGCGGACCGCGCAGCCCGTACACCTCCCCCGTCGCCGGGTCCCGGCTGACCTCGACCACGCCGACGCCCTCCACCTCGTGCTTGTCCTCGTCGCTCACGGCGGCGAACGCGTTGTAGAAGCCGACCCGTTCGACCGCGCCGAAGTAGTCGATCTCCCTCTGCAGCCCCTGGTTGGGGGCGGGCAGCCGGGACACCTCAAGGCCGAGCGCCAGGCTGAGCACCTGGTGGCTCAGGCATACGGCGACGAAGGGCCGGCGGTCCCGGAGCAGGGTGCGTACGGCGGTGTGGAGGTGCGCGATCCGGGGGTGGGCCGTGTCGCCGGGGTTGCCGGGACCCGGGCCCATCACGACGAGGTCGTGGTCGTCGAAGTCGTACTCTTCGTCGAACCGGCGCACGGTGACCTCCAGGCCCAGGGCCCGGAGCTGGCCGGCGATCATGGACGTGAAGGTGTCCTCCGCGTCGACGACCAGGACGCGGCGGCCGGCGAGCCCGGCGTGCGCCTGCGGCCGGTCCTCGGCTCCGCACAGCCAGAACCCGGCGATGGAGTCGTTGCGCCGCTCCAGGGCCGCCCTGACCTCGGGGTGGTCGGCGAAGCCGCTGGTCCCTCCCGCCTCCAGCGCGCTCACCAGTCCGGACGCCTTGGCCCGAGTCTCGGCGGCCTCGCAGGCGGGGTCGGAGTGGCGCACCAGTGTGGCGCCGACGCCGATCTCGACCCGGCCGGAGGCATCGATGTCCGCGGTGCGGATCAGGATCGCGGAGTCCATCGCCCGGTCGCCGTGCGCGTCGCGCCCCACCAGGGCCGCGATGCCGCTGTAGTAGCCGCGGCCCTTGGGCTCGTACGCGTCGATGACGCGGCAGGCGCTCTCCAGCGGGGAGCCGGTCACGGTGGGCGCGAACATGGTCTCGCGCAGGATGTCGCGTACGTCGTGGGCGGTGCGTCCCTCGATGAAGTACTCGGTGTGCGCGAGGCGGGCCATCTCCTTGAGGTAGGGCCCCTTGACCCGGCCGCCCTCCTCGCAGATCCGGGCCATCATCTTGAGTTCCTCGTCGACGACCATGTACAGCTCGTCGGCCTCCTTGCGGTCGGCGAGGAAGTCCATGACCTCCGGGAGGGTGGGGCCGGTCGGCGGGTAGCGGTAGGTGCCGCTGATCGGGTTCATCACGGCGGTGCCGGCGTCGAAGCTGACGTGCCGCTCGGGCGAGGCGCCGACGAGGGTGCGCTCCCCGGTGTGGATCAGGAACGTCCAGTACGCGCCGACCTCGCGCTGCACGAGCCGGGAGAAGAACGACAGGGCGCTGTGCGGCCGGTAGTCGGTGATGGTGGCGACGAAGGAGCGCTTGATGACGAAGTTGGCCCCCTCGCCCGCGCCGATCACGTCGTCGACGACCTTGCGGACGATCTCCTCGTAGGCCTCGTCGTCCACATCGAAGTGGGCGTCGGCCAGCTCGGTCGGCACCTGCGGGATCCGGCTCAGCGCCTGCGCCAAGGGGATCCGCTCCTGTCCGGTCACGCTCAGCGCGACCAGGGGCGAGCCGTCGTCGGTCGCCACGAAGCCGCGCTCGGTGATCTGCCGGTACGGCACGACCGCGAGGACCTCGTGGTGCGCGCCCGCCGGCCGGGCCGAGGCGTCCGGGGCGTCCGGCAGCGGTATGTCCGCGAGCGTCGCGGGTGTCGTGACGTCGCCGACCAGGACGTCGAGGGCACCGGCCCCGCCGGCCTCCGGCCGGTACAGCAGGGCGAAGGCCCCGGCGCGGCCGGTCAGTACGTGGTCGAGCAGGTCGCCGGTCGCCCCGGTCATGCGAAGACCTCCTTGGCCGTGACCACCATCGCGCAGCGGCCGGCGGCGTATTCGAGTGCCATGCGGTGGTGGCTCTCGTCGAAGTCGGCGACGGCGTCGGCGACGAGGAAGGGTTGGATGTCGTGGGTGAACGCCTCGACCGCCGTCATCAGGACGCCGATGTGGGCGTACACACCGCAGACGATCAGCTGGTCGCGGCCGGCCTCCCGCATCCGCTCCAGGAGGGGCGAGTTGTGGAAGGCGCTGTAGCGCCACTTCGTCAGCTCCCAGTCGCCCTCCCGGGGGGCCAGGGCGTCGTCGACGGCACGGTCCGCGAGGTCCCTGCGCATGCCGGGGCCCCAGAAGTCGGCCAGCAGGCCGCGCTCCTCCTCGGTCATGTTGCCGGGCTGGGCGGTGTACGCCACGGGGACGCCGAGGGCGGCAGCGCGGTCGCGCAGCGCCGCCGCGTTGCTCACCAGCGGGTTGCGGATGCTGTCCGGGAAGGGTGCCAGGAAGAAGCGCTGCATGTCGTGGACGAGCAGCACGGCACGGTCGGGATCAGGGGTCCACTGGGCGGTGTTGGCGGGCAGGCCGCCCGCGCTCGGCAACACATAGGGCTCGATGGGGGGAATTCCGGCCATTTCTGCCTTCCAGCCTTCCAATGCCTGACTCGAAAGAGAGCGGGGTACGACGCGTCCGGGATCAAACGTTCCAGGTGGACACGACGGCGACGGCCTGCTGCGGATTGAGCCGCGGATCGCAGAACGTCGTGTACTTGTCGCCAACGCGGTCGAGATCCGCCTGGCAGGAGACGCACTCGGTGACGTCGTTGGGCGTGGTCTCCAGGTGCAGCCCGCCGCAGACGCCCCCGGCGCCGGTGACGGCCTCCTGGAAGCGCCGGACCTCGCGCGAGACCGTCTCGACGTGGCGGGTCTTGTTGCCATCCGGTGCCGTGACGGTGTTGCCGTGCATGGGGTCGGTCAGCCAAATGACCGGGTGTCCGGCCTCGTTTACGGCCTTGACCAGCCGCGGCAGCCGCTCCGCGATCACGTCGGCGCCCATGCGGGCGATGAGCGTCAGCCGTCCGGGCGTGCGCTCGGGGTCGAGGCGTTCGCACAGCGCCACCAGCTCGGCGCTGTCCATCGTGGGGCCCACCTTGCAGGCCACGGGGTTGCTCACCTCGGCTAGCAGTGCCACGTGCGCGCCGTCCAGCTGTCGGGTGCGTTCGCCGATCCACGGCCAGTGCGTCGAGCCGAGGAAAAGCGCGCCGTCCTCGTCCGTGCGCAGCATGGGGATCTCGTAGTCGAGCAGCAGCGCCTCGTGACTGGTCCACACCGGCGGGCCGAGGGGGTCGCTCAGCGGCGCCTCCCCGTGCCAGCCCAGGTGCTTCGTGATCTCGTCCGCCGCCATGTGGCAGGTGAGCATGCGCAGCGGGTCGGGTCGCCTGGCCTCGGGGTCCGGTTCGGGCCCGTTGACCATGTGGCCGCGGAAGGTGGGCAGCGGGGTGCCGGCCACCGACTCGGTGGCGCTGGAGCGGGGCTTGGCGAACTGGCCCGCGATGCGGCCGACCCGGATGACGGGCTTGTGCGCGGTCATGCGCAGCGTTCCGGCGAGCAGGTCCAGGAGCGCCGCCTTGCGGGAGGCGTCCGCTGCCGTGCACTCGCCGGGGTCCTCGGCGCAGTCACCGGCCTGGACGACCACGGCCTCGCCTGCCACGACCCGGGCGAGCGCGGCGCGCAGCACCCCGAGGTCGTGGGCACGTACGAGCGCCGGCCCGGCCGCCAGCGTGTCCCCCACCCGCTCGACCTGCCCCCGGTCGGGCCATTCGGGCTGCTGCAGCGCTTTGCGGATGCGGATGTCACGCAGGACTTCGTCCACAGGATCCTCCTATGCGGCGGGGCGACGGCCGGTCACGTGGGTATGCCGGCGCGCTTGATCTCCGGGACGGGAATGCCCAGGGAGCGAAGCTGCTCGAAGGGGTTCATGAACTCGCGCTGCAGCTTGATCCGGCCGTTCTCCAGCTCGAACGAGTGCAGGAAGTGGTTCTCGTACTGGCCCTCGGGGTAGTCCGCGAAGAGGACCTTGCCGCGGCCGTCGCACTCCACCCAAAAGCGGTTGGGGTCCTGGGTCTCGAAGATCTGGACGTTGTACCACTCCCAGTCCGGGAAGGTCTTCAGCGACCACACGGCGTGCTCGCCGAGCCGGTCGCGGCCGCGGATGGCGATCGGGGCACCGGTGTCGGTGGTCCAGAGGCCGCCGACGCCGTCCTCCGTGAAGAGCAGATGGCGCTCCAGGCGGGCCTCGCCGAGGGCCGCCATGTACGTCTCCACCGTCGCGCGGTTGATTCTGCGCAGCTCGACTTCGTCGGTGAAGGCGGTGCCCTGAGCGGATTCAGACATGGATGAACTCCAAACCGTGCGCTGACTGTCGATGTCCTGGGGGGAGAGAAGGCGCCTGGGCCGATCGACCGGGCTGGGGGGAGGGCTCGGTCGGGCACGCTGGGCGGGCATCACCGATCTTGCCGGGTGGCCTGGGCCCATTCAAGGAACAAACACTCAACTCGACTTCAGGCTCCGTGCAGGTTCCTCAAGCGCCTATCGAGATTCGTCAGAAGAGTGTCAACTCGTGGGCAGATCACTGGTGTCGGCGTACGAGACCGGAAACGCGCAGTGGCCCCCGGGACGGTGTCCCGGGGGCCACTGCGGGGCCTCCTTCAAGCTGCTATTTGGCGGCGAAGGCCGCCGCGGCGTTCGAGCGGACTCGGCTCAGGCGTACCCGAGCTGGAAGCCGACGCCGCGGACGTTGCGGATCCAGTCGCTGCTGCCGAGCTTGCCCCTCAGACTGCTGATGTGCGTGTCGATGGTGCGCCGGGACCAGACGTCGCCCCAGACGGTCTGCATGATCATTTTGCGCGAGACGACGGTGTCGGGCTGGGTCGCCAGCAGGTACAGGAGGTCGAACTCCTTGCGGGTGACGTCCACCCGGCGGCCGTCCAGGGTCACCTGGCGGGCTGCCGCGTCGATGCACAGCGGGCCGCGGACGATCACCGACGGGTCCGCGGTCGAGATCCGAACGCGCCGCATGACGGCCTCCATGCGCGCCAACAACTCTTGAAAGCCGTACGGCTTGACGAGGTAGTCGTCGGCACCGGCCTGCAGGCCGAGGACCCGGTCCAGTTCCGCGCCCCGGGCTGTCACGGCGATCATCGCCGTGTCCCCCGCAGCGCGGATCTGCCGACAGACCTCCAGGCCGTCCAAGTCGGGCAGCTCAAGGTCCAGCAGGACCAAGTCCACACCGCCGTACGCGTCGAGTGCCGGAATGCCGCCGGAGACCCGTTCCACATGATGCCCGTACCGCTGCAGCCCCTTCATCAGGGGTTCGGCATCCTCGTCGTTGTTCTCCACCACGAGGATGCGCCAGGTGGTCGGCGCGCTGCGCACCGACCGCCGCGGAATTGGCACTTCCATTTCAGTCCAGCCTGCCCTCCCCGTACCGGAAACCACCGGCAGATGACGATCCATCAGGTCAGAACGGACGACCACACTCTCCCCCTCTTACAATCCGCACAGCGGACCGATCACCGATGGGGGCCTGCATGCACGAAAATCCTTCCAGGCTCTGCCCCGGCGCGTGAATACCGCGCACGCCTTGTCGATCACATGCCACGTACACACTCTCCCCCGTAACACAAACCGGAATGCGCAGGCCTCGACGACCCCGCCCTTGGGGACGGGAAGGCCTGGAATTCCGGGCACCGACTTCTCCAACAGCCCTCTCGATTGGGCCCGTCCGGGCGATGCACCCAGAACCGCGGGTCGCAACGTCGAGACCGCGCCATCCTACACATCGGCAGCTGATGACTCGTCAAATGGATGGCCAGGTGGTTAAGCACCCATAAAGCCAATGCCAATCGACGGCGGATTCGCCAGCCGGCACGGCCACCGACCACCTCCGGACATGGCGCAAAATCGCCGCTGAAATGGCCGCGACCCAGCTCTCGTCCGGCTCCGCGCCGGCACTGACAGCGGATTTCAGCCAACTACGCCTGGGCCGCGATGCGGTGCGCTCCGACACCCCCGGATCTGGACCCGCGCCCCTCACCTCCGTAGGTCCGGCCCACCGCCCGCGATCTGAGTACCTGGTACTCACGCGCCGGGCCGCCCGCCGTGGTGGTCTTGGGGGGTAACAAAGCACACATCAGGCCACGCCACATCCGATTGATGGGCGTCGGAAGGGAACCGCGATGAAGTTTGACGACGTCTACCTGTCGAGCCTCGGCACCTTTGTGCCGGGCCTCGTGACGACGGAGCAGGCCGTGGAGTCAGGCTGGTACGGCGCGGACATCCGAGAGGCTTCGGGACTGGAGTCCGTCGCGATATCCGATTCGCTGTCCGCTCCCGAGATGGCCGTACTGGCCGCCAAGGAGGCAATTGGGCGTTCGGGCATCGCGGCCGAGGAATTCGGCGCGCTGTTCCACAGCTCCGCCTATCACCAAGGCCCCGACGGCTGGTCCCCGGCCCATTATGTTCTCACCAACACCCTGAACACGCCGATCACGGCACTGGAAGTCAAGCAGGGCTGCCAGGGAATGCTTTCCTCCCTCGCCATTTCCGCCCACCGGCTGGCCTGTGACCCGCGCAAGTCCGCAGTCCTTCTCACCGCGGCGGACAACTATTCCACTCCGCTGGTCAACCGCTGGACCACGTCCCGTCTTTCCATCTTCGGTGACGGCGCCGCGGCCGCGGTCGTCTCGCGCACCGGCGGCATCGCCAAGCTGCTGTCCATCGGCACGTACTCCGCCCCCGGGATGGAAGCGCTGCACCGCGGCAGCGAACCGATCTTCCCGCCGGCCGTGACCATCGGCCAGGAGCTGGACTACGAGGCCCGCGTCAAGTTCTGGATGGAGGAGTGGGCCAAGGGCAACACTCCCCCCATGGAGCACCCGGGCGAGGTCCTGCAGAAGGCCCTCGACGAGGCCCTGACGGACGCCGGCATCACCGTCGCCGACATCAAGCGGGTCTGCCACCCGAGCGCCACGCTCGACGCGCTGCGCGACCAGTTCCTCGACCCGATCGGCTTCACCCTCGACAGCGGCATCTGGGAGCACACCAGCAAGGTGGGCCACATCAGCGCCGCCGACGTCTTCATCGGCCTCGAACACCTGTGGAGCACCCGCCAGGTCGGACCGGGCGACAAGGTGATGCTCTTCACCGGCAGCCCCGGCTTCGAGGCCGGCGTGGCGATCCTGGAGATCGTCGCCGAACCCGCCGAATGACCCACGGGGTACGGGGCCACCAGCTACCGGCCGGTGGCCCCGTACCCGCGGGCGATCCACGCCCTGTGCCCCACTCCAACAGCCCGGAAGGGACGACCACCCCACCATGACCGACAGCACCGTGACCGACACCGCCCGCCAGAAGAGCGTCGCGGCCGCCGCCCCCCTCACCGGCGAGGACCTGCGCGCGGCGCTGGCTGAACTGATCGGCGTCAGCCCGTCCGAGATCGAGGACCACGCCAACCTCATCTACCTGGGCCTCGGGTCCCTGGAGATGATGAGGCTGGTCACCAAGTGGCGCCGCGCGGGCCTGGCCGTGTCCTTCGGAGAGCTGACCGGCACCCCGACGTTCGCCGCCTGGAACGAGCGGATCACGCAGGAACTGGCCAAGCCCACCGCTTGACCGGCTCCGGTACGGCAGCAGGCGGGCTCCGGTGTCGTACACCGGCCCGCCTGACTCGCCAAGGGCCGCGGAACAAGGCCGCCGCTCCCGGCTCTTGCCTCCGGCTCTCGTCCCTCTCCGCTCAGGCGATGCGCCTGACCTGTGCGGTTCCCACACCCAGGACGGGAGCGAGCTCCGTCCTCGCGGTGACGCCCAGCTTCCCGTACGCGCGGTAGAGATGGTTCTCCACGGTGCGTACCGACAGCACGAGCCGATCGGCGATCTCCTGGTTGGAAAGCTGGGAGACCGCGAGGGTCACGACCTCCCGCTCCCGGCCGGTCAGTTGCGTACGGGCGCCCGGGTCCCGGCTGTCGACGGGTACGGCCCACACCGGCGGCTCCGCGCCGCACCGGGAGACCAGCTCCGCGCCCACGGCCTGCGCGACCCGGGCCCCGCGACGGTTGCCGGCCGCCTGGTGGGCCCGCGCGGCCTGCGCGGCGGCCTCCGCCGCGAGCGGCAACAGCCCCAGGTCCTCGAACCGCCGGCAGACCCCCTCCAGGGCCTCACCGTCGCCTTCCGCGAGCGCCAGGACGTGCCGCAGCACGACGTCGTCCGCCATCCGCACGGGGAGCGCCGCAGCTTCCGCGACCGCCGCGGCCCGGGGCGCTGCACCCGCCCGAGCCGCCAGATGCAGCGCGGAGAGCGCCTGGGCGGGCCGGCTGGCGGCCAGTGCCCGCTCGGCGACCTCGAAGGCCTGGTCGGCCGCGGCCGCGCGGTCGCCGAGGTGAGCCGTCACCAGCGCGCCCTCCAGCTCCACCGCATCCGTCATCAGCGGGAACGCGCACTCGTCCCGCTGTACCTCCCTGGCCTCCGCCAGCAGCGAGGCGGCCTCCAGCGCGTCGCCCGACTCGGCCACCGCACCGGCGAGTCGGGCCAGGCGCACGGAGCGCGTGCTGAGCCAGTCGGTGGTCCCGCCGTACGCGGCCGCCTGCCGCAGCAGCTCGACCGCCTCGGCCGTACGACCCGAGGCGCGCAGGATCCGCGCCTCCAGCAGGCGGGCGTACGTACGCACGCGCGGGCCGCCGTCGCCGGCCTGCTCGCGCAGCTCCGCCAGCACCGCCCCGGCCGCGGTCAGGCCCCTGGCGTGCGCGGTGATGCATCCGGTGACGTACAGGTACTCACAGCGTGCCGCCTCGTCCCGGCCGGCCGGGGTCGGCCGGGCCCCGGACAGCACCGCCAGGGCGGCCTCGTCATCGCCCGCCTGGTGGTGGAGCAGGGCGAGCAGAGATTCCGCGCCTACCGCCGTTTCGGCCAGCTGCCGCGCCTCCCCGATCCGGTCCTTGAGCAGCCGTACGATGGCCCGCGTTCCGCGGTCGGTCGCGGCGACGGCTTCCGCCTCGGCGAGCCGTCCCAGGCCGAGGCCCATGTTGAGGGCCCGCGGGCGCAGTACGGCGGCAGAGTGCGGCGCCTGTGCGAAGCACGCCTCGGCCTCGATGTGCCGGGACTGGCCAGCCAGGGCCTGCCCGAGGGTCACGGTCATACCGGCGTCGGCTGTGGTGACCCCGGCGGCAATCGCGGCGCGGCAGAGCCGCTCCGCAAGCCGGTGATCCTCGCCGCGCAGCGCACCGACGGCAGCCTGACTCACCTGTACGGGCTCGGGCAGCGGCCCTGTCCCCAGCCCGAGCCTGACGATCCGGGCGGCATCGTCGGGGCGGCGGGCCCCGGTGCTCCTGATCGCGTCGGCGATCTCCTGCCGCAGGCGACGCGCCGTCAGCTCCGGCAGGGTCGCCGCGACCACGACCGCGCAGAGGGGGTGCGCGAGCCGCAGCGAGAGCCGGAACCGGGAGCGCTCGGCGACGAGGACGCCACGGCGGTTCAGCGACTCCGCCGCCTCTCCCCGTGCGTCGACGACCGACAGCCCGGCCTCCAGCGGCCCGGCGAGCGCCAGCATGTTCACCAGCTCGCGCTCGTCCGGATCGAGGTCGCCGAGGAGCAGGTCCGTCAGGTCGGCCAGCCGGCTATCGGGTACGGCCGGCAGGCCGGACCACTGCCACCGGCCGCGCACCTGGCGCAGGGTGCCCTCGGCGAGGGCCTGCTCCACCAGTTCGCGCAGGATCAGGGCGTTGCCGCGGGTGAGGTCCCACAAGCGCTCCGCGGTGGCGACGGCCACAGGCCCGCCGAGGCGGGCCGTGAGCATCCGTACGGCGCCCGAACGGTCGAAGGCGTCCACGGCGAGCCGCCGTACGCGCTTGCCGATCAGCAGGCGCCGCAACCCGTTGGACAGGGCGGCGGCGGGCTGGGCGGTGGCCAGCAGCAACGCCTGACCGCTGTCCACGAGCCGGCACACCAGCCCCAGCGTCACCGGGTCGGCCAGGTGCACGTCTTCGAGCGCAACGACGACCCGGCGGCGCGCAGCCTGCGGCTGCGCCCCTCCGTACAGGTGGTCGCGCAAGTCGTCCCCGCGCACCACCCGGGCCCCGCCGCGCTCGGCCTGCCGAAGCGCGGCGTTCAGGAGGGTGGTCTTCCCCACCCCCTGCTCGCCCACCAGGAGTGCGCCGACCCCGGCGGCCGCCCACTCCTTGATCTCCGCGAGTTCCGACTCCCTCGCGGTGACGGGCCAATCACCTTCGACCACTGCTGCCACTTCTCCCCCGCTGCAATGCCGAACGAATTCCCAGAGGGGCCGGTCTCAGACGGCCTTCGGAGCGGAGGCGCGCATGTAGACGATCGGAACGGGAACGGAGATGAGCCCGTTCTCATCCCGAAGGGTGTCCAGTCGCCGGGAAACCTCGGCGATGACTTCGCGGCGCTCATCGTCCTCGATGCGCTCCCACATTCCGCGCATTCCGGTGGTGTACGTGAATTCGACCCACTGCTCGCCCGACTTCACGACGACCGGCAGCTCCTCCTCGATCACCTCGACGTCGGTGAAGCCGGCCTCGGTGAGGGTCTTCTCGATCGACTCCGGGGTGATGAGCCAGTTCGCGCCGGCGTTGGCGAACTGGGAATCGTACGCGCCGCTCTGCCTCAGCGACTGCAGCATGTACGGCATCAGCAGCTCGTTGACGACCTCCGGGAAGAGCGCCCACTTGCCGCGCGCGGTGGAGAAGAACGACGGCGCGGCCGTCGCGAACTGCCCGCCCTCGCGCAGCAGCTCCAGGTAGGGGCGCACGTCATCGGCACCCTTGACCCAGATGAAGAGGCTGCAGCTGCCGATCACCGCGTCGAACCGGCCCGCCTCGAACTCGGGCTTCTGGCCGTTCATGACCTGCAGGCTGACCTGCTTCAGGCCGAGCTCGTCCGCGTCCTCCTGCGCGTACTTGACCATCTCCTCGGAGATGTCGATACCGACGACCTCACCGCTCTTGCCTACCACCGCGGCAGCAGGGAACAGCGCGGCACCGCGACCGGCGCCGACATCCAGAACGGACGCCCCATTGGAAATCCCTGAGAACTCGACAAGCCGACGCCCGATGGGCCGGAAGAACTCCACACCGCTCTGGTCATAAGCCCTTGCCGTCTTGTTGAAGAGGTTGTACATCTCTTCGGTGTTCTCAACGGTTCCCATTTGCAAGTCCTCCGAAAGTTCAAAGGGCCACCATCCTGGCCGCCCATCGGATTTATGATCCAAGATCAACACGATCCGGCCAGCATGTCCAATAGCGAGCCATACTCTCCCCCATCGCCAACCGTTATGCCACCCGCCGCCGTCCGGAATTTATCGGCCCTTAATCACGTCGGCCGGGCGCTCGGGGGAACCCGGCCTGCCCAGCCCACGCGAACCACCCCGCGCCCGCCCCACAGCGACGGCACTCCCACCGCCCCCTCAACTCGGGCGCCGCCGCTGGCAGGCTCCGGCACCGCACCAGATTTCTCGGCGATCGACGGCGGTGCGACGCCACGGTCTCCAAAGGATCTGCTGGAGCAGCGTCGTGGCGATGCGCAGGCCGCCCCGATCGAAGTCGCCGTGACGGCGGAAGGAGGTGCCGAGTCCGCGGAGACGAACGAGGAGGGTGAGGGCGGCGGCCGACGGCTGGCCCGGAAGGCAGAGCAGCGGGCAGGAAGGCCCGGTCGACCGCCGAAGCGGACGCGTCGGCAGCACCTGGCGGTCGAGCAGGGGCTACGACAAGCTCGCGGTGCGGTTCGAGGCGAGCGTGCTCGTCGCCGCCATCAACGAGCGGCTGTGACCATCGGGTACTCCGAAGAGCTCAGTCAGTGCCGGGGAGCACCTGGGTGAGCGAGGCCACGAACACGGTGATGAGCCGGGCGAACTCGCTCCGGTCGGCGTCCGGCCAGTCCGCCATCACCCGGGCGAAGACCTCCTGCCGGAACTTGTGCGCGCGGTCGAGCTGTTCCCGCCCGTCGTCAGTCAGGGTTAGCAAGGTACGCCGGGCATCGGACGGGTCGGTGCGGCGGGCGATCCACCCTTCTTCGACGGCGCGCAGCACCAACCGGCTCGCCCTGGGCTGGTCCACGCCGAGCGCGGCGGCGACATCGGTGACGGCGCACAGCCTGTCCCGGCCACGGGCCTCGATGGAGTCCAGCACGTTGAACAGCGTGAGCTCGATCGGCTTACCGCCACCGGGCGGCGCCAGCCGCCCCAGCGACCGGCGGGTCTGGCTGCGGCGGATCGCCACCATGGCCCGCTCGACGGCGACGACCGCTTCCCGTTGATCCTTCTTCGACATGCATGCTAGTTTACAACTGTTGTCAAAAGACATGCATTGGGGGATCACCATGACTGAAACGACTCGGCTGCCCAACGTCCGCGAGCAGCGGCCGCTCGGCCACTGGGTGAAGCGCATCGACGGAGCCATCGAGGAGGGTCTCGGCCGGCTGCTCGCCACGGACGGCCTGAACCGGCGTGCGTGGCAGGTGCTGAACACCATCTCGCGCGGACCGATCAACATCACCGCGCTCGACGAGCGCATGGCGGCGTTCCTGTCCGCCGACGAGCCGACCATGCGGCCGCACGTCGAGCGGTTCGTCGAGCGCGGCTGGGCACACGTAACGGATGACGGAGCCGTGGCGCTGACCGAGGAAGGTCGTCGAGCGCACCAGCAGGTTTCCGAGCAGTCCGGAGCCCTGATGGTGCGGATGATGGAGTGCCTCTCGATCGAGGAGCACGAGGTACTGATGGAACTGCTCCAGAGGGTCGCCACCCACTTTGACACCCTGGCAGCCGAAACGCCCCACCAGTAGCCGTCAGCCTGGGGCGTTCCGGTGGGGCTTGTTCATGCACACCACTAAACCTGCAGGTCAGGCGCCCTTCGCGATCGGCTCCAGGATTGCCACGCACTCCACGTGGTGGGTCATCGGGAAGAGGTCGAAGGCGCGCAGGGTGCGGACCTTGTAGCCGTTCTCCTTGAAGTAGCCGAGGTCGCGGGCCAGGGCCGCCGGGTCGCAGGCCACGTAGGCGACGCGGCGCGGGGTGAGGCCCGCGACCTGGCGGACCGTCTGCTTGCCGGCGCCCGCGCGGGGCGGGTCCAGGACGACCAGGTCGCATTCCGTGATGCCGGTCTTGGGGAGGATCGCCTCGACCTTGCCCTGCTCGATGCGGACGCGGGGGAAGTCGGCCAGGTTGTGCCGGGCGTCCTCGACCGCGCGCTTCGTGGACTCGATGCCCAGGACCGCGCCGGTTTCGCCGAGGCGCTCCGCGAGGGCGCCCGCGAAGATGCCGACGCCGCAGTACAGGTCGAGGGCCATCTCGCCCTTGCGCGGCATCAGGCCCTGCATGACGGCCTTGATCAGGGTGTCGGCGGCCTGGGGGTGGACCTGCCAGAAGCCGCCCATGCCGACGCGGTAGGTACGGCCGTCGGCGCGCTCGCGGACGAAGGGGCGGCCGTGGACCCGGTGGACCCCGCCGTCCTTCTCTTCGACGCGCAGGACCGAGACCGGCTTGTCGAGTTCCACCAGGGGCAGGCGGCCGCCGGGGCGCGGGGTGAGGACGACCTGGCGGTCGCCGGAGCCGCTGGCGGCGATGGCCTCGACGGTTTCCATCTGGGGCCAGTCCTGCTGCTCGATGCCGAGCTCGCTGACGCCGGGCGCCGCGATCATGCAGTGGTCGATCGGCTCGATCTCGTGCGAGCGGTGCTTGCGCAGGCCGGCACGGCCGTCCTCGTCGATCGCGAACTGCACGCGGGTGCGCCACTGCGGGACCTGCCCGGCGGGCACCTTGTCGCCCTCTGCCGGCATGACGGTGCCGTCCCAGCCGGCCTGCTCCGGGGTGAGCCCGGCGAGGCGCAGCAGCTGTTCGGCGATGACCTCGCCCTTGAGCCGGCGCTGGGCGCCGGGCTTGGCGTGCTGCCAGTCGCAGCCGCCGCACTTGCCGGGGCCGGCGTACGGGCACGGGGCCGGGGTGCGGTCCTTGGAGGGGTCCAGGACGGTGATGGCGTCGGCGCGCAGGAAGCGGGAGTCCGCGTCGCCCTCCGTCACGCGCGCGATGACCTTCTCGCCCGGCAGGGTGTGCCGGACGAACAGGACGCGGCCCTCGGCGGTGCGGGCGATGCAATGCCCTCCGTGCGCGACGGGGCCGACCTCGACCTCGTACTCCTCCCCGACCAGTGACTGCTTCTCGTTCTGCTCGGTCGTCATGGCGGGGAGACTCCAAGGAATGTGGATCAAAAGGGAACGGCCGGACGACCGACCCACCAGTTTACGTGGATCTCGTCCGGCCGTTCACCACCCCTCAGGGGGCTTCTGCGCTACTTCGCCGCCGGGTCCTTCGGACGCGGGCTGTCGACCGGCCCGCGGCGCACCGCACCCGGCGCGTTCCACTCCGCCCGCTTCTTCGCCCGCTTCTTGGCGAGCTCCGAGGACTCCAGCTGGTAGGGCACCGAGGTGACCATCACACCGGGAGTGAAGAGCAGCCGGCCCTTGAGCCGCAGTGCGCTCTGGTTGTGCAGGAGGTGCTCGTACCAGCGCCCGACGACGTACTCGGGGATGTAGACGCTGACGGCGTCGCGCGGGTTCTCGCTGCGCAGGCCCTTCACGTACTCCACGACCGGGCGGGTGATCTCCCGGTACGGGGAGTCGAGGATCTTCAGCGGGACGTTGATCCCGCGCCGCTCCCACTCCTCGCGCAGCGCCTTGGTCTCCACCGGGTCCACGCTGATGCTGAGCGCCTCCAGGGCGTCGGAGCGGGTCAGCTTGGCGAAGGCCAGGGCGCGCAGGGTGGGCTTGTGGACCTTGGAGACCAGGACGATGGAGTGGACCCGCGAAGGGCGGATGCTGTCGTCGGAGGGTCCCTCGGCGGCGGCGATCTCGGTGGAGACCCGGTCGTAGTGCTTCCGGATCGCGGTCATCGTCGCGTAGAAGATCACCATGCCCATCAGGGCGACCCAGGCGCCGTGGGTGAACTTGGTCGCGAGGACGACGACCAGCACCAGGCCGGTGAAGAACGCGCCGAAGGCGTTGATCGCCCGGGAGCGGAACATCTTGCGGCGGGCCGCCGGGTCCGTCTCGCTGCGCAGGTGGCGGTTCCAGTGCCGGACCATGCCGGTCTGGCTGAGGGTGAAGGAGACGAAGACGCCGACGATGTAGAGCTGGATCAGCTTGGTCGAGTCGGCGCCGTAGATCCAGACCAGCAGCACCGCGGCGCCCGCGAGCAGCACGATGCCGTTGGAGAAGGCGAGCCGGTCGCCGCGGGTGTGCAGCTGGCGGGGCAGGTACCGGTCCTGCGCGAGGATCGAGCCGAGCAGCGGGAAGCCGTTGTACGCCGTGTTCGCGGCCAGGAACAGCACGAGCGCGGTGGCGGCGGCGAGCACGATGAACATGAAGCTGCCGTTGCCGAAGACGGCCTCGGCGACCTGGGAGATCACCGGGTTCTGGACGTAGCCCGTGCCGACCTCGGCTCCGTTGTGGAGCAGGTCGGTGGCGGGCTTCTCGGCCATCCGCACGTTGGTGGCCATGGCCAGCGCGATGATGCCGCAGAACATCGTCACGGCCAGGCCGCCCATGAGGGCCAGGGTGGTCGCGGCGTTCTTGCTCTTGGGCTTGCGGAAGGCGGGTACGCCGTTGCTGATCGCCTCGACGCCGGTCAGGGCGGCACAGCCGGAGGAGAAGGCCCGCAGCAGCAGGAAGACCAGCGCGAACCCGGCCAGTCCCTGGTGCTCGGCCTTGATCTCGAAATCGGCCGTGGGGGCCTTCATGGTCTCGCCGAGGGCCAGGCCCCGCCACGCTCCCCACGCGATCATGATGAATACGCCGACGACGAAGACATAGGTCGGAATGGCGAAGAGCCGCCCGGATTCCTTCATGCCGCGCAGATTCATCAGCGTGAGCAGCAAGATCATCCCAATCGCGCACATCACTTTGTGCTCGACGACGAAGGGGACGGCGGAACCGAGGTTTTCGACGCCGGAGGCGATCGACACGGCGACGGTCAGGACGTAGTCGACGAGCAGGGCGCTCGCGACGGTGAGGCCGGCCTTGGGGCCGAGGTTGGTGTTGGCGACCTCGTAGTCACCGCCGCCGCTCGGGTAGGCGTGGACGTTCTGCCGGTAGGAGGCGACCACGGTGAACATCAGCACGACGACCGCGACGGCGATCCAGGGGCTGAAGTGGTACGCAGACACGCCCGCGACCGACAGAACCAGCAGGACCTCGCCAGGGGCATATGCCACTGAGGAGAGCGGGTCTGAGGCGAAGACGGGAAGGGCGATCCGCTTGGGGAGGAGCGTTTCTCCGAGGCGGTCGCTGCGTAGCGCCCTGCCGATCAGGATCCGTTTGGGCACGTCGGTCAGTTTGGACACGCAGAGGATCGTAAGCGTTCGAAATCCGACTGACGAACCCCCCACCCCTATCCGGCACGAAGTCCCCCCACATCCGGGGCAAAGAGACGCATCGTCCAGCGCAAATGGTCACACTGGTGACCGCCCGTGTGTAGCTTGGGCCATGGTCTGAGACCCTGTTAAGCCAGAGCAGCAAAGAGGCTGGAAACCAGCGAGCCGCTGACAGCCGGAAGGACGGCCGTGCACATCGTCATTATGGGCTGCGGAAGAGTGGGATCCGCTCTCGCGCAGACCCTGGAACAGCAGGGGCATACGGTCGCGGTCATCGACCAGGACCCCACCGCATTCCGCCGGCTGGGAGCCGGATTCGGCGGCCGCCGCGTCACCGGAGTCGGCTTCGACCAGGACACCCTGCGCGAGGCCGGCATCGAGGAGGCGGGCGCCTTCGCCGCGGTCAGCAGCGGTGACAATTCCAACATCATCGCCGCGCGCGTGGCCCGGGAGATGTTCGGCGTCGAGAACGTCGCCGCCCGCATCTACGACCCCAAGCGCGCCGAGGTCTACCAGCGACTCGGCATCCCCACCGTCGCCACGGTGCGGTGGACCGCCGACCAGATGCTCCGGCGGCTGCTGCCGTCCGGCGCGGAGCCGCTGTGGCGCGACCCGAGCGGCGGTGTCCAGCTCGCCGAGGTGCACACCTCCACCGCCTGGGTCGGCCACAAGGTCAGCCAGCTGCAGGAGGAGACCGGCGTCCGAGTGGCGTTCCTCACCCGACTGGGCGAGGCCATGCTGCCGACGTCGGCGACGGTCCTCCAGGAGGGCGACCTCGTCCACGTGATGATGCGCACGGACGAGATCGACAAGGTGGAGGCTTCCTTCGCCGAGGGACCTGAGGAGACGCACGCATGAGGGTCGCGATCGCCGGAGCGGGCGCGGTGGGCCGCTCCATCGCGGGTGAGCTGCTGGAGAACGGCCACGAGGTGCTCCTCGTCGACAAGGCTCCGACCGCCATCTCGGTGGAGCGGGTGCCGCAGGCCGAGTGGCTGCTGGCCGACGCCTGCGAGATCACCTCGCTGGACGAGGCCGCGCTGCAGCGCTGCAACGTGGTCATCGCCGCCACGGGTGACGACAAGGTCAACCTGGTCGTCTCGCTGCTGGCCAAGACCGAGTACGGGGTTCCCCGGGTCGTGGCCCGCGTGAACAACCCGAAGAACGAGTGGCTCTTCAACGAGTCCTGGGGCGTGGACGTAGCCGTCTCCACGCCGCGCCTGATGTCGGCGCTGGTCGAGGAAGCCGTCAGCGTCGGCGACCTGGTCCGGCTGCTGCGCTTCAGCCACGGCGACGCCAACCTGGTCGAGCTGACCCTGCCCGCCGACTCCCAGGTCGCCGGCAAGCAGATCAGCGAGATCACCTGGCCCGAGGACACCTCGCTGGTCACGATCATCCGCGGCAACCGGGTGCTGACGCCGCACGGCGAGGAAACCCTCGAACCGGGCGACGAGCTCCTCTTCGTGGCCGCCCAGGCCCGTGAGGAGCAGCTGGAGGACCTTCTCCAGGCCGCGGACTGACCTGCGGTCCCGCTGAACGTGCGAAGGGCGCCGACCCACCCCGGAGGGGAACAAAGGGGGGGAGGGGGGCCCGCTGGGCCGAAACA
>NZ_JBHYVM010000044.1:43632-64322 GCF_042750105.1 Streptomyces sp. NPDC059443 | reverse complement strand
CCCGGCTCGGGGCGGGGGTCCCGGGCGACCGGGCTCAGGCCGCGGACCCGCTCCACGACCTGGCGCAGGTGCTCGGGCGTGGTGCCGCAGCAGCCACCGACGAGGGAGAGCCCGTATTCGCGGACGAAGGCTTCCTGCGCGTCGGCGAGCTCGGAGGCGGACAGGGGGTAGTGGGCGCCGTTCTTACCCAGGACCGGCAGGCCGGCGTTCGGCATGCAGGAGATCGGGATGCGCGAGTTCCGCGCGAGATAGCGCAGGTGCTCGCTCATCTCAGCGGGACCGGTCGCGCAGTTCAGGCCGATCATGTCGATGCCCAACGGCTCCAACGCCGTCAGTGCCGCACCGATCTCCGACCCGAGGAGCATCGTGCCGGTCGTTTCCACGGTCACGGAGCAGATCAGCGGGACCGAGACACCCAACGTCTCCATCGCCCGCCGGGCACCCACGATCGCCGACTTCGTCTGCAACAGGTCCTGCGTCGTCTCCACGAGCAGCGCGTCCGCACCACCGGCGATCAGGCCTTCGGCGTTGATCTGATAGGCGTCACGGATCTGCGGATAACCGATGTGACCGAGCGTCGGCAGCTTCGTACCCGGGCCCATCGAACCCAGGACCCACCGCTGCTGACCCGTGGAAGCCGTGAACTCGTCCGCGACCTCACGCGCGATCCGGGCACCCGCCTCCGACAGCTCGTGGTTGCGGTCGGCGATGTCGTACTCGGCGAGGGCGGCGTAGTTGGTGCCGAAGGTGTTGGTCTCGACGCAGTCCACACCCACCGAGAAGTACTCCCGGTGCACGTTCGCCACGATGTCCGGGCGGGTGATGTTGAGGATCTCGTTGCAGCCCTCAAGCTGCTGGAAGTCCTCCATCGACGGATCCTGCGCCTGGAGCATCGTCCCCATCGCGCCGTCCGCGACCACCACCCGCGAGGCGAGGGCTTCCCTCAGGGCGTCCGCCCGCTCCTGCGCGTGCGTCGTCATGCCGACTGCCCCACCTTCGGTTCCAGCAGCCCGGCCGCCCGCTCCCCGTAGACCGTGCGCAGGGTGGTGAGGAGCCGCTCGGGATGGATCTCGTACGCCTGCGAACCCACTTCTGCCAGGACCAGCGCGGACAGTGCGCAGCCGAGCTGGGCCGCGGTTTCCAGCGGCAGTCCCCAGCCGACGGCGGCCAGGAAGCCGGCGCGGAAGGCGTCGCCGACGCCGGTCGGGTCGGCGGCTTCGATGTCGGGGACGGCGGCGACACTGACCGTCGGCTCGTCCTTGGCGTCGATACGGACGCCCTTCGCGCCGAGCGTGGTGATCCAGGTGCCGACCCGTTCCAGCACCTCCTCCGTGCTCCACTCGGCGCGCTCGCGCAGCAGGGCGGATTCGTACTCGTTGGTGAAGAGCCAGCGGGCCCCGTCGACCAGGGTCCGCACCTCGTCCCGCGAGAGCCGGGCGAGCTGCTGCGAGGGGTCGGCGGCGAAGGGGATGCCCAGGGCGCGGGCCTGGTCGGTGTGGCGGACCATCGCCGCCGGATCGTTGGGCGAGACGAGGACCAGGTCCAGGGGACCGCTGCGGGCGATGATCTCCCGCAGGTCGATCTCGGCGGCCTCCGCCATCGCACCGGCGTAGAACGAGGCGATCTGGTTGGAATCCCGGTCGGTCAGGCACATGAAGCGGGCCGTCTGGTGCCCGGCCGAGACGTGCACCGAGCCGGTGTCGACCCCGTGTTCCTTCAGCCAGACCTCGTACTCGCCGAAGTCGGGGCCGACGGCCCCGACGAGCACGGGGTCGAAGCGGAGGCCGCCGAGCCCGTAAGCGATGTTGGCGGCCACTCCGCCCCGCCGGACTTCGAGGTTGTCGACGAGGAAGGACAGAGAGACGTGTTCCAGCTGATCGGGGAGCAGCTGGTCGACGAACCGGCCCGGGAAGGCCATGAGGTGATCTGTGGCGATGGATCCGGTCACCGCGATACGCACGTGGACTCCTGTGAGCTGGTCAGGTCTGGTCTGTCTCGTCAGGACTGGGCTGAACTGCACTGCACTGCACTGCACTGCACTGAGTTGGACTGGACTGAGTTGGACTGGACTGGACTGAGCTGCGAGGCGGCCGCTCAGGCGCCGGCGGCTACCCGCAGTCGCTCGGCGCGGTCGGTGCGTTCCCAGGTGAAGTCGGGGAGTTCGCGGCCGAAGTGGCCGTACGCGGCGGTCTGGGCGTAGATCGGGCGCAGCAGGTCGAGGTCGCGGATGATCGCGGCCGGGCGCAGGTCGAAGACCTCGCCGATCGCCTGCTCGATGGCGTCGGTGGGCACGGTGTGGGTGCCGAAGGTCTCCACGAACAGACCCACCGGCTCGGCCTTGCCGATGGCGTACGCGACCTGGACCTCGCAGCGCGAGGCCAGACCGGCCGCGACCACGTTCTTGGCGACCCAGCGCATGGCGTACGCGGCCGAGCGGTCGACCTTGGACGGGTCCTTGCCCGAGAAGGCGCCGCCGCCGTGACGGGCCATGCCGCCGTACGTGTCGATGATGATCTTGCGGCCGGTCAGACCGGCATCGCCCATCGGGCCGCCGATCTCGAAACGACCCGTCGGGTTCACCAGGAGCCGGTAGCCCTCCGTCTCCAGCTTGATGCCGTCCTCCGCCAGCCGGCGCAGCGTGTGCTCCACCACCAGCTCACGGATGTCCGGAGTCAGCAACGCCTCCAGGTCGATGTCCGCCGCGTGCTGCGTCGAGACCACCACCGTGTCCAGGCGGACCGCCTTGTCACCGTCGTACTCGATGGTGACCTGGGTCTTCCCGTCCGGGCGCAGGTACGGGATCGTGCCGTCCTTGCGGACCTCCGACAGACGGCGCGAGAGCCGGTGCGCCAGGTGGATCGGGAGCGGCATCAGCTCCGGGGTCTCGTCGCACGCGTAGCCGAACATCAGGCCCTGGTCGCCCGCGCCCTGACGGTCCAGCTCGTCGTCCTCCTCGCCCTCGACACGCTGCTCGTACGCGGTGTCCACGCCCTGCGCGATGTCCGGGGACTGCGCCCCGATCGACACCGACACACCGCACGAGGCACCGTCGAAACCCTTGGCCGAGGAGTCGTAGCCGATCTCCAGGATCTTCTCGCGCACCAGCGCGGCGATGGGCGCGTACGCCTGCGTGGTGACCTCACCGGCTATGTGCACGAGACCCGTGGTGATGAGGGTCTCCACGGCCACGCGCGAGGACGGGTCCTCCGCGAGCAGCGCGTCCAGGATCGTGTCGCTGATCTGGTCGGCGATCTTGTCGGGGTGACCCTCGGTCACGGACTCGGAGGTGAACAGACGGCGGGACATGTCACTCCTGATGGTTCGGGGACGGATCTTCAGGCGGGGCGGTCGGTCAGGACGCGCAGGGCAGACGGAGCCGGCGGGTCAGAACCGGCGGGTCAGAGCGACCCATGCTTGGACTCGTGGGGGACACGGCCGGACATGGTCTGTTGCCGAGGATCCTTCCGGCCGTTCCTCGGCCCGTCCTTGAGCGCGCATCGAGCGGGGCTGGGAGACTTCCCCACCCCCTCTCGATCCGCAACAACACCCTTACCAGACGCGGAAGTTCGCCATCATCCCCATCGCCGAGTGGTCGAGCAGGTGGCAGTGGTAGACGTACGTCCCCCTGTACGTGTTGAAGGTGGCGTGCAGTTTGACCGTCTCCCCGGGGAACAGCCGGACCGTGTCCTTCAGCCCCGCCTCGCCCGGCCCCACCGGGGCGCCGTTGCGCTCCAGGACCCGGAACTGGACCAGGTGCATGTGGAAGTTGTGCGGGATGAGCTTGTTCGCGTTGGTGACGGTCCAGATCTCCGAGCTGCCGAACGCGACGGTCTGGTCGATGCGCCGGTAGTCCCACTCCTGGCCGTCGATGAGCCCGCGCGGCTCCTGCCGGCCGTCCTCGTCCATGCTGAACACGATGTTCCGCTGGACCGTGGCCGCCGGCATCGCCGGCAGGGTGCGCAGCACGTCCGGTACGCGGCTCGGGTCGTTGGCGGTCCGTACGACGTCGAAGCGCATGACCTTGCCCACCTGGTCGGGGGTTCCCGGGCCCAGCGTGTTCTCCAGGACGATCTTCGTACCGACCGGGTAGCGGGAGAAGTCGATGACCACGTCCGCGCGCTCCGCCGGGGACAGTCCGATCGTGTCCGTGGGGAAGGGATGTTCCAGCAGCCCGCCGTCCGTGCCTATCTGGATCATCTGGCCGCCGTCCGACAGGCGCAGCTGGAAGAAGCGCATGTTGGAGGAGTTCAGCAGCCGGAAACGGTACTTCCGGGCGGCCACCTCGAAGTACGGGGTCGGGCGGCCGTTGGCGAGGATGGTGGTCCGGCCGAAGGCGTCGTCCATGACGTAGACCAGCTGGCCGGTGTCGTCGAAGCGGGCGTCGCGCAGCGCGATGGGGACCTCGTACTGGCCGGACGGCAGCGGGAGCGAGCGCTCGTTCTCGTCGGAGAGCAGGTACATGGCGGACAGGCCGCGGAAGACGTGCTCCGACTCCATGTGGTGGGCGTGGTCGTGGAACCAGAGGGAGGCGCCCGGCTGCTGGTTCGGGTAGGTGTACGTGCGCGAGGTGTTCGGGCCGAAGGTGTCCATCGGGCCGCCGTCGTTCTCCTGCGTGACGCTGCCGCCGTGCAGGTGGACCGAGACCGGCATGGTGAGGGTGTTGCGGTGCCGGATCACCACCTTCCGGCCGCTGCGCGCCCGCAGTACCGGGCCCGGGAACTGCCCGTTGTAGGTGAGGACCTTCGTCTGCACCCCGGGGATGATCTCCCGTTCCACCTCCGAGATCGTGACCGCGTAGGTGTCCTGGCCGCCCAGCACGTTGACCGGCGTGAGCTGCGCCGCGAGCGGCATCCGTACGGTGAAGGGCGGCGGGACGGTGACGGCGGTGACGGCCGCCGCGGACCGGGCGCCCAGCAGCGGTGCCAGTCCACCGGTGGTGAACAGGCCCGCGCCGACCGCGGCGAGCGAACCGCCGAGCACGCGGCGTCTGGTGACCATGGGGTTTCCTCCTGGGAAGCGTAGGGATGCGTACGGAGCCCCGCGGGGGTGCGCCTCGCACGGGTCTCGCACGGGTCTCGCACAGCCGTCGCACGGGTGTCGCGCCGCGAGTGCACCAGACCCGGCTTGCGCATCACTGGAGCCCAGATGGTGTGCGGGCATCCGGGGTTGCGCGGGCCTTGCGGGGGCTCGGTAACGCTCCCTCGTGCGTACGTATGACCGCGTACGCGCGACTCGCGCCGCTCTGGGCGGCGGCTGGGGGAGGCTCCCGTGGACCTGCACGACCTGCACGACTTACGCGACTGGCTGCCGCGCGCGCTCGGGGTGGCGGAGCGGTGGGGCGGGCAGTTCGGCCCGTACGAGACCCACGAGGCCCACCGCGTCCACCCCGACGCGTTCGCCAGGGCCTTCGACCGTCTCGCCAAGCGGATGGACGACAACTATCCGTTCTTCCACCCGCGTTACGCCGGACAAATGGTCAAGCCCCCGCACCCGGCGGCCGTCACCGGCTACCTCACCGCCATGCTCTTCAACCCCAACAACCACGCCGCCGAGGGCGGCCCCGCGACCACCGAGATGGAACGCGAGGCGGTCGCCGAGCTGGCCGGCATGTTCGGCCTGGCCGCGCACATCGGCCACCTCACCACCAGCGGCACGATGGCCAACCTGGAGGCCCTGTACGTGGCCCGGCAGCTGCACCCGGACCGCGGGATCGCGTACAGCAGCGAATGCCACTACACCCACGAGCGGATGTGTCACGTCCTGGGCATGGAGGGCCACCGGATCCCGGCCGACGCGCACGGCCGCATCGACCTCGACGCGCTGGAGGACGCGCTGCGCGGCGGCCGGATCGGCACCGTGGTCGTCACCACCGGCACGACCGGGCTGGGCTCGGTCGACCCCGTGCACGAGGTGCTGCCGCTGGCCCGCCGGTACGGGGCGCGCGTGCACGTGGACGCGGCCTACGGCGGGTTCTACGCGATCCTCGGCCGCGCGGGCACCGGCTCCATCGACGCGGCGCCGTGGCGGGCGATCGCCGAGTGCGACTCCGTGGTCGTCGACCCGCACAAGCAGGGGCTCCAGCCGTACGGCTGCGGAGCGGTCCTGTTCCCGGATCCGCGGGCCGGACGCCACTTCGCGCACGACTCGCCGTACACCTACTTCACCGACTCCGACCTGCATCTGGGCGAGATCAGCCTGGAGTGCTCCCGGGCGGGCGCGGCGGCCGCCGGCCTGTGGCTGACCCTCCAGCTGCTGCCGCTCACCCCGGACGGCTTCGGGGGGATCCTCGCCGCGAACCGGCGGGCCGCGCTGCGCTGGGCGGACCTGCTGACCGAGTCCGAGGAACTGGTCCTGTACCAGCGCCCGGACCTCGACATCGTGACGTACTTCCCGGCGACCGCCGACCACAGCCTGTCCTCGATCGACGCGGCCTCGGACCGGCTGCTGCGCGACGGCATGAAGGCCGAGGCGGACCCGGTGTTCCTGAGCGTGCTGCGCGCGGACGCCGACGCGTTCGTACGCCGCCACCCTCGGGTGACCGCGGACGCGGAGGCGGCGCGGGTGATCCGCAGCGTCCTGATCAAGCCGGAGTCCGAGCACTACCTGCCGACCCTGCACCACCGGGTGGCGGAGCTCGCCTCGCTCGGCCGCGCGGCGGCCTGAGCCCGGCCCCCGCTCCCCCGCCCTTCCCATCTCCCCGACCGGAGGCCCCGCTTTGTCCCCGACCCCGACACCAACACCGACTCCGACCCCGCTATCGGCACCGACCGGCACCGACCTCTGCGCCCTCCTCGCCGACTCCTTCCACGACGACGCCCTGGCCCGCTGGATGATCCCCGACGAGCGGCGGCGAGCCGAGCTGCTGCCCGGGTTCTTCCAGGTGTTCCTCGGCCTCTCGGCCTCGTACGGCAGTGTGCTCACCACCCCGGACGAGGACGCGGTGCTGCTCTTCCTGCCGCCCGGCGCCGAACCGGACGAGGCCGCCCTGGACGCGGCCTTCGCCGAGGTCCTGGGCGATGACCCGCACGCGCTGGAGGCGCTGCGCGCCATCGGCCGGCTCCAGGCGGAACGCCACCCGCAGGACGCTCCGCACTACTACATCTCCTTCGCCGCGGTCCGCACCGGCCGGCAGAAGGGCGGGCTGATCTCCGAGCTCGTCGGCCGGCTGCTGGTCCGCGCCGACGCCGAGGGCGTGGGCGTCTACACGGAGGCCAGCTCGCCCGGCGGCGAGGCCGCGTCCCGGCGCGCGGGCTTCGAGCGGCTGGGCGGCGACATCAACCTGCCCGAGGGCGGACCCGTTCTGCGACCGATGTGGAGGAGCCCCCGATGAGGGGAGACGACCTGATCCAGTCCTGGACGGCCGGCGAGGTCGCCCGCGGCGAAGTGCCGCCGGAGCACCTCGGCCCGCTGTTCCAAGTCCTCGCGTGGAGCCGGGACTTCCTGGTCTCCAGCCACCCCGAGCTGGGCCGCACCGGCCCGGTGTGCCCGTACACCCAGCCCTCGCTCCGCAAGGAACTGTTCCACCTGGCCCTGCCCTCCGCCGAGTGCGAGGACCTGCACTCGGCGGTCGACTCGCTGCGCACCCGGCACGCGCTCCTGTCGGAACGGCTGTCCCCGGAGGACCGCGAGCTCCTCACCATCCTCCTCGTGCTGCCGGGCTTCGACCCGACGGACTCGGTGGAACTGGACGAGCTCCAGCGCAAGGCGAAGGACGAGTTCGTGGCGGAGGGGCTGATGATCGGCCAGTTCCACCCGGTGTGCGAGGAGCCGGGCCTCTACAACGAGGCCTTCCGGCCGCTGCGCGCCCCGCAGCCCCTGCTGGCGGTCCGCAAGCTCCTGGTCTTCGACCTGCCGTTCCTGGTGAGCGACGACTCCCACCTGGACCACTACCTCCAGCGCTTCGCGCCCGCGATCCCGGCCCGGATCCGGGACCAGCTGGTGGGCCGGGTGGTGGCCGCCTGACCCCTGCCCCGACCGAACCGGCCCCGACCGGCCCACATCGACCGACCGCGCCCGCTCGACCGGGCGCGGTCGGTCTGCTTACGAGGGCCTCGCGGTCCGGAGGCAGTCCTCCAGGAAGGCCAGGGTCCGCAGGTGGTAGGCGTTCGCCGAGTGGCCCAGGCCGATGTTGTGGCCCGCCGCGGGGAGATGGTCGACCGTGACCGACGGGGACGCCGTCAGCCGGGAGGCCATCGCCGACAGGGTGGCGTCGTCCAGGTGCCACCAGGCCTCGTGTTCCGCGAAGGTGAGCCGGACGGGGATCCGTACCTCGGGGGCCAGCGCCTCGAACTGGCGGGGCCAGTGGATGGTTTCCGCCGATTCGCGGGCCGGGGTCGGGGAGAGCAGGGCGCGGCTGGCCTGGAAGGTGCCGCGCGGGTAGAGGTTCAGGGGGCCCCAGTTGAGCTTCGTGGCGCCGCCGCCCAGGGTCGAGGGGAAGTGCAGGGCCTCGGGGTTGTAGTGGTAGCCGGTGCCGGAGGTGTCCAGGCCCAGCAGCGGCACCGCGCCGGGGGCCGCCGCCGTGTGGAGGGCGACCTTGCCGCCGTCCGAGTGGCCGAGCAGGAAGAACCCGGCGCCGGTCTCGTGGGTACGGGCGTGTTCCTTCAGGGCCGCGTGCAGGGTGTCCGCCTGCTGCGCGAGGGTCTGGCCTTCCGGGAGGAGTTCCGCGGAGTCCCCGTATCCCGGCCGGTCCACGGCGAGGACGGCGTGGCCGAGGGCCGTGGCCAGGGGGACGAAGGAGTTCCAGTAGGCCGCCCGCATGCCGCGGCCGTGCACCGCCAGGATGGTGGACCTCGGTCCGGTGCCCGCCGCGGGTTCCACGAGGATCGCGGAGAGCGGTATGCCGCCGGCGTCCAGCACGTACCGGTCGTTCCGGCGCGGCGCGGTCGAAGCCGCGGTCGAAGCCGCGGTCGCGGTCGCAGTCAAGGCCGTCGTGGTCATCGGAGCGCCAGCCCCCTGCGCGCGCCCGCCATCGAGTCCACCCAGTGCGCCGGCGAACCGGTCCGCAGCAGCGAGGTCCCCACCAGGAGCCCTCCGAAGCCCGCGTCCAGGAGTTCGGCGGCGCTCGCCGGCCCGTCGATGCCGCTCGCGCTCACCGGGCACGCCGCGCCGGTCTCGCGGACCGCCGGGAGCAGGTCCAGGGAGCGGCCGAGGTCGCCGGCCCCGCGTTCGCGCGTCTTGATGTCCTTGTTGTTGACCGCGATCACGCACTCCTCGGGGTGGTGGACCGATGCGAGCTCGGACTCCTTCGTGATCTCGACGAAGGGCGTGAGCCCGGTCAGCAGGCACTCCGTCACCAGGGTCCGCATGCTCGACTCCGGGAGCAGGGCCGCCGTCAGCAGCACCGCCGAGGCGCCGAGCTCCTTGGCCGTGCGGATCTGGTCCTTGCGGGTGATGAAGTCCTTCTGGAGGAGCGGCAGGTCGGTCAGCGCCGCCACGTCCCGCAGCAGCGCGGGCGAGCCGCCGAACCAGCGGCCCGTCACCACGGAGATGCAGGGTGCGCCCGCGGTCTCGTACGCCTCCACGATGGCGGCCGGGGTCCGGCCGCCGAGCATGTCGTAGCCGTGGGCGTCGCGCCGTTTCACCTCCATCACCACGGGGGTCGGGGAGGCCAGGAGGGCCTCTAGAAAAGGGAAGCCGGTCCGGTTCTGCTTCGTCATCGCGAGAGCTCCAGTTGTGGGTGGTCGGGGAGGCGGGCTTCCGTGCGCCAGGCGCGGGCCAGGGCGGCGATCTCGGGGATGCCGAAGCCGCCGGTCGTGAGGTCGCGCGCCGCCGTGTCCACGTCGATGCCGCGGAACCCTTCGTGGCGGACGACGGCCTCGTACGCGGGCCGGTTGGCCGGGGTGAGGCCGCCGGCCAGGAGGAACGGCCGGGACAGCCGGGGCAGCAGGGCGGTGACGAGGTCCGGGTCGAGGGTGCGGCCGGTGCTGCCGATCCGGCCGTCGCGGGTGGCGGTGTCCAGGAGGAAGAGGTCGGTGCCGGCCCGCTCGTACGCCCCGATCAGCGGGCGTTCCACGCAGCCCCCGTCCTCCTGGACGTGCAGCACCTTGACGATGCCGACCTCGGCGGGCAGTGCTTCGCGCAGCGCCCGTACGACGGCCGGCGGCTGGTACGCGTGCAGTTGTACCCAGCGGGCGCCGGTGCGGCGCACGATCCCGGCCAGTTCGCCGGCGTCCGCCAGGAAGGTGACCAGGACCGGCAGGAGCCCGGCCGAACGGGCCGCCGCCGCGAGGGCGGCGAACCCGTCCGGGTCCAGGTCCGACGGGCCGCCGGGTACGCCGTGCCAGAGGCCGACGCAGTCGGCCCCGGCGGCCGCCGCCGCCTCGATGTCCTGCGGGGCGGTGGCCCCGCAGACCTTCAGCAGCGTCCGGGACAGCGGGCGGTGCGCGGTGCTCACTTGCCCAGTCCCAGCATCGAGGCGATGCGGTTGTACTGGATCTCGTTCGTGCCGGAGTAGATCGTGCCGCCGAGGGCGTTGCGCACGTCCTGCTCCAGGCCGAACTCGGACATGTAGCCGTGGCCGCCGAAGATCTGCACGGCGGTGAGGCTCGTGGCCAGGTTGCTCTCGCTCGTGACGAGCTTGGCGATGGCGAGGTCCACGGTGACGTTCTCGCCCGCCTCCAGCTTCTCGCCCGTGTCGTAGAGCCACTTGCGGGCGGTCTCCAGCTGGATCTTCGTGTCGACGATCTTGTTGGCGATCGTCTGGTACGAACCGATCGCCTTTCCGAACGACATGCGCGTCTTCGCGTAATCGACGCACCGCTCCAGCCGGTGCTGCATCTCCCCCACGTTGACGATGAAGGAGAAGAGGATCTCCCGCTTCATCACGTGGTCCAGGACCAGGAACCCGCCTCCGACCCTGCCGAGCACCGCCGTCTTGGGGACCCGTACGTCGTCGAAGAACAGCTCGCTCAGCGGCGAGGTGCGCAGCCCCATCTTCTTGATGGGTTTGCCGGCGGTCAGTCCGGGGGTGTTGCGGTCCACCAGGAACGCCGTCGTCCCGAGCGGACCGCCGTCCGGATGGGTCCGGGCGTAGACCACGATCACATCGGCGATCGGTCCGTTGCTGACGAAGACCTTGCTGCCGTTGATGACGAAGTCGTCCCCGTCACGGACGGCCCTGGTGGTCATCGCCATGGCGTCGGAGCCGCCCTCCGCCTCCGTGATGGCGTGGGCGCCGATGGCCTCGCCGGAGCAGATCTGGGGCAGGTAGCGCTCCTTCTGTTCCAAGGTGCCGAACTGCTGGATCGGGATCCCGGTGGAGCAGATGGAGGTGGTGACCGAGAAGCTGAGGCCCGAGTCCCGGTTGTACTCGCCGAGGCCTTCCAGCACGTACATGGTGGTGAGGATGGACTGCCCGAGGCCTCCGTGGTCCTCGTCGAAGGGCAGTGAGAGGATCCCGGTCTTCTGGACGAGCTTCCACTTGTCCTCGGAGAAGGCGGAGTGCTCGTCGAGTTCGATGTGGTCTGCGCTGAGTGCGTCTCCCCACCGCTCCAGGCCTTCGCGCAGATCTGCCTGGTCGGCGTTCCAACGGATCACGACGGACCCCTTTTTTTCGGTGGTGATTCGGTGGTGCTTCGGATGGGGTGGCGCTCGGGCGGGCGCCCGCGGGGCTCAGTAGGCCGAGGAGCTGTGGGCGTCGAGGCTGTGGACCTCGTCGCCGCGCAGGGCCGGCGAGAAGACGCAGACCAGGCGCAGGTCCTCGTGCGGGCTGGCGACGAGGTAGTGGGCGTCGTGCTGGTCGAGGGCGTACATCCGGCCCGGGACTATCTCGTGCGAGGTGCCGTCGAGCTCGATGACCTCGCCCGATCCCTCGATGCAGTAGCAGGCCTCCAGGTGGTTGACGTACTCCAGGCGGGACTTGGTGCCGGCCAGCACGAGGGTGTCGGTGAGCGAGTAGCCGAGGCCGTCCTGGGCGAGGAGGAAGCGGCGGCTCAGGCCGTTGCCCCACTCGACGGTCTTCACGGACTCGATGTCGCGAACGATCATGGGATTCTCCCGGTGTGAGGGTGGTGCACGGATGCTGCGGATGAGGGGTGGAGCTCTCTTCTGGTGATCAGGCAGGTCAGCGCGGGTCTACGGGTGCGGTCGCTGATGCTGCTGCGGTAGCGGTCCCGGCCGCCGGCAGGACCGAGCGGACGAACTCGCGGAAGGCCTCGGTCACGTCGCGGCCGGTCTCCTGCGCCCGCTCCACGGCCGCCACCGCAGCGGAGCCGATGATCGCGGCGTCGGCGCCACTGGCCCCGACGGCTTCCACGTCCTGCCGTGTACTGACCCCGAAGCCGACGGCGATCGGGGAGTCCGTGTGCGCCCGGAGTCCGGCGACCGTCCGGGCCAGCGCGGCGTGGCCGGCGGCCGGTGCGGTCCCGCTGCGTCCGTAGTGGGCGACGAGGTAGAGGTAGGCGGAGGCGCAGGCCGCGGCCTGGGCCTGCGTCTCGGGCGGGCTCTTGGAGTAGCAGGTGGTGACGACCGGGAGTCCGGCCGCGGCGGCCGACTCCAGGTGCGTCCCGCGCAGCCGTGGGGGCAGCGCGTGGATCAGGAGTCCGTCCGCACCCGATGCGGCGATCTCCCGGGTGGCTTCGGACAGGTCCCGGTGGGCCAGGGAGTACCTCCAGTCGGCGAGCAGGGCGATCCGGGTGTGGTTCAGGTGCGGCCGTACCTCCGCGATGAACGCGAGTACGTCGTCCAGCGCGGCCCCTCCCCGCTCCAGCGCCCGGCTTGCCGAGCGGCGGATGACCGGGCCGTCGGTGACCGAGTCGGGGAACGGGACGGCCAGTTCCAGGCAGTCCACGCCCTCCTCGTCGAGCATCAGGACCAGGTCGCGCAGGACCGGCAGCGGCGGGTCCCCGGCGTTGAGGAACAGGGCCAGTCCGGGCGGACCGCCGGGGGCGCGGTGGGCGAAGAAGGGCGCCGGGCCCGCCGGTGCCGGGGTCGGGGCCACGAGGGTCCCCGCCTGCGCCGGGCTAGGCACGGGCCACCGCCAGGGTGCGGGCGGCCGGGTCCTGGGAATTCGTGGTCTTCGGAGCCGTGGCCTTGCCGGCCGCCGCGATGCGCTGCGCCAGTTCGTGGGCGGCGCCGGAGAGGACGGCGCCTTCCGCGAGGGCGACCGCGGAGGGCCAGTCCCGGCGGATGCCGGAGGCCACCACCAGGGCGGCGGCGCCCAGGCAGACCGTGCGGGTGGCCACCGGGCCCGCCGCTCCGGAGAGGACGGAGAGGAAGTGGGCCACCGCCCCGGCGGGCTCGGCCGCCGGCCGGAGGTCCCCGAAGGAGCCGTTGCCCGGGGTGAGTTCGCCCGGCCGGATGATCCGGGACCGGGAGTCCTCCCCGTAGACGGTGTTGGTGGCGAAGGGCAGCAGCTCGTCCGCGCCGGTGTCGTTCGCGGTCAGCCAGATCCGGCGGGTGGTGGTGGTCGCGGCGAGCTGCCGCAGGGTGTCGAGGGGAGCGGCCGCGGAGACCCCGGTGACCTGGGCGGTCACCGGCAGGTCCGCGAGGAAGGGGCCCAGGGCGTTCAGGAAGCGGCCGAAGGGCTTCATGCTCAGCGGGGCCACGGTCCGCGCCAGCCGGGTCAGCTGCGCCGGGTAGACGAAGGGCCCGGCGAAGGCGATCCCGTACCTGGCGAGGGTGTCCTCGGTCTGGGCGTAGGAGGAGGTGAGGCGGACGCCGAGCCGTTCCAGCAGATCGACGGAGCCGAGCGAGCTGGTGTAGGCCCGCGAGCCCGTCTTGACCACCTTGACCCCGGCTGCCGCGGCGACGAAGGCCGAGGCGGTGGAGATGTTGAAGGTCCTGGGCCCCCCGCCGGTGCCGACGACGTTCACGGTGCCCTCCCAGGGGGCACCCCCGGTAGCCGCCTCCGGCCGGCGCTCGGCGAGCGAGTCCAACAGGTGGCGCAGGGTCTCGTGGTCGGGGAGCCTGCTGGTCAGGGAGGCCAGCAGGGCGAGTACCTCGGCCCTGTCGAGGCCGCCTTCCCCCAGCTGGTCCCACCAGGACCGCCAGGTCTCGCGGCCGACCGGGGCCCGCTGCTCCAGCAGGCCGGTGAGTGCGTCGTGCACGGTCGCTCTCCTCTCGTCTCCGTCGGGGTGGTGGTCGGCGGTGCTACGCGGCCGCCGTGCGGCGGGACTCGGCGATGAAGGTGTCGATCGCCTCGACGCTGCGGAAGTTGTTGGGGTCCAGGTCGGCGTCGCCGATGGCGAGCTCGAAGCGGTCCTCGACCCAGGCGATGAGCTTGAGGACTCCCAGGCTGTCGATGACCCCGTCGTTGAGCAGGTCGTGGTCGACGGCGAGCTCGGCGGCCGGGGTGCCCGGGAGGAACTCGGTGATGACGAAGTTCTTGATGGTGTCGACGTTGCTCATGACGGGATTCCTTCTGCGAGAGGTGTGGCGGCGGATGTGGCGGCCGAGGACTCGGCGGCCGGGGAAGTCGGCTGGTCGAGGCGGTCGAGCGCCTTGCGGTCGATCTTTCCGGTGGCCGTCTTCGGCAACAGCGCGTCGGTGAGGGTGAGTTGGTGGGGCACGGCGGCCCTGGGCAGGTGCCGTGCGCAGTGCGTACGGAGTTGCAGGCCGGTCAGCGCCGAACCGGGGGCCCGCTGCACGGCGGCGACGAGCCGGCGGCCGGCGATCGGGTCGGGCAGGGCGGCGACGCCCGCCTCCAGCACTCCGGGGTGCTCCTGGAGGACCCGTTCGATCTCGGCGGTGTTGACGGCGACCCCGCGCACCTTGACCTGGAAGTCGGTGCGTCCGGTCAGGTGCAGGGTGCCGGCCGCGTCGCGCCGTACGAGGTCGCCGGTGCGGAACCAGCGGCGGTCGTCCAGGCCGAGCGGATGGCCGGTGAACTTGTCGGCGTGCCGGGTGCGGTCGAGGTAGCCGCGGGTCTGGAAGGGAGTGGAGACGAACAGCTCCCCGCTGCCGGGCCCCCTGACGAGCGTGTCCGTGTCGGGGTCGATGACCAGGGCGCCCACGCCCGGCAGCGGGCGGCCGATCGGTACGGGCGGGAAGGAGGTGGCCGCGGTCTCGCCGGTCTCGACCTCGTGGATGAAGCTGTCGTTGGTCTCGGTGCAGCCGTAGATGTTGTGGATGCGGGCCTTGGGGAAGAGGGCGGGCAGGGCGGCGAAGGTGCGGTCGGGGATCGCGTCGCCGGTGAACATCACCTGCTCGACGCCCGGGAAGATGTCGCCGGTCTTGGCCGCCGCGTCCAGGAGGAGCCCGAAGGCCATCGGGACGGCCTGCACCACGTGGACCTCGTGGCGCCGGACCAGGTCGCTCAGGTGGCGGCCGTGGGCCGCCAGCGCCGGGTCCACGAGGACCACGCGGCCGCCCCGGGCCAGGGTGGTCCAGACGTCGAGGAGGCAGAGGTCGAAGTTGAGGGGGGCGTAGTTGAGGACGGTGCGGTCGGGGCCGATGTCGAAGGCGTTGCCGGCCCACCGGGTGAAGCGGTCCACGGCGTCCAGGCCCAGCGGGACGATCTTCGGCAGGCTGGTGGAGCCGGAGGTGGTGAGCATGAAGGCCACCTCGGCGGCCTCTTCGGCGGGCAGCGGTTGGGCGGCCACGTCCGGATTGGGTGCGACCCGGGCGGGTTCGCCGCCGGGGGCCAGGACGTGGGCGCAGCCGGCCTGGGCGAAGAGATCGGCGAGCAGGGTGTCGGCGAGGGCCGGGGACGGGAGCAGCATCGGCCGCCGGGCGAGCAGGCAGCCCAGGACGAGGGCCACGGCGGCGGGGGACTTGTCGGCGAGGACTCCGACCGGCACCCCGGGGGCCAGCCGCAGCCGCGCGAGCCGGTCCCGTTCCTCTCCGGCGAGCTCGTACAGCTCGCGGTAGGTGGTCTCGGCGCCGTTGAAGACCAGCGCGGTGGCGTGGGGGCGGTCGCGGACCTGGGTCAGGAATCCCCCGAGGAGCCCGAGCTCGACGACGGGGGCGGCCAGACTGGCCGGGGTGGCCGGGCCGGTCGGGTCGATCGCGGAATCGGCCGGGTTGGTCGCGGTGTCGTTCGGATTGGTCGCGGTGTCGTTCGGATGGGTCGTCACGGCAGTTCGCCTCTTTCCGGTGAGTCCGGCTGGGCGAGCTCGATCCAGCCGCTCTTGACGGCGGCGCCCTTGGGCGTCTTGCAGGTGAAGCGGACGACGCGGGCGCCCTCGTCGGGCTGGAGGGTGATCTCCAGCGGGATGTCCGGGGGCACGGGGGCCGAGAAGCGGCAGCCGAGGCCGCGCACCCGGGCGGAGTCGCCGCCCGCGAAGCGGTCCACGGCCTCCTCCACCGCGAGGGCGACCACGCTCATGCCGTGCGCGATGACGCTGTCGAAACCGGCCCCGCGGGCCGCCTCCGCGTCCAGGTGGATGGGGTTGAGGTCCCCGGAGGCCTGGGCGTACGCGGTGATCCAGTCGGCGGTCAGCTCGTGCACCGCGGTCTGCGGTTCGCCGGCCCCCTGCGGGACCGGGGCGGCGGCGCCGCCCGCGATCTCGCCGAACGGTTCCAGCAGGGTCGCGCCCACCAGCAGGGCGGAGATGACGAGTTCCGCGAAGGGTTCCGGGCCGTCCTCGCCGGTCAGCCGTACCCGCAGGGCGATCCGCGCGCCGCGCGGCTCCTTGCGGATGCCGAGCACGTCGAGCCGTACGGTCACTTCCTCGCCCGGCCTGACCGGCCGCACGGTGCGGATGTCCTGGCCGAGGTGGACGACGGAGACCGGGCCCGGTTCGTCCGCGGTGAGCGCGGCGACCGTCTGCTCCGCGACCGTGTGGGCGAGGACGAAGGTGTGGACGGGCGAGGCCTGGCCGGGCCGGGCGGTCGGCAGGCCGCGCCGGGCGGCGCCGCGGTAGTCGGTGATCTCGGGTTCGGTGACGGTGAGGGTGCGGACCGGGCTGGGAAGGGTCAGGAGCGTCATACCGGCGTCACCACCACGGAGGAGTTGTGGCCCCCGAACCCGAAGGAGTTCGTGATCGCGGGTCCCGGGCGCACGGCGCGCGGTGCGCCGTGGACGACGTCGATGTCCATTCCTGGCTCCAGCTGTTCGTGGTTGGCGGTGGGCGGTACCTCGCAGTGCCGCATGGCCTGCACGGTGGCGATCAGCTCGACGGCCCCGGCGGCGCCGATGAGGTGTCCGATCACCGACTTGGGCGCGGTGACGGGCGGCTGGGCGGTGCCGAACACCTTGGTCAGGGCGGCGGCCTCGGACCGGTCGTTGTGCGGGGTGGAGGTGCCGTGCGCGTTGACGTGCACGATGTCGGAGGGGTCGAGGCCGGCGTCGGCGATGGCTCCGGCCATGGCGGCCGCGGCTCCCGCGCCGTCGGGGAGCGGCATCGCGAGGTGGTGGGCGTCTGCGGTGGCGGCGTACCCGGCGACCAGCCCGTACGTCTTCGCACCGCGCGCCCGCGCGTCCTCCAGCCGTTCCAGTACGACGAACCCGGCGCCCTCTCCCATCACGAAGCCGTCGCGGTCCTTGTCGAACGGGCGCGAGGCGTGCTCCGGATCGTCGTTGCGGAAGGAGACCGCGTTGAGGTTGCCGAAGCCGGCCAGGGTGACGGGGGTCAGGGTGTGCTCGGCGCCGCCCGCGATGACGAGGTCGGCGCGGCCGGTCTGGAGCAGCATCAGGGCGTGGCCGATGGCGTCGGCGCCGCTGGCGCAGGTGTTGGCCACGGTCAGGGCGGGGCCGGTCCAGCCGAGCCGGATGGCGATGTGGGCGGCCGCCGCGTTGGGCATCGTCATGAGCGGCATCAGCGGGTTCACCCGGGCCGGACCGCCCTCGGTGAAGTGGGCGGACTCCAGGTCGCTGGTGGCGCGGCCGCCGACGGCGTTGCCGACGACGATCGCGGTGCGGCCCGCTTCGGCGGTGGGAGATCCCGCGTCCCGGTGGGCGGCGAGCGCCGCGGCCGTCCCGTAGTGGGCGAAGGGGTCCATCCGGCGGGCTTCCTTGGCCGGGACGAGTCCGGCGAGCCCGTCGAGCCCGCGGACCCGGCAGCCGATCCGTACCCGGTGGCGGCTGAGGTCGAAGTGGGTGAGCTCGGCGGCGGTGGACCGGCCGGCCCGCAGCGTCTCCCACAGCTCGTCCGGGGTGCACCCGCCGGGGGTGACCACTCCCATGCCGGTGATGGCTACGGGCGGCCGCGCCGAACTGCCCCTGGACGGTCCAGGCATGTCTACTCCTCAAGCGAAGGGGTCCGGGAGGCGGTCAGATGATCCGGCACTCGCGCGCGGACTTGATGAAGGCCTCGGCGGCGAACTCGATGTCCGCCTTGGTGTGCGCGGCCGTGATGGCGATGCGCAGCCGGGCCAGGTCGTTGGGGACGGCCGGGGTGACCACGGGGAGGCCGATCACACCGTTCTTGCGGCAGACGGTCGCGAGGTCGTACGCGGCCTCGTCCGATCCGGCGATGACCGGGACGACGGCGGTCTCGCTGTCGACGGTGCTGATGCCGGCGTCGTGGAGCATGCCGCGGAAGCGCGCGGACTCCCGCTGGATGAACTCGACCCGCTCCGGCTCGCGCTGGAGGATCCGCAGGGATTCCAGGGCGGCGCCGGTCTGGGCCCCGCCGAGGGCGGCGGAGAAGAGGAAGGGGCGGGCCGCGTACCGGAGGTGGTGGATGAACTCGGCGGAGCCGGCGACCCAGCCGCCCATGGAGGGGATGGCCTTGGAGAGGGTGCCGAGCTTGACGTCGACCTTCACCTCGTAGTCGAAGTGCTCCTCGATGCCCTTGCCGGTGGCGCCGATGACGCCCAGCGCGTGGGCCTCGTCGACCATCAGCAGTGCGTTGTGGGCGTCGCAGACCTTGCGCAGGTCGACGAGGGGGGCGATGTCGCCGTCCATCGAGTAGACGCTGTCGACGATGACGAGGCGGACGCCGGTGTCGGGGGCGGCGGCCAGGCGGCGCTCCAGGTGGGCGACGTCGTTGTGGCGGAAGCGGGTGACGGTGGCCCCGGAGAGCTTGCAGCCGTCGACGATGCTGGCGTGGTCGTACTTGTCGATGAAGACGGTGTCGCCGGGGCCGACGATGGCGCCGACGGTGCCGGTGTTCGCGGCGTAGCCGGAGCCGAAGACCAGGGCCTGCTCGCGGCCGGCCACCTTGGCGACCTCGGCCTCCAGCTCCTCGTGCAGCGGGGTGGTCCCGGCCAGGGCCCGGACACCGTGGTTGCCGGTGCCGTAGCGGTCGACGGCGGCCTTGGCGGCGGAGACCACGCGCTCGTCGCCGGCCAGTCCGAGGTAGCTGTAACCCGACATCATCAGCAGGCGCCGGCCGTCCTGGTCCACGTACGCCGAATCACGCTCGGCGGTGTACGCGACGAAGCTGTTCTTCCGGTTGGGCTCGTACTCCAGCGACCGGACCCGGTCACGGAAGTAAGCGAGTTTCGGCTCCAGGCGCTTCCAGGCAGCTGATGCGTTCACGTACTTCTCCTCGTCGCGATCGTCCGGCCGACCCGGAACTCCATCGGCGCTCCGCCGTTTCTCCGGCTCGGCTCTAGTACGACTCCATTAAGACTCGGGGGGCGCAATAGCGGCGCAAGAGCGGGACCATGGCCGCACTCGAAAAGCGGCAGGGAATGCCCGGACCTCGGGTTTCATTCGGACGGGAATGTTTGTCGGCCTCTGTTGACATACGGAGAAGGCCCGCCGGTATTCTCTGAATCGCACGAACTACGGGGGGCACGGCCGGAAGACGACCGTTTCGGAGAGTGCAGAGTGCTGATCAGACTCATAGGTCTTGTCACGATCGAACCGGACGGAGCACCGCCCCAGCACCTCTCGGGCGCACAGGCACAGGTCGCGTTCGCCCGGCTGCTCCTGGAGCGGACCGGCGGCACGGACCGTGACCAACTGGCCGAGACCGTATGGCCCGAAGGCCTGCCGGACACCTGGGGGTCGGCGCTGCGCAGCATCGTCAGCCGGGTACGTACCTTCGTCTCGACCCCGCAGGACCTGCCGGGGGTCACTCCGCTGGTCGCGCAGGGCGGCCGTTACCTCCTGCGGGTGCCACAGGACGTGGCCGTGGACGTGGAGTGCGCGGAGATCGCCGTCGCCGAGGCCGCCGAGGCCTACGCGGAGGGCTCGTACGCGGTGGCCCAGCAGCTCGCGGCCGGCGCGGTGTCGAACCTGCGCGGCTCGTTCCTCCCCTCCCACGAGGGCGAATGGGTCAACGCGATGCGCGAACAGCTCGAAGAGCTCCGCCTCAAGGCGCTGGAGACCGCGAGCCTGTCCTCCTCCGCCCTGGGCGACGAGCACCACGCGCTGCGGTACGCGGAGGAGGCGGTCCGCCGGGCCCCGTTCCGGGAGAGCGCGTACCGCTGCCGGATGGCGGCCCACACCCGGGCCGGCAACCGCGCGGAGGCGCTGCGCAGTTATCAGCAGCTGCGCGAGGTGCTGGCGGAGGAGCTGGGCATCGATCCGGCTCCGGAGACCGAGGCCGCGTACCTGGAACTGCTGCGCACCCCGGAACCGCGGCCGGCCCCGCGTTCCCTCACCTACCTGGACCCCGTCCTGATGGGGGTCTTCGAAGTGGACCACCGCACGCCCGTTCCCCAGCCGTGCTCGCTGGCCGGCCACGGCTGCCTGACGCACCGCATCCCGTCCGCCCCGGCCGCCTGACCGGGGCCCGGGCCCGTACGCACGAAGGGGCGCGCGCCGGGGCAGCCTGCCGGGGCCCGGACCGGCGCCGGCGGGTAGCCCGCACCAGACGCGGCCCCGGGGCGCGGAGTGAGTACGCGCCGGGGCGCCG
>NZ_JBHYVM010000044.1:0-43622 GCF_042750105.1 Streptomyces sp. NPDC059443 | reverse complement strand
GTTGTCGCGCCGCTGGGGGTGGGCGTCGCCCCCCGCCCCGCGGGGCCTCCCCCCGCGGGGCTGGGGCGCCGCCCCGGGCGGCCTGACCCACCCACCCCGGCCGGCCGCGCCCGCGGCCGGGGGCCCGGGCCCCGGCCGCCCCTCGCCGGCCGCGGTCTAACCCGGGGGGGGGCCTTCGCGTGCCCGTAGGCGTACCCGTACGCATGCCCGTACGCGTGCCCGTACGAAGAACGGCCCCGGCCTCCCTGGGGGGTGGGAGGCCGGGGCCCGGAGGGGACCGCGTGGGGGGACCGCGGGTGGGGACCGCGGCGGGCGGATCGCGGCGGGGGAACCGCGGGCGGATCAGGTGAGCGGATCAGGTGATGGAGACTCCGCTGTCGATGCTGACGACCTGGCCCGTCATGCAGTCCTGGTCGAGGAAGAGGGAGACGCTGCGCGCCACCTCCTCGACCGTGACGAAGCGGGGGATCGGGGCCTTGCCTTCCATGCCCTCGATCACCCGGTCCGGCAGGGTGTTGGTCATGCCGGTGATCATGAACCCCGGGGAGAGGGCGTTCACCGTCACCCCGCGCCGGCCGCACTCCGACGCGAGCGTGCGGGTGAACCCGATCAGACCGGCCTTCGACGCCGAGTAAGCCGTCTGGCCGGCCGTCGCGATGATGCCCGACGGGGACACGATGTTGATCACGCGGCCCCACCGCTGCCGCAGCATGTACGGCACGGAGACCCGGGCGGTGTGGAACGACCCGATCAGGTTGGTCTGGATGACCTGCGCCCAGTCCGCCGGGTTCTGCATCGCCATCAGGCTGTCCTTGCGGATGGCCCCGTTGTTGACGAGGACGTCCACCGGGCCGAGCTCGGCGGAGATCCGCTCGTAGAGGGCCTGGGTGGCCTCCCACGAACCGACGTCACCCGTCACCAGCACCGACGGGTTGGTCAGCTTCTCCTGGACCGCCTCGGCGGCCTCCTTGGAGCTGTTGTAGTGGACGGCGACCCGGCAGCCCAGGGCGTCCAGCTCCAGCGCCAGGGCCTGGCCGAGGCCGCCCGAGGCGCCGGTGACGAGCGCGACCGGGGACGCCGGCCGCTCACCCGCACTGTTCTTGCTCATGCCGCGACACCGCCCCATTCCATCAGGATCGAACCCCACGTCATACCGGCTCCGAAGCCGGCCAGCAGGACCTTGTCCCCGGACTTGATCCGGCCCTCTTCGAGCGCCTCGGTCAGTGCGATCGGGATCGACGCCGAGGCCGTGTTGCCGTACTTCTGGAGGTTGGTGATCAGGGCCTCCTGCCGCAGGCCGGTGTGCGCCAGGATCGAGTTGATGATCCGGATGTTGGCCTGGTGCGGTACGACGTGGTCGACGTCCGCGGCGTCCACCTTGGCGTTCTCCAGCGTCTCGCGCACCGTACGGACGGTGTAGCGCACGGCGTTGAGGTAGATCTCGTTGCCGTTGATCTGCGCGTAGTGCAGACCCGCGTCCAGCGTCTCCTGGGTGGTCGGCATCCGGCTGCCGCCGGCGAGCACCTTGAGCGAGCCGGTGCAGGCGCCGTCGGCGCCCAGGTTCCAGGCCTTGACCCGGTTCTCGGCGCCCGGCTGCAGGACGACCGCGCCCGCGCCGTCGCCGACGAGGATGGACAGGTCCCGGTCGGCCGGGTTGGCCGTCAGGGTGTGGGTGTCGGAGCCGATCAGCAGGATCGGGCGGGGGTCGATGGCGATCAGCGCCATCGCGGACACCAGCCCGTAGACGAAGCCCGCACACTCGGAGTTGACGTCGTGCGCGCTCCCGGAGATGCCCAGTTCGTGGTGGACGAACGCGGACGTCGCCGGGGACGGCTGCTCGGGCGTGGCGGTCGCGACGATGAGGTGGGCGATGTCGGCGCCGGTGAGCCCGGCCTTCTCCAGCGCACGCCGGCCGGCCTCGACGGCCAGGGAGGCGGTGGTCTGCCCCGGGTCGACCGCCCGCCGCTCGCGGATGCCGCAGCGGCTGACGACCCAGTGCTCGTCCACGCCGAAGCGCTCCGCGAGTTCGGCACTGGTGACGATGCGTTCGGGTACGGACATGCCCCACCCGGTGATGTCGAAGCCGGTCACGTCACCCCTCGCTATGCCTGGGCCGGGACGAGATCGACGATCTTCGCGTACACGTCACGCAGCGTGGTCGTGTCGTCGAGGTCGGCGAAGAGCGACTCGTCGGCCGGGATGTGCGGGTACTGGTTCTGGAAGCCGTACAGCCACTCCATCAGGTCCAGCGAGTCGACGTCCGCGATGTGCTGGAGCGGAGCGTCGGGGCTGACCTCCGCGGCACCCGAAACGGCCTCGAGCTGGCTCGCCAGCTCTTCGATGGTGGGCAGCGACATGGGGTCGGTCCTCTCTCGGCAATGCAACTCGGCAGGTCGTGTCTTGTTTTCGAGAGCGATGAAATATCCGCACCCGCAAGGAAGCCGCAACACGGCCCCGGCCGGTGAATCCGGACCGTCTTGCGCGCTCCTTGCGGGCCATCCGGTTTTCTCGGTCGCGAATTCGGAAAACACGGCCCGCCGAACACGCAGGAATGAGGATCAGGATGACAACGGTCGCCCCCAAGTCGGTGGACCCCGAGGTCGACGCGATCAGGCACCACTACGAGGTCAGCAACGACTTCTACCGGCTCCTGCTGGGCCCGACGATGATGTACTCCGGCGGCTACTGGGAGCCCGGCGAGGACCTGGTCGCCACCCTCGACGAGGCCCAGGAGCGCAAGCTCGACAAGTTCGCCGAGCTCGCGAACGTGGCGCCCGGCGGCGCCCGTCGCGTCCTGGACATCGGCTGCGGCTGGGGCACCATGCTCAACCGCCTCACCACCGTGCACGGTGCGCAGGAGGCCGTCGGCCTGACCCTGTCGCGCACCCAGGAAGCCTTCATCGACGGCCTGAACAACCCGCGGATCACCACGCTGGTCCAGAGCTGGGCGGACTACAAGGTCGCCGACGGCGCCGAGAAGTACGACGCGGCCTTCTGCATCAACGCGCTGGAGCACTTCGTCTCCTCCAACCTGCCGCCGAAGGAGCGCACCAAGCGCTACCGGTACTTCTTCCAGCAGGTCGGCAATGCCCTGAACCCGGGTGCGAAGTTCGTGCTGCACACCATGACCGCCGAGGCGCTCCCGATGAACCGCGGGCTCCTGGACGACCTGAAGTTCCTCCAGCGCTCCGAGTTCGAGGGCTGCCACATCCCGCACCTGAGCGAGCTGAGCGCCGCCGCCGAGGGTCTCTTCGAGATCGACGAGATCGTCAACGAGCGCGAGTCCTTCGCGATGGCCTGCCGCGCCTGGCTGGTCCTGCTGGCCGAGCGCCGGGACGAGGCCGTGGCGATGGAGGGCGAAGAGGTCGTCTCCCGCTTCGAGCGCTACCTCGACATCTTCGCCTACACGCTTGAGGACAAGTTCTTCAACAACTTCCGCGTCACCATCACTCGCCGCTAAGGAGGCCGACGTGACGAGCATTCTCAACCCGGCCACGGACGGCGGGGCGCGCACGGGCAACGAGCCGGCCCCCGGCGGCCACGGCCGCGGCCCGACCCGCCACCTGCGGGTCGCGGTCATCGGTACCGGCTTCTCGGGCCTGGGCACCGCCATCCGACTGCTGCAGTCGGGCATCGACGACTTCCTGGTGTTCGAGCGGGCCGACGAGGTCGGCGGCACCTGGCGCGACAACAGCTATCCGGGTTGTGCGTGCGATGTCATGTCCCACCTCTACTCGTTCTCGTTCGCCCAGAACCCGAACTGGAAGTCCACCTTCGGCAAGCGCGACGAGCTGTACGCGTACCTGCGCGACACGGCCGACCGCTTCGGGGTGCGCCCGCACATCCGGTTCGGGCACGAACTCGTCGCCGCCCGGTGGGACGACGGCGAGCGGCACTGGAAGATCGAGACCTCGCAGGGCGACTACACCGCGCAGGTCCTGGTCACCGGCACCGGCTACCTCAGCGAGGCGGCCGTGCCGGACATCAAGGGGCTCGCGGACTTCGAGGGCAAGGTCTTCCACTCCTCGAACTGGGAGCACGACCACGACCTGAGCGGCCGCCGCGTCGCGGTCATCGGTACGGGCGCCTCCGCCATCCAGTTCGTCCCGCAGATCCAGCCCGAGGTCGGGCAGCTGGACCTCTACCAGCGCACGCCCCCGTGGATCGGCCCGAAGGCCGACAAGCCCACCACCCCGCTCCAGGCCAAGCTGCTGCGCTCGGTGCCCGGCTACCAGAACTTCCGGCGGAACTTCAACATGTGGGGCCGGGAGATCCTGGCCTTCGTGATGGCCCGCCCGAAGGTCGCCGGGAAGATGCAGAAGATGGCCAGCGACCACCTCAAGAAGTCGGTCCCGGACGAGGCGCTGCGCGCCAAGCTCACGCCCGACTACGTGATGGCGTGCAAGCGCCTGCTCTTCTCCAACACCTGGTACCCGGCGATCCAGCAGCCCAACGTGGACCTGGTCACCGACGGCATCGCCGAGGTCCGCGCCAAGTCGATCGTCGGCAAGGACGGGGTCGAGCGCGAGGTCGACACCATCATCCTGGGTACGGGCTTCCAGGCCACCGACCGACCGGTCGCCCGGCGGATCTGGGGCCGGGGCGGCGTGCAGCTGCGCGAGGCGTGGAAGGACGGCATGTCCGCCCACCGCGGCACGACCATCGCCGGCTTCCCGAACCTGTTCATGCTGCTCGGCCCGAACACCACGCTGGGGCACTCCTCCCAGGTCGTGATGATCGAGGCGCAGATCGGCTACGTCATGGACGCGCTGAAGCAGATCGACAAGCGCGGCCTGGCCAGCGTCGAGGTCCGCCAGGAGGCGCAGGACGCCTACAACAAGGCGCTCGACGCCAAGCTCGACGGCTCCGTGTGGAACGCGGGCAACTGCCAGAGCTGGTACCTGGACGCCAGCGGCCGCAACCCCTCGATCTGGCCCACGTACACCTGGCGCTTCCGTGCCCAGACCAAGCGCTTCGACCTGAGCGAGTACCAGCTCGCCTCTCAGGTGCGCACCACCAAGCCGGTACCTCACCAGTAGTACGCCACGGGAATCGGGAGACGTACCCAGATGAGCACTACCCCAAGAACCAACGCCGACGCTTCCTCGGCCGTCGCACAGCCGTCGCGGCGCAGGGTTCTCAGCGGCATCGCGGCCACCGCCGTCGCCGTCGTCGGCTGGAACGCGGTCGACCAGACCTGGGCCACGGCCGCCGAGGCCGCGGGCAACGAGAACATCGTCCCGGTACCCGGGCTGGTCGGAACGCTGGAGACGGGGCCGGCCACGGTCGATTCCTTCGGCAAGGACTTCGGCCACCTCTTCGACGCGGCGGCCAACAAGCCGTGGGCCGTGCTCCGGCCGGGCGGGGTCGACGACATCGTCAAGATCGTCAACTACGCCCGGGACAACGGCATCAAGGTCGCGGTGAACGGCCAGGGCGGCACCGGCGCCGACATCGAGTCCCACTCGGTCTACGGCCAGGCCCGCGTCCCGGGCGGCATCTCCATCGACGCCAAGGGCATGTCGAAGATCCTCTCCATCGGCAGCGACCACGCCGTGGTCGAGGCCGGTGTCACGTGGGGCCAGCTGACCGACGCCACCCTGGCGCAGGACAAGACCCCGCCGGCGCTGCCCGACTACCTGTACATCTCGGTCGGCGGCACCCTCAGCGTCGGCGGCATCGGCGGCACCGTGCAGAAGTACGGCCTGCTCGTCGACACCGTGCAGTCCATCGACATCATCACCGGTGACGGCCGCCTGGTGACGGCCTCCCCGTCCCTGCGCCCGGACCTGTTCAACGCGGCCCTTGCGGGCGGCGGCCAGGTCGGCATCATCGTCCGGGCCAAGGTCAAGCTGATCCCGGCGCCGAAGCGGTCGGTCATCTTCAGCCTCTTCTACGCCGACATCGAGACGTACCTCGCGGACTCGGAGAAGGTGCTGGCCGACGGCCGGTTCCAGGTCCTCGCGGGCGAGATGCTCCAGAAGCCGGACGGGTCGGGCTGGCGCTACAAGATGGAGGCCGGCGCCACCTACTGCACCACCGTGCCGGACCGCGCCAAGCTGCTGGACGGGCTGAACGACGTACGGGCCGACGCCATCATCGAGGACACGTCGTACCGGGAGTACATGTTCCGGCTCGACGCGTACGAGGCCTACCTGAAGTCGACCACCCACTGGTACCAGCCCAAGCCGTGGCTGAGCATGTTCCTGCCGGCGTCGAAGACGAAGACCTTCATGAAGCTGGTCGAGCGCGAGCTCACGGCCGAGTCGCTGGGCGGCGGATTCCTGCTCTTCTACCCGTACTACACCTCGAAGATCAAGCGTCCGCTGGCGATGCAGCCGAACGAATCGGTCGGCTACCTCTTCGACCTGCTGCGCTTCCCCAACCCGGGTGCGGACATCCAGGCCATGCTCGACCAGAACCGCCGCCTCTACGACATCGTCGTGGGCCTGGGCGGCAAGCGCTACCTGGTGGGCTCGGTCCCCAACATGACCAAGGCCGACTGGAAGGCCCACTTCGGCAACCGCTGGACGGCCTTCTCCAACGCCAAGGCGAAGTTCGACCCCCACAACACCTTCACCCCGGGCCAGGGCTTCTTCGCCTGACAGCAGCCTGACCGGTCGTGAAGTCCCGGCGGGGGCGGGGAGAGTCAGCCCCGCCCCCGCCGTTCTTTTCCGTATCTACTGGAGGCTTCCCATGACGACGTACGACTTGATCGACGAGGCGGTGATCGACGCCCCGGCGGACGCCGTCTGGGACGCGCTCGTCGCGGAGTTCCGCGGCGGCGAGAAGTGGTGGGTCCCGTCCAACACCTTCACCACGGTCTCCGGCGCCCCCGACGCGGTCGGCGGCAAGGTCGGCGTGACGGTGCACACCAAGGGCGCCGGCAACGGCGGGCTGAAGCTGCGCTTCACCTCCCGCACGGTCGCGGTGGAACCGGGCCGCCGCCTCGACATCGAGTACGTGGACGGTGTCTTCCGGGGACCCAGCACCTTCCTCCTCGAACCCCTCCCCGACGGCCGCACCCGGATCTCCATGCACTTCGTGGGCCGCCCGCACGGCTGGCTGAAGCTGCTGGCCAAGGTCGCGGACCTGGGCGCGGAACACTCCAAGGGCACCCTCGCGGCCTTCGAGTCGCTGGACCGGCAGCTCTCGGCGGTGCCGCGGTGAGAGCCGTCCCCGAGCTCACCCACGAGCTGACGGTCCGTACCGACGACGGAGCCGAACTCGCGGCCACCGTGCTCGCCCCGCTGGCGGGCCCGCCTGCCGGCCGACCGGCGGCCCCCGACGTGGTCCTCGTCCACGGCTGGGCGCACACCCGCCGGGCGTGGGGCACGGTCGCGGACCGGCTGGTCCGGGCCGGCCACCGGGTGGTCCTGTACGACCAGCGCGGCCACGGCGCCTCCACGCTGGGCCGCACCCCGGTCTCCGTGGAGCGGCTGGGCGCGGACCTCGCGGCGGTGCTGGGCGAGACCGGCGCGCGCGAGGCGGTGATCGTCGGCCACTCGGGCGGCGGGTTCGCGGCCCTGTCGTACGCCGCCACCTCGCCCTCGGCGGGCCGGCTGCGCGGTCTGGTGCTGCTCAGCACGGCGGCACACGGCCAGGACACCCCCGACAGCGAGGTGAAGATGATGGGCAACGCCCTCTTCTCCCGCGCTCTGCGCCGCCCGGGGCTCGGCCGCAAACTGCTCGGATCCACCATGGGCAAGGACGTCGACCCGGTCGTGCGGGACGTGAACCGCCAGATGTTCGCCGCGGCCGTCCCCCGGGTCCGCGCGGACTTCTTCCGCTGCACCAGGGGCTGGGACGTCCGCGAGGCGCTGAAGTCCGTCACCGTCCCGGCGGTGGTCCTGCACGGCGAAGCCGACAAGGTCATCGACATCGAACTGGCCCGGATCCTCTCGGAGGTCCTCCCCGGCGCCCGTTTCGAACAGATCCCCGGCGCGGGCCACATGCTCCCGCTGGAACGCCCGCTCCTCGCGGTCTCGGCGGTCTCCGAACTCGCCTCGCGGTGAGGTGCCGGCCGTGATCGAAGCGCTCCTGCCCCCGGGCGTCACGTCGTCGGAAGCCTTCGACGACGCGGCGCCCGCACCCCTGTTCCCCGCGGAGGCGGCCCTGATGAAGGGCCGTCTCGCGCGGCGCCGCCGCCAGTTCGCCACCGCCCGCGCCTGCGCCCGCCGCTGCCTCGCCGAGCTCGGCCGCCCGCCCGCCGCCCTGCTCCCGGGCCCCGGCGGCGCCCCCCAGTGGCCGCGGGGCGTGGTCGGCAGCATCACCCACTGCGAGGGCTACCGGGCCGCGGTGGCGGCCCCTTCCTCCGCGATGACCGCCCTTGGCATCGACGCGGAACCGGCCGGCCCGCTCCCCCCGGGGGTCCTCGGCCTGATCACCTCCGCCGAGGAACGCGACCACCTGGCCGGCCTCGCCTCGGCCGACCCCTCCGTGCCCTGGGACCGGCTCTTCTTCTCCGCGAAGGAGGCCGCCTACAAGGCCTGGTACCCGGCCACCGGCATCTGGCTCGGCTTCCGCGAGGCCACCCTCACCCTCTCCCCCGCGGGCACCTTCACCACCACCCTCCACCCCTCGGTCCACCCGCCCGTGGACCCGGTGTACGAGGGCCGCTGGACGACCACCCCCTCGCTGGTCCTGACCCTCGTCTCCCGTACGGGCTGACCCACGCTGAGCCGACCTACGGGCTGACCTGCCTCTTTCCGCCCGCGCGCGACCTCGTAGGCTGCCGGGATGAGCACTTCGCCCCGTCTGGAACCGATCACCGCCGACAACTTCGACGCCGCCTGCGCCGTGCGGGTCGGGCCCGGTCAGGAACACCTCGTCGCGCCGGTGGTGAAGTCCCTGGCCGAGGCGTACGTCCATCCCGGCGTGGCCTGGCCCCGGCTCATCGTCGACGGCGAGGAGCCGGTCGGCTTCGTCATGGCCCACCACGACATCGCCTGGAACCCCGCCGAGGACCCGGCCGACATCCGCTCCGGCATCTGGCGCCTGAACATCTCCGCGGCCCACCAGGGCAAGGGCTACGGCCGGTTCGCGGTCCAGGCCGTCGCCGACGAGATCCGCCGCCGGGGCCGCGACCGCGCGTACGTCACGTACCACGCGGGCCCCGACGGCCCGGAGGCCTTCTACGCCGGCCTCGGCTTCCGCCCGACCGGCGAGCTGAGCGGCGACCAGCCGGTCGCCGAGCTGGCCCTCTGAGGAGCTCTAGGGGCCGGGCAGGACCACCGTTCCCGGCCGCCGGGGCGCCTCCGGCGGCAGCGTCGGGGCGGTGCCCGTGCGGAACTCCTGGGGGCTGATGCCCCGGACCCGCTTGAAGGCCGTCGAGAGCGCGAAGGCCGAGCCGTAGCCCACCCGGCGGGCCACCTTCTCCACCGTGGCGTCCGGTTCGCGCAGCAGATCGGCGGCGAGGGCCAGGCGCCAGCCGGTCAGGTAGGCCACCGGGGGCTCCCCCACGATCTCGTTGAACCGGCGGGCCATGGAAGCCCGCGAGACGCCCACCTTCAGCGCGAGCTCCGCGACGGTCCAGCCGTGGGACGGGTTCTCGTGGAGCAGCCGCAGCGCGGGGCCCACCACCGGGTCGCTCTGCGCGCGGTACCAGGAGGGAGCGCCGCTGCCGGGCGACGCCAGCCAGGTGCGGAGCACTCCGATCAGCAGCAGGTCCAGGAGCCGGTCCAGGACGATCTCCTGACCGGGCTCGTCCTTGGAGATCTCCGAAACCAGCAGGGTGACCAGGACGTTGTCGGCGGCCTCGGCCGGGCGGACGAGTACGGTCGGCAGCGCGCTGAGCAGCCGGCGACCGATCTCGCTCGGCGCCTGGTAGGTCCCGCTGAGCATCACCGCCGACCCGTCGTCCTGGAAGGCATCGCCCCACGTGCGCACGCCGAGCGCCATCGTGTCGGTGACGTCCTCGCCCTCCTCCGTGCTGCACCGCTGCTCCGGACCGACGGTGATCTGGACCGGCGTGTCCGGGGAGTCCGCGACCGTGTAGGGCTCGGGACCCCGTACGACGGCCACGTCTCCCGGCCGGATCCGGACCGGGTCTCCGGTGTCGGGCAGCAGCCAGGCGTCGCCGTGCACCATCGTGACGACGGAGAGCGGGGCCCGGTCCTCGACGCGCAGCGACCAGGGCGGGTTCAAGACGGACTTGAGCAGGAAGGCACCCCGGGCCTTGGGGCCTTCGAGCAGACCGGTCAGCGTGTCCATGCGTCGATCCTCTCCGAACATCCTCTTCCCGGCACACCAGCGGGTACACCGTCCGGCACACCCGGCGAAGCGCCCGCTCTCCCGCGGGGGACGGGTTCGGAGAGCGGGCGCCGTTCGCGGGGTGGAGCGGGTACGACGGGCCCTGCCTAGGCCGCCGACCCGCGCCCGTGCAGCGTCATCGCGCGGCCCAGCGCGGCCAGTGCCGCCGTACAGGCCAGGGTGCGCACGACGTTGCCGGAGGTCCAGCGTCCGCCGAAGCGGGAACGGGCCGCCGCGGCGTCCGCTCCGGCCTTGGCGAGCTGGTTGTTGAGGGGGATGTTCACGACGGCGGTCACCGCCAGCGAGAGCCCGTACAGCGCGAAGGCCAGCCAGCCCCAGCGCGCCGCGTCCGGGCGGCCGCCGCGCTGCTGCTGTACGGCCGCCATCCCGGTCGCCAGGAAGGCGCCGAGGAAGAGCAGGCCGAACAGGCCGTTGTCGATCGCCTCGTTGATGTTGCGCATGGCGGTCACGTACGTCAGGTCGTCGCCGCGGCCCAGGCCCGGCATCACCGAGATGTCGAAGGCGAAGTAGAGCCCGGCCATCAGGCCGGTGCCCACCGTCGCCGCCACCAGGGTCACGGATTGCGTGGTCGTGCTGGTCACTTCAGGATTCCCTTCAGCGTGCGCTCGTACCGCCTGCGCAACAGCGTCGCGCCGATCAGCCGGACGGGCGGCGGGATGGTCTCGGACACGTGGGCGACCGAGCGGCTGCTCGCGCCGTCGAACATCCACGGCTGGAGGTACGTCATCACGCGCATGGGGGCGCTGGAGACGACCTTGCGCTCCTCGGCCAGGTAGGCCCGCTCGCCGAGCCGGTCGAAGACCGGGAAGACGATCCGCTCCTCGTCGCGCAGGTGGTCGCGGAGCACGCCCTCGAAGGTCTGGGCCGCCGGGACCAGGCCCTCGCCGCGGCGGTCGATCGCCGTCGACACGGCCGCCATCGCCGCGTCCAGTTCCTCGTGGTCCTCGTGCAGTTCGCGGGCCTGCGCGTCGAAGTCGGCGTCGCGGCGGCGCAGTCCCGGCCACAGGACGTCGTCCTCGCTGGTGTGGTGCCATTCGATGACCTCGCGCAGCCGCTGCCACCACTCGGCGCCCGCGCCGTTCCACCGCGGGGCCGCCTCGCGCAGCCGGGCCGCGTCGCGGCGCATCGCCATGTGCATCAGGGCGAAGCCGTGGAAGTGCGGGGGGAGCGATTCCGCTCCGTTTTCGCTGGAGAACGACTTGGGAGTGGGCATGGGGCAGCCTCCTGCCGGTCGGTCGTGCTTTCCGAGTACCGGGCGGCGGCCGTACCAGAGTCGCCGCCCGGTCAAGGAGTGGGTAAGCGGCGGTGAGCCGCCTTCGGACGTTCCGGTCAGACGTTCCAGACCCCGGTCGCCGCCGCCTCGCGGGCGAAGTCCGAGAAGTCCTTGGGCTTGCGGCCCAGGGCCTCCTCGACACCGTGCACCAGGTGCGCGTTGCGCCCGTCGAGGGTCATGGTGAACAGGTCGGCCCACTCCTCCGGGAGACCGTTCTCGCGCAGCACCGCGCGGTACTGCTCGCTGGTCACGGGGGTGTACGAGATCTCGCGCCCGGTGGCCTTCGACAGCTCGGCGGCCACGTCGCCGTAGCTGAGCAGGCGCGGGCCGGAGAGCTCGTAGGTCTTCCCGATGTGCTTGTCGTCGGTCAGCGCGGCCACCACCACGTCCGCGATGTCGTCGGCGTCGACGAAGGCCTCCACGGCGTCCCCGGTCGGCAGGGCGATCTCGCCGCCCAGCACGGGGTCCCGGAAGAAGCTCTCGGAGAAGTTCTGGTTGAACCAGCTGGAGCGGACGATCGTCCAGTCCGCGTCGGAGGCCTTCAGGTTGTTCTCGCTGATCTGCGCGGCCTCTTCCCCACGGCCGGACAGCAGCACCAGGCGGCGCGCACCGTTGGCCACGGCCACCTTGGAGAATTCGCCGACCTGCTCGGAAGCGCCCGGGAAGGCGAGGTCGGGGTAGTAGGTCACGTACACCCGGTCGACGCCGTCGAGCGCCGGCACCCAGGTGGCGGGCTCGTTCCAGTCGAAGGCGGGTTCGCCGGTGCGGGAACCGATGCGGACCTCGCGGCCCTGGGCGGAGAGCTTCTCGGCGACGCGCCGGCCGGTCTTGCCGTGACCGCCGATAACAAGGGTGATCTTCGTGTTCTGAGTCATGAGTACAGTCAATTCCAGTCTCGCGAGACGGGCCATAGCCACAAAGCTCAGTTCCATGTGCGAGCGTCTACGGGTGGTCAACCCGAACGCACCGGCACAGTGTGGCTTCGGCATGAGCCCCAGAATCGTAGACATGCCCCCGGAGGGCGGGCCAGGCCGTCCCGAGCTGCCCTGCACCCCCCGTGGACCGGCCTTCGAGCGGTCCTCCAGCCCTTCCCGACCAGCCCCTGAGCGGTCCCTGACCGGTCCGTGAGCGGTCCTCTACGGCGAGACTTGAGCCGTCCTCCGGTCTCCCGCGACACCATCGGCCCTTGGAGTACCGACCCGTTCGCTGGGAGGCCGCATGAACGCCACTCCGGACCATCCGGAGCTCGACCAGTTGTCTGCCGACGTGGCAGGTCTGCTCGGAAGGGTCGGGCTCGACCCGGCCGACGAGCGGTCCTTCCGACGGGACCGCATAGACATCCGCTTCGCGGCCTCGGCCGCCCGGCATCCGAGCCGGATCGCCGCCCAGGACGCGGAGGAGCAGGCGACCTATCTGGAACTGGAATGGCTGGCCGACGACATCGCGCGGCGCCTGTCCGGGCGTTCCGGTCCCGGTACCGCCGTCGCCGTGCGCGTGGAGCGCTCCTGCACGGCCGCCGCCGCCGTGGTCGGCGCGATGCGCGCCGGGGCGGCGGTGCTGCCCCTGGAACCCGGGCACAACGCGGGACTCCAGGAGTTCCTGATGCGCGACGCGGGCGCCGAGGTGGTCCTCTCGGACAGCGGGCTGCTGCGCGACGAGATCCCCGTGGCCAAGGCGGGCCGGTTCGTCATCGCGATGCGTCCCGAGGTGACGATGCGCCGCGAGATCCCGCCGAAGACGGCGTTCATGGCGTTCCCTTCGGGCGGCGATCCGGGACGGGCCCTGGCCCTGCGGCCGGTGACCCACCTGGACGTGCTGTCGTGGGTGGACGGCTGCGTCCCGATGCTGGAATCGGGACCTGACGACGTATGGACGTACTTCCACTCCCTGAGCCTGGACCTGGGCATGCGGGAGATGTGGGGTCCGCTGCTGACCGGCGCGCGGACCGTGGTCGTGGACCGGGACACCGCGTCCGACCCGCACGGGTTCGCCCGGCTGCTGGCCGAGCAGCGGGTGACGGTACTGACGCAGCTGCCGTCCGCGTTCGCCCGGCTGACCGGGGCGGCGCGCGGGAGCACCCTGCCGGCGCTGCGGCACGTCCTGCTGTCGGGCGAGCCCGTGGATCCCTCGGTGCTGGCCGGCTGGCGGGCTTCCGGGATCGCTCCACAGGCCGTCGTACGCGATGTCTCGGGGTCGCCGACCGTCCTGTGAACGGCGTGGCACCGGCAGCCGGGAGGGCCCCGGGCGGTTGACCGACACTGTCGGCCGGCCACCCGGGGCCCTCGTCCGTGCGGGCCCCCGTCCGTGCGGGCCCTCTTCAGAAGTTCCCGAGACCGCCGCACACGTTGAGCGCCTGGGCGGTGATGGACGCGGCCAGGTCGGTGGTCAGGTAGCCCACCAGACCGGCCACTTCCTCTGAGGTGGAGTAGCGGCCCAGCGGGATCCTCGCCTCGAACTGCTCCTGGACGTACTCCTCGGTGGTGTCCCACACCTGCGCGTACCCGGTGCGCACGCGCGCCGCCATGGGCGTCTCCACGTAACCGGGGCAGACCGCGTTGACGGTGGTGCCGGTCGGCGCGAGCTCCTTGCCGAGCGCCTTGGTGAAGCCGATGACCGCGTGCTTGGAGGCCGTGTAGGGGGCTCCGAGCAGCACGCCCTGCTTGCCCGCGGTGGAGGCGATGTTGATGATGCGGCCCCAGGGTTCCGCGCCGAGGCCGCCGTTGTTGAGCACCTCGCGGGTCAGCAGGAACACGCTGTTGAGGTTGGTGTCGATGACGTCGTGCCACAGCTCGTCGGTGATGCCGGCGGTGGGCCCGCCGCCGCTGCGGCCCGCGTTGTTGACCAGCACGCTGACGGGCGCGCCGTACTCCGACACGGCCGCGGCGACCAGGTCCTGCACGGCGGAACGGTCCCGTACGTCGGCTGCGGCGCCCTCCACGGTGAGCCCCTCGGCCTGGAGGTCCGCGACGGTCTGCTTGACCGCGGTGGCGGTACGGGCGCACACGAACACCCGGTGCCCGCGGGCGCCCAGGTCCCGGGCGACGGCCAGCCCGATGCCGCTGGTGGCCCCGGTGACCAGGGCCACAGGCCTTGCGGGAGCCTTCACTGTAGACGTCACCGTCATCCCCAACCTCCATCGCTCGCCCGGACGCCCCGAGCGTGCCGGAGGGCACTCGGGGCGCGACGGAAGAGGGATGGAGGCCGGCCCGGGCTCAGCCCGCCCGGCCTCGTCCCACCCGGGCTCAGCGCGCCCGCCAGCTCCCGGCGCGGCGCAGCTCCCGGGACGGGCCGCGGACCCACCCGGGCGCCGTCGTGCGCGGCGGCTCCGGCTCGCGCTCCCCGGCCCTGTTCACCAGGGCCGCCGCCAGGACCGCCAGGACGACGGCCGTCTGCTCCTCGTCCGGGTGCCCGCCGGTGATCTTCCACGTCGGCGCGGGGACCCGTACCGGCGGCTCCCCGGCCGCCGCCTCCCCGGCCGTCATACCGGCGGGTTGCCGTGCTTGCGCGACGGCAGGTCGGCGTACTTGGGGCGGAGCATGGCCAGGGCTCCGACGAGCACCGAACGGGTCTCGCCCGGATCGATGACGTCGTCGACCAGGCCGCGCTCGGCCGCGTAGTACGGGTGCATGAGCTCGGTCGTGTACTCCTTGATCTTCTGGGCCCGCATCGCGTCGGGGTCTTCGGCGGCGGCGATCTCGCGGCGGAAGATGACGTTCGCCGCGCCCTCGGCGCCCATGACCGCGATCTCGTTGGTGGGCCAGGCCAGCGCCAGGTCCGCGCCGATGGAGCGGGAGTCCATGACGATGTACGCGCCTCCGTACGCCTTGCGCAGGACGAGCGAGATCCGGGGGACGGTGGCGTTGCAGTACGCGTACAGCAGCTTGGCGCCGTGCCGGATGATCCCCCCGTGCTCCTGGTCCACGCCGGGCAGGAAGCCGGGTACGTCGACCAGGGTGACGAGCGGGATGTTGAAGGCGTCGCAGAACTGCACGAAGCGGGCCGCCTTCTCGCTCGCCCGGATGTCGAGCACCCCGGCGAGGCTGGCGGGCTGGTTGGCGACGAACCCGGTGACGTACCCGTCCATCCGGGCCAGCGCGCACACGACGTTGGTGGCCCAGGAGGGCTGGACCTCGAAGTACTCCCCGTCGTCCACCACCTCCTCGATGACCTTGCGGATGTCGTAGGCCTGCTGCGGGTTGGCGGGGACGATGCCGGACAGCGCTTCCGTACGCCGGTCGGCCGGGTCGCCGCCGTACTCGCGCGGAGCGGTCTCGCGGTTGTTGGCGGGGAGCAGCGAGAGCAGGTGCCGTACGTCCTCCAGGCAGCTCTCCTCGTCGTCGTAGGCGAAGGCGGCCACGCCGGAGACCGCGGCGTGCACGTCGGCGCCGCCGAGGCCGTTCTGGGTGATCTCCTCGCCGGTGACGGCGCGGACCACGTCGGGTCCGGTGATGAACATCTGCGAGGTCCCGCGGACCATGAAGACGAAGTCGGTCAGCGCCGGGGAGTACGCGGCTCCGCCGGCGCAGGGGCCGAGCATCACGGAGATCTGCGGGATGACGCCCGAGGCCTTGGTGTTGCGCTGGAAGATCCCGCCGTAGCCGGCCAGCGCGGAGACGCCCTCCTGGATACGGGCGCCCGCGCCGTCGTTCAGGGAAACCAGCGGCGCACCGGCGGATTCGGCCAGGTCCATCACCTTGTGGATCTTCTCGGCATGGGCCTCGCCCAGCGCGCCGCCGAAGATCCGGAAATCGTGTGCGTAGACGAAGACCGTGCGGCCGTCGACGGTGCCCCAGCCGGTGACCACCCCATCGGTGTGGGGCCGCTTGTCCTCCAGGCCGAAGCCGGTCGCGCGGTGCCGGCGCAGGGCCTCGATCTCGTGGAACGAGCCCGGGTCGAGCAGCAGGGCGATCCGTTCGCGGGCGGTGAGCTTGCCCTTGGCGTGCTGGCGCTCGGTGGCCCGTTCGTCCGGGCCGGCGAGCACCCGGGCCTTGATGCCGGCCAGTTCGGCCGCACGGTCCAGGTCCGGCAGGGGTGGCGCTTCGCTGATGGTCATACGGCTCCTCCAGGGCTGAAAGCCGGATCGCCTCTGCGACCGGCGGGGTCGAAGGTTCGGCGGATCGACGGTTGGCGGGTGACGCGGGCTCAGTTCGACCGGTGCAGCGTGAGGTGGCCGCGCCGGACCGGCCGCGCGGCGTACGGGGACGGCCGGCCGAAGGCGTCCCCCGCGGCCGCGGCCAGACGGCCTAGCTCCGCCACGGCGGGAGCGGCGCTGTGCCGTTCCTCCAGCAGGACTTCGCCGAGCGCCCGTCCGAAACGGTCGATGTCCTGCGCGGCGGTGTCGTGGTGCACGGACGCGCGGACGGCGGTGGCGCCGCCCTGCCCGGCCGGGTGGAGCGGGTTCTCCAGCGCGACGGTCTTCCCGAGGACGACCCCCCGCCGGGCCAGGCCGCGGCGGATGACCCCGGCGGGGATCTCGAAGTGCCGGAAGGCAAGGATGCCCGCCTGTTCCCGCCCCGCTCCGAGCAGTTCGATCCCGGGCATCCCCTCCACGGTGGCGCGCAGCCGGGCCAGGAGGTTCTCGCGAGGGACCGACGCGGCCGCGGCGGTGTGGTGGTGGGCGAGCGCCGCGTCCAGCGCGGCGACGGCGGCCGGGGCGGGTGCCTGCGGCGGCAGCGGCGCGAGGTCTTCCCACGCCCCGGGTTCGACGTAGGCGAAGCCGGCTCCGTACGGGCCCCGCAGGAACCTCCAGCCGTCCGCCGTGACCAGCTGGGCGCCGATCCGCGCGGCGTCGACGGGCAGTTGCCCGACGGAGTGCGAGGCGTCGACGGCGTACCGGGCCCGGTGGGGGGCGAGGAGCCGGCCGATCCGTTCGACCGGGTTGACGGTTCCGCAGGCGGAGGAGACGTGGACCACCGAGACGAGGGCGACGTCCCCGTCGACGTGGGCCTCCATCCAGTCCAGGTCCAGGTCGCCGTCCGCGTTCAACGGGACCACCTCCAGCCCGCACCGGGTGCGGTCGCGCAGCGCGGACAGGGTGGTCAGATGGGCCACGCCTTCGTGGGGCGTGGTCCAGATCCGGTCGCCGGGACCGAGAGCGAGGCGGGAGACGAAGGCGTCGAAGGCGTCGGCCGCGCCGGCGGCGAGGACCGTGGCACCGGCGGGGACGCCCAGCAGGGCGCCGAGGCGTTCGTGGATCCCGGTGTGCGGAACGGCACCGAGGTACTCCTCCAGCGCGCGGGCCCCGAAGCGGTCGTCGCGGGCCGTGCAGTCGGCGAGCACGGCGCGTACGCCGTCCGGCATCCGGCCCGTGCCCGCGCTGTTCAGGTGGGCCGTTCGTTCGCTGTCGTACGTCGGCGCGTCCATTCAGGGGCCTCCCCCCGCTCCGGGGGCCGCGTCACGCTCCGAGCCCCGATGTACCAAGCATTGCCAACACGCTTGGCAATAGATTGCCTATCTCCCGTGGATTTTGACAATCCCCGCTCCGGCGAGACTCTAGTTCCGGAATTCTGGCAATTCCCGGAAAGGCCCCCCGACCGGGGTGTTCTCATACCACCCACCACCTCCTCCACCCGATCTCCAGCGATTCACGAGCGAATCCCGAGCGGGTGTTGCCAGTCTTCTTGGCAGAGAGCTTGCCAAGACGGAGCAAGCAATTGCCACGGAGGAGTCACCATGAAGAACTCCATCAACTGGCCCGTCCCCCCGGCCACGGCCGCCGACGACCGGATCGACTGGCCGTAACAGGGGGGCGCGGTAACACGAAATGCGGAACATGGAATGCGGCTAGAGAGCGGCTACAGGAAAAGGATGGAAAGCGTCTACCCCGGCTAGCGTGCGCGCAGCGGGGGCGCTTCCTTGGCAACAGGAGGAAAGCCCAGGACTCGACGATTGCGGAGAACACCATGAGGATTCAGGTTCTGGGTCCGTTGAGTGCCGAGGTCAACGGCGGATCAATTGTTCCGACCGCTGGCAAACCGAGACAGGTCCTTTCGCTTCTGGCCCTCTATCCCGGGCGCGTCGTGCCCGTTCCCACACTGATGGAAGAGATCTGGGGAACCCAGCCGCCGCAGAGCGCGCTGACCACCCTCCAGACGTACATACTCCAGCTGCGCCGACGGCTGGGCACCGCGATGGGCCCCGATGCGCCCGGCGGAGCAAAAGAGGTACTGGCGACCCGGCACGGCGGCTATCTGCTGCAGATCCCCGAGGACACCGTCGACGTATACGACTACGAGCGCTTCGTGCGCGAGGGACAGGCCGCCTTCGAGTCGGGAGACAGCCAGGTGTCCGCCGCCCGCTTCCGGTCCGCGCTGGACCTGTGGAGGGGCCCCGCACTGGTCGACGTACGGGTCGGACCGATCCTCGACATAGAGGTGCTGCGCCTCCAGGAGAGCCGCCTCGTCACCGTGGAACGACGGATCGACGCCGATCTGAGGCTGGGCCGGCACTCCGAGATCATCGCCGAACTCACCGAGCTGACCGCGCGCCACCCCCAGCACGAGGGACTGCACTCGCAGGTCATGGTCGCGTTGTACCGGTCGGGCCGGCAGGCCACGGCCCTGGACGTGTACCGCAGACTGCGGTCCCGGCTGATCGAGGACCTGGGCGTGGAGCCCTCACCCCAACTCCAGCGACTGCACCAGGCGATGCTGGCCGTCGACCCCCTGCTCGACGTGCTCGCCGGACCGCGGCACACCTCGACGTTCGACTTATTCGCCGCCTAGCGGAACCGGCCGCGTGCCCTGCCCGCAGGGCACGCCCCACCGAGCCCACCCGAACGAAGCCGGTGCGCCCGTCAGCAGCGCCGCGCGGGCAGCGCCGCGAGCCCCCTGGCCAGCGCCTCCGCGCTGCCCTCGGGACCCGTGAGACCCGTCATGACCACGCTCACCGGAACGGAACCCTCCCCGTACGCGAGAGCCCGCGCGAGCTCGTACGCCGCCGCGGCGGCGGGCCCGCACCCGCACAGCACCAGCCGCCCGCCGGAGCCGGGCAGACCGGGCAGACCCGGCAGACCGACGAGGCCGGTGAGTTCGGTGAGTCCGGCCGGCCCGTCGGGCGTCGCCACCGCGGTCGGCAAGGCGCCCAGTTGCAGCGCGACGATCCTCTCGGGACCCCGGTGCGCGCGGACGAACAGCTCCTGGACACCGGCGGCCACCCCCGGAACCCCGATCAGGCAGATCACGTCCGCCCCGGGCGCGCCGCCGCGCAGCGTCCGCACCGTGGTGCGCCGGAATCCGGGCGCGCGAGGAGCCATGGAGGGGGCTTCGACGTCCGCCAGCAGCTCCAGCACCTGCCCGACGGTGATGTCCGGGGCCGACAGTTCGGGCAGCGCCCGCAGCAGCCCGGCGCACTGGCCCAGGACGGCGGCCGCGTCGGCGTCGGCCAGGCTCGCCCGGTCGTACACGGCGTCGAGCACCAGCGTCCGGCCGCCCTCGTGACGAGCGACGACCGTGATCGGCAGGCTGGTTCCGGCGCCGATTCCGCGCGGCTCGTCCACGTCGATGCCCTGCACCTCCAGTTCGCGGCGCACGTCGGGCGGGAGCTCGGCCGGGCTGTCGAAGGAGACGACGCTGTCGGTGAGCCGCTCGCCCTCGCCGCGGCCGGTCCACTCCCGGATCCGGTCGCCGGAGACCCACGGGTAGGCGACCATGTCCAGCAGCGCGTCCCGCACCTGCCGCAGCAGGCCCGCCAGCGGCGCCGCCGGATCCACCCGCACCGTCATCGGCAGCGGATTGCCGAGCACCCCCGGGATGCCCCCGGCCCCGGGCAGCACGATGTCCCGGCCCGACATCCGGACCCCGAAACTGACCCGCAGCGGCCCTTCGGCGCCCGCCGCCCGGTACAGCAGCAGCGCCCACACCACGTGCAGGGCGCCGCTCTCGCCGACCCCGCGGGCCGCGGCCCAGGACCGCAGCCGTGCGCTGTGCGCCTCGCTCAGTCGGCGGCGCAGCCGACCGGAGCCGCTCTGGAGGGTGTTCCCGCCCCGGCGTCCCACCGCGGTGGCGGCATGGCGCGGGGGCGCGGCGCGCGTCCACAGCTCCCTGGCGCCCTCACTGTTCTGCCGGGCCAGCCAACGGGCGTGGTCGCGCAGGTCGGGCCGGCGCTCACCGCCCGGCAGCACGCCGCCGGCCAGGTAGGCCCGGTAGAAATCGCGCAGCAGGAGGTGGACGCTGTACTCGTCGACCAGGGCGCGGTGACACGTCAGCAGCACCCGGGTGGCCGCCCCCGCTTCCCCTTCCAGCAACGTCAGCCGCAGCAGCGGCGGACGGTTGAGGGCGAAGCCGCGCAACCGGTCCCGTACGAGGAGTTCCTGCCACCCGGTGTCGGTGTGGGTGTGGTGGACCACGGCGACCTCGGCGCGGGGGTGCAGCACGAGCCGCGGCACCGCCGTCCAGTCGAAGGCGGCCCGCAGGATCGACTCCCGTTCGCAGACCGACTGCCAGGCCGCGCGGAACCGGGCCCGGTCGAGCGGTCCCGACCAGTTCCAGTAGACCTGCTCCACGTGCGGGTCCGGCCCCTCGGTGCGGGTGACGGCCTCCAGCAACAACTCGCGCTGGTACCCGGCCAGTGCGAGCGGCTCCCCGGCGCCGGGCTGGGGCCCCAGCAGATCGGCCAGCAGCTCGGCCCCGAGCGGTACGGGGCTCGCGGCGCCGGGCGGTACGGAATCCGGAGCCGACTCCGGGACCCGCGCCGGAGCCAGCCGCAGGGTGTGCCGCCCCGGCCCGTGGCACTCCAGGCCGACCTGGAACCGCCGGTGGCGCACGGCGATCCGCGCGGCGAACAGCTCGGCGGCCGCGTCATCGCGAAGACCTCGCAGCCGGAGGTCGATCGCGGAGCCGGACCGGTCGCGACCCGCCTCGTGCACCACCGCGAGCACCGGCGCCGACACCGGAACGGACTCCGGCCCCGACCCGGGGACCGGCCCGCCCTCGGCATCGCCGCTGCTCATCCGCCGCCCCGGGCGACCGTGCCCACAGGGCTCCGCAAGTGGGCCGCGCCGACCAGATAGCGGCCCTGAACGAGATGGCTGGCGAAACTCCATTCCCCTGCGTGCCCGTGCCCGTGCTCGGGCCCGTGCCCGTGCCCGAGCGCAGCGGCGTAGGCAGCCGTGCGCACGTCGTCGCGCAGCAGCTCGGAGGAGACCTCACCGTCGGCGGGCCGCGCGTCCACGCCGATCGGACCCGTCCGGCTGACGCCGACCACGATCAGCTCGTCGCTGTGCGCGAGGCTCAGCCGCACGCCACCGCCCGCCCCCCGCAGGACGGGCTGCCCGTCCGGGCGGTAGCCCACGTCCACCGTGTGCACGGGCCCGCCCAAGGCAGCGGCGGCGGTGTACTTCACGACCGCGCGCGCCACCGCGAACCGCATCCGCTCGGCCGCGGCCGGCGTCTGCCGGTAGCGCGGCCAGTCGTCGCCGAGCAGCGGGCGCAGGGCGGGGTCGAGCAGCAGGGCCGTCAGCCACCGGCCCCAGGTGGTGCAGACCACCGCCCGGCCCGAGTCATCGAGCCGGTCGCCCACCTCGTCCCAGGGACCCTCGGGCCCGGAAACGTCCAGGGGCGCCTCGAACGCCTCAGCCGATGACCCGCCCATCACGCCCTCCACCCCACTCATCGCAGCCTGCGCACCGTGCTCTGTGCCTGCCACTTCGCCAGGGCCAGCGTTTCGTTGCTCGTCCGGCCCAGCCACGTACGCACGTACCGGCGGGCCTCGACGAGCTCGGTTCCCCGGCCCAGCACCCCCTCGACCGCCTCTTCCCGCAGCATCACCTGCTGCGCGCAGACGACCCGCACGCCGCCCCCTTCGGGCACCAGGGACCATTCGCCGCTGTGCGCGGCGATCAGCTCGGGCGTCACCAGTTCCTTGTAGACGATGCGCTCGGCGGCGGGAAAGCACAGCCGCACCGACCGGGTGCCGACCGTCCCGCCACCGGGGGTCGCGCAACTGTCCAGAGCGGCCATCTGCACACCGGGCACGTCCTCGGTGACCTCGGCGGACTCCACGTGCGGGACCCGCTGCGGCCAGTCCTCGATGCGGTAGAGGAAGTCGTAGACCAGCTCGGCGGGACCCTCGACGTACACGCTGTCCTCGAAGGACAGCAGCAGTTCGTCCAGCCGCTCCCAGCGCTCGGCGATCGTCTTGACCTGCGCGAGCCGCTCGGCCGGTTCCGCCCGCCACTCCTGGCGGCTCCGCTCGCTCTCGGCGGCGGGCAGGCTCTCCAGGGTCCGTTCCTGGCGCAGCGTCAGCACCGATTCCGTGGTGCCCCGGGCCTCGACCGTCCACGTGCCCGTCGTGGGCGCGCCCAGCCGGGCGGTGTCCTCCTCGCTGAACTCCACGGTCCTCGACCGCGGGTGCAGCTCCCGGCGCACGTGGAAGGAGCGGACGCGCTCGCCCGCCATGTCCCAGAGCCGCAGCTGCTCGCGTACGCCGTCGAAGTCCATCCGCTCGACGTGGACGGGCGAGGGCAGCAGGAGGGGCCAGCGCACCGCGTCGGCCAGCACTCCGTAGACCACGTCGGCCGGGGCGGCCACCAACGCCGTCTGCTCGCTCGCGTGGACGCGTTGCGACGACACGACATGCACCTCCCCTTGCCGTTCGTGCGGCTGCCTCCCAGCCTGCACCAGTGGACTCGAGCCTTCCTCAACCCCCGACGGCCGCGGCTTGCTGTCCCACCTGGGTCAGCGCATCGGCCAGCACCCGCCAGATCTCGGCGGCGAGGTCGATGTTCGCGTCCTCCTGGGCCTGCTGCGCCAGCGCACGAAGGCCCTGTATCCCGGCGGGATCGCCACCGAGCAGCAGCAGCTGGTGCCGCAGCATCTCCAGCCGTACCTGGCCCCGGTGCGTCATCCTCGGCTGATCGCCGGCCAGCAGCGCGAGGAGGCCGCGCGCATCGTCGTAACGGCCGGTCGCGAAGGCGAGGTCCGCCTTGAGGGCGGTCAGGTCCTGCCGCAGGGCCGGCGTGCCCACGAAGGCGAGGGCCGCCTCGGCCTCGACGGCGCGGCGCTGGGCCTGTTCGGGGTCGGCCGGCAGTTTCTGCAGGTGCAGCCGGGCGGTGGCCAGCCGCAGCCGGATCCACAGGACCAGGTCCTCCGAGCTGCCGAACCGCTCGATGGCCTCGTCCAGACAGTCCTGCGCACCGCCGTAGTCCCCCTGCCGCATGCGGACGGCGGCGACGGTCCACATCGCCTCGGCCCACAGCGCGTCGGACCGGCCCGCGACGAGCACCGTCAGCTCGTCGGCGTGCGCACGGGCATCGCCCGTCCGGCCCGCCTCGGCCTGTACGGAGATCAGTGCCAGCAGAGCGCCCGCCCGGTCCGCCACGTCGAGGTTCTCCCGCAGTGCGATCCGATGGGCGTCGACGGCCGCGTCCAGGGCGGGGGTGATCTCGCCGACGGAACGCAGGCAGCGGGCGAGCCGGGTCAGACCGCGCACGCGCAGCTCACTGACCCCGACCTCCTCACCGAGCGCGACCAGGCTGGTGAGCCGGTCGCGCTCCACCGCGTGGTCGCCCTGGAGACGGGCCGCCTGAGCGAGGAGCCACAGCGCCTGCCAGCGCAGGACCGGATTCTCGTGGCCCTCGGCGGCCAGGGCCTGCCGGAGCGCTTCGATGGCATCGGACGAGCCGGTGGACGTCGCGAGGGTGAGCGCATGGGCCAGGGAACCGGTGGCCGGCTCCTCGAAGTCGGAGGCCTCCAGCCCCAGCCGCCCTGCCAGGTACCCCACGGCCCGGTCGGTGGGCTGACGCGCCCCGGACTCCAGCCGGGAGAGGTAACCGGTGGACATGCCCTCCCCGGCGAGCGCCGTCTGCGACAGGCCCTGGGCCAACCGGAGCTTTCTCAGGCGGTGTCCGAACGCGGGCTGTCGCAGCATGAGCATCCCTGAGGTCGCGGGCAACAAATCTGTCGGGAACCGGCACCGAGCGTAGGGTCCCCGGCAACACCCCGGCAAACCTTTGCCACTCATCCGCCCCCACCCTCAACCCCACCTCATCCAGCCCTGGTCCACTCCTCATCCACTCCTCGTCCACTCCTCAAGCGATCCTCGACCGCCCCGAGCCAGACTCTCCAGAATCCGGCCGCAGAACCGCCCGGTGCCCTGCCCTGCCCTGCTCTTTCTCGCATTCAGCGCCTTGGAGTCGACGATGGAGGACTGCCCGGACGACGACATCGGCTGGCCATAGCGCTAACCCGTGCCCAACACCTCCCCTCACCTCCTCCCCCTCCCCCGGAAGAAGGCCCGTACATCCCCCACCAACAACTCCGGCACCTCCATGGCGGCGAAGTGCCCGCCCCGGTCGTACGAGGTCCAGCGCACGACCGAGTCGGTCCGCGCGGCGATGTGCCGCAGCGGGATGAAGTTGTCCCGGGGGAAGTCGGCGAGCGCGGTCGGCGTGGCCGACACCTCGGGCGGAAGTCCCTGGTAGTCGGCGTGCGCGCGCTCGTAGTAGATCCGCGCGGCGGAGCCGGCCGTGCCGGTCAGCCAGTACAGCATCACGTTGGTGAGCATCTGGTCCCGGTCGATCGGGCACCGGGGATCGCTCCACTCCTCGAACTTCTCCCCGATCCAGGCGAGCAGCCCGACCGGCGAATCGTTCAGCCCGTACGCGAGCGTCTGCGGCCGCGTCGCCTGGATGTCGGCGTACCCCTGCCGCTCCTTCGCCCAGACCCGGTACCGCTCCCAGGAGGCCACCGTCCGCTCCCGCTCGGCCGTGCTCAACCCGGCCAGCTCCGCCTCCCCGGGCTCGGCGGTGGCCCCGCCGCCGGGCAGCAGGTTCAGGTGCACCCCGATGACGTTCCCGGGCCGCGTCAGCCCGAGCTCCCGCGAAACCGCGGCCCCCCAGTCGCCGCCCTGCACCCCGTACGCCTCGTACCCGAGCCGCTCCATCAGCACCCCGAAGGCCCGCGCGACGCGCTTGTACTCCCACCCGGCCTCGGTGGTCGGCCCGGACAGCGCGAAGCCCGGAATGTGCGGCAGCACCAGATGGAACGCGTCCCGTGGGTCCCCGCCATGCGCCCGGGGATCGGCCAACGGCCCGGCGACCTTCAGAAACTCCACGAAGGACCCGGGCCACCCATGAGTCATCAACAACGGAACGGCATCCGCCTCGGGCGACCGAATGTGAGCGAAGTGCACCTGCGCCCCGTCAATGACAGTCGTGTACTGCGGCCACTCGTTCAGCCGCGCCTCAGCAGCCCGCCAGTCGTACTCGTCACGCCAGTACCGCACGAGCTCCCGAACTTCCCGAACAGGAATCCCGTACGCCCACCCCGCCCCGTCCACCTCACCGGGCCACCGCACCCGCCGAAGCCGCTCCCCAAGATCGTCCAACTCCCCCTGCGCCACATCAATCCGAAACCCCCGAACCCCACCATCAAGATCACCCATCCCCCCACCCTACGAACCCCCACCTCCACCCCCACCAACATCCGAGACGCAGCCCCAACCAAAGCCCGCCCCCTCCACCCCCTCCGGCGTCCGAGGCACGGTTCCGTACAGCCCCCGCCCCCTCCAACATCCGAGACGCAGACCCAGCCAAAGCCCGCCCCCTCAGGCCCAGCCTCCCCAACCCCGCCCGGCGTTTGAAACGCGGGTCCAGGCAGAGCCCACTCCTTCCAACCCCGCCGGCGCTTAAGGCGCAGGCCCGGGCAGAGCCCGCCCCTCAGGGTCCCGGCCCCTCCAGCCCCGCCGGCGCTTGAGGCGCAGGTCTGGGCAGAGCCCGCTCCTTCCAACCCGCCGGCGCTTGAGGCGCGGGTCCGGGCAGAGCCCGGGAAACGGAGAAAGGGCGGGTCGGGGACCAGCCCCGCGCAGCGGCACCCGCACCCGCACCCGCACACCCACCCACCCACGCCCACCGACATCCACGCCCACCCGGAACCCGGCGGCCCCGTCAGACCCCCCGCCCCGGCCCCTCCGTCCGGTACCCCGCGACCCGCCCCTCACCCACGAGACTCGGCAGCAACAGCCCCCACAGAGCCGCAACCTTCCGCTGCAACTCCCAGTACGACATCCCTGTCCCCGACATGATCTCGATCCCACACACCGCAGCCCCCACCAACGCCTCCGCCCCCTCCCACCGCCCCGCATCCCAAACCCCGACCCCAGCCCCACCGACCCCACCGGCCCAGCCAGCCCCACCAGCCCCGACCCCATCGACCCCGACCCCGACCCTGGCCCCGGCCCCGACCCCGACCCCATCAACCCCGTCGGCCCCGCCGACCCGGCCACCCAACTCCCCCACATCCCGCGCCATCCGCAACAACCCCGACACCACACCGATCACGGCCCCGTGAAAGTCCACCCCGGCGCCCACGGCCCCATCCGCCCCGACGACCCCCGCGCACTCCTTCGTGATCCGGAAACTCGCCGGCACCGCCGGATCCTCATGGAGCATGCGCGCGAGCCAGTACGTGGTGTCGATCAGCGTCTGCAACGGCGAGGCCCCGGCCTCCCGCCGCACCCGCACCGCCTCGTGCAACAACCCGCACCCGCGCTGCTGAACCGCATCGGCCAGTTCGTCCTTGGACGCGAAGTGGAAGTACAGCGCCCCCTTCGTCACGCCGGCCGCGGTCGCGATCTCGACGAGCGTCGCGTTGGCGTATCCATTGCGGTGGAACATCTCGGCCCCGGCGTACACCAGACGCCTACGGGTCCTCTCCGACCTCTCCTGCACCGAGCCGCCTCCTCTCGCCGCCAACAGAGCCAGGACTCACACCCGTACGAGCCGCTCTCCCCCAGGCCCCATACCAACGCCCACGGCCCCACCCACCGCACCGGCACCACTCGCGCCAGCCCCACCATCCACACCAGCCACGCCACCCACACCAGCCACACCACCCGCAGGCAGACTCTCCGGCCCCGCCATGAGAATCGACCGCTGCAAGCGCCGCAGCGCCGCCGACGGTTCCAGCCCCAGCTCCCGCACCAGCGTCCCGCGCAGCCGCTGGTACACGTCCAGCGCCTCGCCGCGCCGGCCCGAGCGGTGCAGAGCGAGCATGAACTGCCCGTGCAGGTTCTCGTGCGTGCGGTACCGGCTCGCCAGCACCGTCAGCTCGGCCAGGAGCTCCCGGTGCCGCCCCAGCCGCAGATCGGCCTCGATCCGCTGGTCGAGGGCGCACAGCCGCGTCTCCTCAAGCCGCCGGGTCTCCATGTCCAGCTGGACCCCGCCCTGTACGTCGGCGAAGGCGGGTCCGGACCACAAGGTCAACGCCTCCCGCAACAGCCGCGCCGCGCCGGTGAAGTCCCCCGCGTCCATCGCGCGGTAGCCGGTCCCGGCGAGCCGGTCGAACTCCCGCACGTCGAGGGTCCCGCCGCCACTGCTTAACAGGTAGCCACCGGGCAAGGTGACCAGGATGTCCTTCGCGGTCCGCCCAACGCGCTCGCCGTCACCGCCGCCGTCACCCTCACCCTCGCCGGCACCCCGGCCCACCCCCTCGGACCGTTCCAAGGCGGTGGCGATGAGCGCGCGCAACTGCAGCACGTACGTCTGGAGCGTCGTCCGAGCACTACGCGGCGGTTCGCCGGCCCACAGCTCCTCGATCAGTGCCGATACGGGTACCACCTGATCGGCATGGAGGGCCAGAAGGGCCAGGACCTGCCGGGGCTTTGGGGCGGTCGGCGTGATGGAGATCCCGTTCTCCCGCACAGCCAGCGCGCCCAGTACTTGAATGTCCACGACGTACTCCCCTGTCCGCGGATGAGCCTCACTCAGTAAAAAACAGGACCAGCGGTTTGTCAATACAAAACCGACTCTGCCGTTTGTTCTGAGTGCCCACCAAAAAACCCCTCACATACACACTCTGACCTGCAATATTGCCAACCCGCACCCAAAACAGGACTCGCCTAGAGTCCCTCTAGATTCCCTGCAGAGCGGACCGAGCCGAGCAAAAACAGACCATCCGGTTCTCCACTCAAGAGCCCGGCCGCCACCACACGACCTGATCCACAAGGCCGCACCCACTCCCTACGGAACCCGCGCCCACTCCCCACGGAACCGCGCCACCCCACAGAACCGAACCCACCCCCCACGAACCCGCACCCACTCCCCACGGAACCGAACCCACCCCCTACGGAGTCGAGTCCACTCCCCCCGCATCAAGGCCCCCAAGAACCCCCGCGGGCACCAGCGTCGGCAGCAGCAGCCGCCAGAACCGCGTGACCGTGTGCGCCGACAGCCACACCGCGTCCCGGGCCCCGAGCGCCCCGAACCCCACGGTCGCCGCGACCACCGCGGTCGCCACGTCCCGGGCGTCCACCTCCGGGCGCAACTCCCCGTCCGCGTCCGCCCGCCCCAGCGTCTCCTCGACCCACCCCTGCCAGCACCGCCCCAGATCGGCCTGCGGCGAGCGGGACGGCTCACCACTCAGCCCGAAGCCGGCCCGCAGCACCGCATCACTCCGCAGCGCGCGGGCGAGCACGTGCGTGACGTCGACGAGGAACTGCATACGGCTCGCCCCTTGCGGGAGCTCGGTGTTGATGACGGCCAGCAGCCGGACGAGCGCCTCACCCACGACGGCCTCCGCCAGAACCGCCTTGCTGGCGAAGTGGAAGTGCAGCGCCCCGTTGCTCACTCCGGCGAGCGTGCTGATCGCGGTGAGCGAGGCGACCGAGAAGCCCTCCCGGTCGAAGACCACGGCCGCGGAGCGGATCAGCGCTTCACGCGTTCGCGCCGCACGTTCCTGTTTGACCATCGACTGCTCCGTCACTGGGAGGGACTGCGAGGGACTGCCTCGCGTCGAGGGCAGGCAGACACGCCCTGTTGATAACGAAGACTCTAACAAACCGCCCGCGCGGTTTCTGAATACCCCGTCATCCCGCCCACCCAAGCCCCACTCCGGGGCGCCGGCACCCCCCCCGGACAGCCTCTGGGGTGTCGCTACAGAACAGCTCCAGCCCCACTCGACCCTCAAGGCCCCGCCGAGACTCCGACCAAGACCCCCGACAGCGGGACGGATCATGAAAGAAGATGCGCCACCGGCGAAAACTGGTTTATCGGAGGAGATCCCTCCATTTGTCGTACTAACGGAGGATCGGATACCTCTAGAAACTAAACCGGTTGGTATGTATCTTCCCCGCCATAGGCACCTCGAGCCCTTCTCGCCAGCGCACCCCAGGGGGAGCAATGTCTGCGAGCACATTCCGGATCGAACGCACCACGCCCTACGAGGACCCCACCGTCGGGGCCGGTCGCTCCACGGTCAAGCCGAGCAGCTTCCGCTACCCGTCCCTGACGGCCACCGTGCCGAAGGAACTGGTGCACCGCGCCGCCGTAGCCGAAGTGGTGCTCACGGACTGGCACCGCGTGGACGACACGCACTTCGGCGTCACGGCCCAGTGGCCCCGCGGCCACAGCTTCTTCACCCCGGTGGCAGGCGATTACCACGACCCTCTGATCGCCTGCGAAACGCTCCGTCAGATCGGCAGCCTCCTGAGCCACGCCGAGTTCGGCGTCCCGCTCGGCCACCAATTCGTCCTCTGGGACCTCGACTTAGCCGTACGGCCGCAACACCTGCGGGTGGGGTACGCCCCGGCCACGCTCGACATCGACGTCACCTGCACCCTGGTCAAGCGGCGCGGCAGGAACCTGTCCGAACTTCGCTACGACGCGGTGATCCGTCGCGAGGGGAACACCGTGGCGACCGGAGGCTGTTCCTTCTCCTGCATGACGCCGGGGGTCTACGGACGCATCCGCGGCGATCGCGCCTTCGCCGGTGACCTGTACGACCTCCCCCTCATCAGCCCGATGGCACCGCAGAGCGTCGGACGCATGTCTCCCATGGACGTCGTCCTCTCCCCCACGACGGAGCCCGACCGCTGGCAGTTGAGAACGGACACCCGCCACCCGGTGCTCTTCGAGCACGCGGTCGACCACGTACCCGGAATGGTGCTGCTGGAGGCGGCCCGCCAGGCCACGGCCGCCCTGCTCGGCCGGTCCTCGTACGTTCCCCTCTCCATCACCAGCGGCTTCAACCGGTACGCCGAGCTGAACTCCCCCTGCATGATCGAGGCCCGTCGCCTGCCCGGGGCGTCTCCCGGGGGCGAGGAGACCGTCCTCGTGACCGGCCGGCAAGACGGCCACCTCGTCTTCACCTCCACCGTGACGGCGGGCACGCACGGCTTCTGACCGGCAGCGGCGCCCGTCCGCGCCACCCCGGCAGCGCCACCCGCACCACCACGCAGCCCCGTACCCGGCCCCGGCACCCGGCCCCCGCCCCTCACACCCTCCCGATCACCCCGCCACGAACGCGCTCAAGTGATCCCCGGCCCACCTGCGGAAGGTCCCCGCAGGCCGGCCGGTCAGACCGGGCACCGTACTCTCCACCTGGACCTTCGCCCCCTCGCGCTGCCGCTCCGCACTCTCCAACAACGCCTCCACGATGGGATCGGGGTAGCGCCCCCGCAGCTCGGCACGCGCCTGTTCCGGCCCCAGTTCCTCGAAGCGCAGCGGACGGCCCAGGACCTCGGACAACTGGGCCGTCTGCTCGGCCGCCGTGATCGCCTCCGGCCCCGTCAGCGTGAGGGTCCTGCCCTCGTACCCGTCCTCGGTGAGCGCGCGTACCGCCACCTCCGCGATGTCGCGCGGGTCCACGGAGGAGTTGGCCGAAGAGCCGTACAGGGCCCGCACCACGTTGTCCGAACGGATGGACGCCGCCCAGGACACCGCGTTGGACATGAACGAGCGCGGCCGCAGCAGGGTCCACTCCATCCCGGACCCACGGAGCAGCTCCTCGTTCCCCCGCTGCCACCGGGTGATCATGTCGGCGGCCCGGGAGTCCGCGACAGCGGCGGCGGAGAGCTTGACGATGTGCCGCACACCGGCCGACCACGCGGTCTGAATGAAGCGCCTGTCGTCGTCGCGTCCGACGCGGTTCGTCACCAGGAACACCGTGCTCACCCCCCTCAAAACCCGCTTGAGTGACTGCGGGTCGTCGTAGTCGCCGCGGACCGTCTCGGCCTTCGGGGGTGCGCCCGCGATCCGCGCCGGATCCCGGGCCATGAGGCGAACGGCCAAGTCGGCGGGGAGTTTGCGGACTACTTCTCGCCCGATCGTGCCAGTGGCTCCGGTGACCAGAATCATGAGCGTCCCTTCCGGACCTGATGACTTCGTTCCCGATATCCGCGAATATGCCTACGCGCTGTAAGATACGAACTGGACGGTATTTTCCTACGCTGCCGATGCAAGAGGAACTTGCAGAGGAAGGAGGCACAGTGGTTGTGCAGGTCCGAGCCATCAACACCCGGCAGGCGATCCTTGCCGCAGCGGCCGGCATCTTCGAGGAGCAGGGGTACCAGGCGGCGACGATCTCCGAGATCCTCACCGCGGCGGGCGTGACCAAGGGCGCCCTCTACTTCCACTTCAAGTCGAAGGAAGACCTGGCCCAGGGCGTTCTCGCCGAACAGGACCAGCGGATCATGGTTCCGCACCGCGCCTGCGGGATGCAGGAGATCGTGGACGTGGTGATGCTGCATGCCCACCGTCTCCAGACCGATCCCATGGTGCGCGCCGGCGTCCGCCTGACAATGGACCAGCTGGCGCAGGGCCTTGACCGCAGCGGCCCGTTCCTGCGCTGGAGCGAGGTCATTCGCGACCTGCTGGAGAGGGCGCGGGACCAGGGCGAACTGCTGCCGCATGTCGTGCTGTCCGAAACGGCCGACATCATCGTGGGTTCGTTCGCCGGTATCCAGTCCATGTCCCAGGCCGTCAGCGACTACCAGGACCTCTCGGTCAGGGTTTCCGCCCTGATGCGCCACATCCTGCCCGGCATCGTGATGCCCTCCGTCCTCGCCTCGCTCGACCTCGCCGAGACCAGGGGCGCCAGGGTCTACGCCGAAGCCTTCAAGGCGGTTCAGGAACCGTAGTCCGCGGGCACGCTCAGCCGATGTTCCGGGCATGACCGCCCCCCGACGCCGTCACGGGAACCCCTGCGCGGGGGTTCCTGGCGAAGTACGCGGACAGGGCTGCGTCGAGACCTCCGGCGTACGGCGCCCAGGCGATGTAGCCGTCGGGCCGCACCAGCAGTGCGGCGTGCGGCACATCGGCCGTGGGATGGGCGTGGACCACCCGCACGGTCCTCTCCCAGCCCCGTGCCTCGTCCCGGTAGCGGGCCCCGTCCGGGCCGAAGAGCAACAGCAGCGGCCGGCCGTCCCGCAGCAGGCCGATCACATCGGTCTTGCCCTCCTCCGTGCTGAGCGCCACGTTCCGAAGGAACCTTCCCGCTTCGGGTGAGGCACCCTCGGTGTACGCCGGGACCACCGTGTTCTGGGCGCTGATCATGGCGCCGAGCTGTCCGCGGCCGCGCTCGTCCGCCGCCAACAACTCGCTGAACACCCAGCGCAGGGCCTCGGGTTCGGGCCCCGGCCGCATCAGGGCGAGCTGGGCCCGGGTGTTGTCGATGACCCGCTGGGCGACCGGCCGGCGCTCCAGATCATAGGTATCGAGCAGATCCGGTCCCGCCGTTCCGTGAACCGCGTGCGCCAGCTTCCAGCCCAGGTTGAGGGCGTCCAGCACCCCGGTACTCAGCCCCTGCCCACCGATCGGGAAGTGCACGTGCGCCGCGTCCCCCGCCAGGAAGACACGTCCCGCGCGAAAACTCCGGGCCAGCCGCCAGAAGTCGCTGAACCTGCTGAGCCAGCGCGGCGCCTCCATCGCGATGTCGCGCCCCGCGATCCAGGACACCTCCCGGCGCAGTTCGTCCAGAGTGAGCGGCAGCCGCCGCTCGACGTGGGCACCCGAGCAGTTGAGCGTACGCAGATTCGTGGCACCACCCGGCTCGTGCCTGGCCACGATCCACCCACGATCGGTCCGGTGCCAGCCCCCGGCCAGGGCGCCGGGGTCCGTGAGCGTCACGGTCCCCATGAGCGCGGCCACCGTCGCCGGATGCGTATCGGAGGCGATCCCCGCCTGCTCCCGCACCGTACTGCGCGCCCCGTCGGCACCCACCACGTACCGGGCGTCGATGCCGACCGGCCCACCGGGCCCTTCGGCCACGATCCGCACACCCCCCTCACCCCCCTCACCCTCCTCCTGCCGGACCTCCGTCACCCGGTGCCCGCGCAGGATCCGCGCTCCCGCCGCCAGGGCCCGCCGCACGAAGATCCGCTCCAGCTCCACCTGCGGCCGCTTCAGAATCGGCTCGGGTTCACCCGCGGGAGCCGTGATGACCAGACCGGGCAGACCGGCGAAGTGAAAGGGCAGCCCGACCGCCTCACCGCGGTACGGAGTCACGCGCGCCGGCAGATGCCCGCGCCGGGCCAGGCTCTGCACGGCCCGAGCGTGCAGCGTCGTCGCCCTGGGCCGCTCGGAGACCCGGAGTTCCGGTTCGAGGACCACGGTGTCGACTCCGTACCCGGCCAACTCGGCCGCGACCAGCATCCCGACCGGCCCCCCGCCGACCACCGCCACCTGCGCCTGCATCCGACGTATCCCCTGCACAGTGGTGCCTTTCCCCAGGCCGATTCCTCCGTACGCCTCGGAAAGATACCGGCTGTGCCGTTTTTTTTCCATGCGTCTGACTCACGAAATCAGCGATTGCACAGCAGGGAGTAGCCACACGCCAACAGACCGAGAACAACAGCCCCACGCCGGAGAAACGAGACAGACAGCTTGCCCCCCATCAGCACGCGGCCAAACCAGAGGAAGTTCCCCCGACCACCGCCGGAAGCCGCCCCGGCAACCTCGGCGAGGACCGCCCGGCTCCGCCGGCCGAACCCAACAGCATTAACGCCGTTAACGCCGTTAACGGCGTTAAGTGGGCCCACCCCCTGTCGGCATTAACGCCGTTAACGCCGTTAAGCCCCCACCCCCGCCAACCCACCACCCCCGACTCCCCGCTCATCACCCCCTGCTGACGACACATCCAGGCACAAACAACCCCAGACCCCCCACACCCCCACACCACTTCGTTAGCAAAACTCAAGCGTGGCGCCCACACGCACCCCTGAACGTTAGTAAAGTCCCCCTCATGACTTCGCCTTCGTCACAGAGCGACCGAGAGAAGGTCGTCTCCAAACTCCCTCCGTGGCTGCGCCAGGAACTGAAGATCCGGACCGCCCAGTTGCGGGTGGACATCCAGGACGCCGTTCACCAGGGCATCGCCCACTGGAGCGCGCTCGCTTCCTCCCCCTCCCCCGTCGACACCTCCGGCGCCGAGTCCTTCTCCACCTGGCTGCCCTCCGGCCAGTGGGAGTCGTTCCGCACCGACTCCAAGGACCGCGGCGTCTCCCTCATCCAGGGACTCGCCCAAGCCGTCCGCCTCTGGCTGGAGATGAACCCGGCCCCCACCGTGAAGCGTCCCTCCGTGGTCCGCCGCATCGTGGTCTGCAACCAGAAGGGCGGCGTCGGCAAGACCGCCATCACCGCCGGCACCGCCGAGGCCCTCGCCGAGAACCCCGCCAGCCTCCACCCGGTCCGCGTAGCCCGCCAACTGGCCCGGCTCTCGGCCTCCGAAGACGGCTACGAGCCGGGCTCCGAGGCCGCCGCATCCGTCGACCTGGAGGACCTGCCCGGCCTCGGCATGCGCGTCCTGATCGTCGACTTCGACCCCCAGGGTCACCTCACCAAGCAGCTCGGCGGGCAGCCGCTGCCCATCGGCGGCGACAGCCTCACCTGCCACATGGCCGGCGAGGCCAAGGGTCCCCTCTCGGACCTGATCCTCCCCATCCAGGACGAACGCTTCGGCGACCGGCTCCACGTCCTGCCCGCCTGCACCGACGCCTTCCTCCTCGACGTCCGCCTCTCCACCGTCCGCGCCCGCGAGGCGGCCCTGGAACGCGCACTGGCTCCCGTCGAGGCCGACTACGACGTCATCCTCATCGACTGCCCGCCGAGCCTCGGCCTCAGCATGGACGCGGCCATCTACTACGGGCGGCGCCGCGACACCGAGCAGCCGGGCGCCTCGGGCGCGCTGATCGTCGTACAGGCCGAAGACTCCTCCGCGGACGCCTACGACCTCCTCACCTCCCAGATCAACGATCTGCGCGACGACCTCAGCCTCGACATCGACTACCTCGGGCTCGTCGTGAACCTCTACGACGGCCGGCGCGGCTACATCGCGACCTCGTCCCTCCAGGCCTGGATGGACATAAAGGATCCCCGTGTGGTGGCCATCGTCCCCGACCTCAAGGAACAGCGCGAAGCCGTCCGCGTGAAGCAGCCGCTGTTCGTCTACGCACCCAAGGGCGACCAGGCCATCGCGCTGCGCGCCCTCGCAAGGGAGATCTCATGAGCAAGGCCGACAAACTCGGAGTCTCGACCTCCTTCGCCCGGGCCCAGCCGGTCGGCGTCAGCTCCCGCCGCGCAGCCATCGCGGAGGCCACCGGCGCCCCCACCTCCGGTGTGGTCCCGCCGTCCGAGGTGCCCATCGAGGCCCTCGCGCACAACCCGTTCAACCTTCGCGAGGACCTCACCGAGATCCACGAGCTGGCCCAGTCCCTGAGCGTCCGGGGTCAGCTCCAGCCCCTCGCCGTCGCCACCCGCATGGCGTTCATGGAGGCCCACCCGGGCCACACCGACGGCCTGGGCCGCGCCCCGTACGTGGTCATCGACGGCAACCGCCGCCTGGCGGCAGCCCAGCGGGCCGGCCTCCGGACCATGCACATCCACGTCAACGACTCCCTCGCCACCTCGGCGGCGGACATCCTGGAGTCGGCGCTCATCGCCAACGTCCACCGCGTCGACGTGGCCCCCATGGACCAGGCCCGAGCCCTTGAACAGCTCGTCGAAGTCCACGGCTCCCAGGCCCAGGTGGCCAAGCGGCTCGGCAAGACTCCGGCCTGGGTCTCCCAGCGACTGACCCTCCTCAACCTCACCCCGGAACTCCAGGACAAGGTGGAGACGGGCGAACTGAAGGTGGAACCGGCCCGCCGCATCGGCCGCCTCCCCCAGGAGGACCAGGCAGCAGCGGTCGAAGAAACCATTAACGCCGTTAACCCCCCACGCCAACGCACCCGCCCGACGCCGACCAACACACCCCGGCCGATCACCACCGACCCCGAACCCACCTCAGCCACGACCCCGGCCTCAGCCCCCACCCCCACCCCCACTCCGGCTGCCACCCCGTCCCCCCGCCGGATCACGATCGTGACGGACTCCCCCGAGACCGTCGCGGACGCCCTCACGGCGCACCTCACCCCGGACGATCTGAAGGCGGTCACGGAGCTGCTCCTGACCCGCATCTGACACGAAGCGGGGGCGCTAACGGACCGACGACCATTAACGCCGTTAACGCCGTTAACGCCCCCACGTGTGTTTCACGTGCGTTCCACGGTGCGGTTCGCATAGGCTGTGCCTGGAGGTTCTCATGCTCAACGCGCACGACAACGAACAGACCACGCTCTTCGCCGCGGTCGACGCCCTACTCGAAGAGGCGGCGGCACAGGACGCCCTCCCGCACCCGGACGAGCGCAAGCGCCTCCGCGAAGCGGCAGGCCTGAGCCAGGACCAGATCGCCCAGGCCCTCTCCGTCCGCCGCGAAACGGTCACCTCCTGGGAAACCGGCCGTACGGCCCCCCGCCCTCCCAAGCGCGCCGCCTACGCCCGCCTCCTCAACGGCCTCGCAGACCTCCACCCCATTAACGCCGTTAACGCCACCCCCGCCACCGAACCCACCGGGGCCCAGGGCGCAGCCCCCATTAACGCCGTTAACGCCACCCCCAGCACCGAACCCACCGGGGCCGAGAGCCCAACCCCCATTAACGCCGTTAACCCCACCCCCCGCGCCGAAGGCGCCGAGTCCCAGGGCGCAGCCCTGGAAACGGGGTCTGGGGCGGAGCCCCAGTTGCGGGAAGGGGCGGGTAGGGGAACAGCCCCGCAGGGCCCCACCCCGCCCCCCACCCACCCGCACCCGCCAACCGGCACCCGCACCCGCACCCACACGCCCACCACCCCACCCCAAACCATTAACGCCGTTAACGCCCGCCCTCCCCACCCCACCCCCCTAGAAGGCAACGGCCCCCTAGCCGTCCTGGACGGCACCGGCAAAGCCCACGCCGCCGGAGGCATCGTCCTCGCACCCCCCACCACCCTCCCGGCCCTCATTTCCTGGGCCCTGGGCCCCGACGCCGACCTCCGCTCCCCCCGCCTCCACCGCAACGGCAAGGACGGCGACCCCCTCCTCGTCCTCACCTCCGCCGCCGCCGAGTCCCTCGGCCTCCCCCTCGTCCTCGAAGACCGCCGCGGCCTCCGCCTCCCCGACAACCACCCCGTCATCAAGCAGCTCACCAAAGCCAAGTGGCAGCTGACCCGCCGCGGGTTCGGCCCCTGGGCCCGCGTCTACCGCCCCGCCACCCCCACCACCGGCCGCCAGTGCGTCCAGCTCGCGGTCCTCCCCTGGGGCGCCCTCGACCCCCGCGCCTGGGGCGAGGGCACCGCCGAGCTCCCCGCCCCGGAACTCGCCGAGCTGCTCACCTCCTACGCCACCCGCGTGCTCACCCCCCGCGGCTCGACGGCCGTCTCCGGCCTGGAGCTCATGACGGCGCTCCGCCCGCCCACCCGTGCCGCCCGCGACGAGTCCACCAACGCCTGGGTATCGGCCCCCGTCGCCGGCTCCCTCACGCGCCCCGTCGACCCCGCTCCCCCGGAGGCCCCCGACGAGCACCCGGTCGTCGCGGCCCTCTACCCCCGTAGCCACCAGCGCACCCCGGACCAGGTCCTCGACGAAGAGGCGTACGACTGGATCCGCGATCCGCAGCTCCTCACCGACGCCGAGTGCACCCGCACCCACGCGGTCGGCATCGACGTGAACATGGCCTTCGCCGCCGCCGCCAACCGCCTCCTCGTCGGCATCGGTCCCGCCGTCCACACCCCCGCCCCCCGCTTCGACCCGAAGCTCCCCGGCTGCTGGCTCGCGGACCTCTCCACCACCGAGCTCGACCCCCGCCTCCCCAGCCCCTTCACCCCACACGGCCGACCCCCGACCGGCCCCGCCTGGTACGCCACTCCGACCCTCGCCTACGCCCAGGAACTCGGCATCCCCGTCCGGCCCACCGAGGCCTGGCTCCGCCCGGACCACGGCCCGTACCTCGACGCCTGGTACACCCGCCTGCGCGACGCCTACATGGCGACGATGGCGGAACTCGGCGTGCACACGGCCCTCACGGACGCCGAATTCCTCACCGCGATGACGGAGCACAAGCAGCACGACCCCCACCCGACCGCGGTCCTCTCCGCGATCAAGTCCACGGTCAAGGGCGGCATCGGCAAGCTCCGCGAACGCCCGCAGGGCGCCGGCTACCGCCCCGGCGAAGCGTGGCCCGCGCTCGAACGCCCCACCTGGCGTCCCGACATCCGCGCCGCCGTCATCTCGACGGCCCGCGTCAACATGCACCGCAAAATGAACAAGCTCGCTACAGCAGCCGGCCTCTACCCCATCGCCGTCCTCTCCGACTGCGCGGTCTACCTCTCCGACGGCCCCAGCCCCCTCGACTTCCTCCCCCGCACCCCCGACGGCAAGCCGCTGCCCGGCGGCTTCCGCCTCGGCGTCAGCCCCGGCATGGTCAAGCACGAGGGCACCCAGCCCCTGCTCTGGGCCGTCCAGATGCTCGACGAACGCCACAACCCCGCCCGCCACATCAAGGGCCACGACGCCGCGGCCTACGGAGAGTAAAAACCACCCATGTCCGAGATCAGCGACAGCCTCGACCGCGCCGACGAGCAGAACTTCACCCGCCCCATCCCCAAGTCGGCGGGCGCCCAGATCCGCTACCTGGTCAAGCAGCTCAAATCCACCAAGGCCGTGGCGGACCTCCTCGCCATCTCCCGGCGCACCGTCGAGCGGTACGTGAAGGACCAGATCAAGCAGCCCAAGCCGGCGCTCTCCACCCGCCTGGAGCGCGAGGTACGCCGCCGCTGGCAGCCCCTGGTGCGCAAGCGCGCCCGCGCCAAGGCCGCCAAGCAGACCGGCCTGGTCATCGAAACCCGCGCCCGCTTCGGCTTCAGCGCCGCCCCCGGCACCACCGACGACGGCCGGATGCGCCGCATCACCCAGCACCTCCCCCCGGAGTACGCCTCCCGCCTCTTCACCGCCCAGGAGGCCGGCGCCAACGAGACCCAGCTGCGCACCATCGCCGCCGAAGGCCTCCAGGAGATCTACTTCAAGGACCACGGCGCCCGCGCCCAGGGCCTCCTCGTCGAGTTCACCGACATCGACTACGTAGAGCTCAACTTCTGACAGAGAGCCTCGGGGGGCGGCAGCAAAAGAAATCCACGAAGGGCTGTCACATCTCCGCCCCCGCCTCCGTCATACCGGTGTAGCAGCGAGCGGGGCCCCGAGCCCCTACACCGAAGGAGTCCCCGATGAACGCACGCATGGGCAACCCGGCCACCGTCGTCCCCGGCGCCATGCAGGCCCTCCTCGCCCTCGGCAAGGCCGTCACCGCCACCGGCGTCAGCGAGCGCACCCTGGAACTCGCCCACATCCGGGCCAGCCAGATCAACGCCTGCGGCGTCTGCCTCGACATGCACCCCAAGATCGCGAAGAAGCTCGGCGAGACCGACGAGCGCATCCACGCGATCGCCGGCTGGCGCGACACCCCCTACTTCGACGACGCCGAACGCGCCGCTCTGGCCCTCGCCGAAGCGGTCACCCGCACCGCGGACACCAGCAACGCCGTCCCGGACGAGGTCTACGAGGAGGCCGCCAAGCACTACGACGAGCAGCAGCTCGCCGCGCTGATCCTCTCCATCTCCACCGTGAACCTCTGGAACCGCATCAACCTCGCGACCCGCCAGATCGCCGGGGCAGCCTGGAACTGACCGACAATTGCCTTCCGCGAAGCCAAGGAAGGCAGACCGAACCATTGAACGAACACGAACACGAACACAGGCACGAGCACGACGAGTTGGCGAAACGTTTCGAGGAAGAACGCACCCGCCTCCGGGCAGTGGCCTACCGCATGCTCGGATCACTCGCCGAAGCAGAGGACGCGGTCCAGGAGGCCTGGCTCCGCCTCGGCCGCTCCGACTCCGAGGAGATCGACAACCTGGCCGGCTGGCTGACCACCGTCGTCGGCAGGATCTGCCTGGACATGCTCCGCTCCCGCACCTCCCGCCGGGAAGACCCCCTGGAAGCCCGGCCCGTCGAACCGGTCCCGGGAGACGCCGACGGCGAGCTCCGACCGGTGGACCCGGAGGACGAGGCCCTGCTCGCCGACTCCGTCGGCGCCGCCATGCTCGTGGTCCTGGACAGACTGGCCCCCGCCGAACGGCTCGCGTTCGTCCTGCACGACCTGTTCGCCGTGCCCTTCGAGGACATCGCCCTGATCACCGAGCGCACCCCCGCCTCGGCCCGCCAGCTCGCCAGCCGCGCCCGCCGCCGCGTCCGGGGAGCCGAGACGGAGCCCCGGCCCGACCTCAGCCGCCAACGCCTCGTAGTCAGCGCCTTCCTGCGCGCAGCGCGCGGCGGGGACTTCGAGGCCCTCCTCGAAGTCCTCGACCCCGATGTCGTGGCCCGCTCCGACATGGGTATGGCCGGCGCCCTCACCGCGGTCCACGGCGCGGCCCTGGTGGCCCGTCAGGCAGCCACCTTCGCGCAGTTCGCCCAAAGCGCTCAAGTCGCGTTCGTAAACGCCGGCGTGGGCGTGGTAGCCCGGGTGGACGGCCAGGTCCGCGTCATGATGTTCACGATCGCGGACACCCGCATCACCGAGGTCACGGTACTCACGGCCCCGGCCGCCGTCTCCGGCCTCGACATCCTCGTCCCCCCGGACACCGCCCCCTAAAACCGGACCTGATGGGTCGTCGCCGCAGCCCGCGATCCCCGACGACGACCCATCACTCCCCACCCCCTCCTCCAGGCCCCCCAGGCCCCTCTGCGCCCCTCGGGAACCACGAAGGGCCCCGGGATGCCCCGAGGCCCTCACAGGCCCCTGAGTCGCCCTCAGAAGCCCTTCAAACGCCAAACAATCAGCCAACCGCGTGCAGTGCCCTACGCCGCTTCGACTCCGCCGCCTTCTTCGCGACGGCCTGAGCCGCCCGCTTCTTGCGCTGCTCGGCCAGCTGGTCCTGATACGCCGCCACCGCCCGGTGGTAGCTGGCCACATAGCCCCGCGCGTCCAGCCGCTCGTCCGCGTCCATCTCGTTCACGGCCGCGACCGCGTCCTCGAAGGAGGTGTACCCGGCCAGCATCGGGTTGATCTGGTAGACGCCGTTGCGGATCTTCCTGACCAGCTTCGCCAGCTCCAGGCTCCGCAGCGCGGCGTTCACGCTCGGCCTGCTCAGGTCGAGCATCCCGCCGACCGTCGCCTGGTCGATGAGGATCCGCCCGCCCGGCTCGCTCAGCGAACGCAGCTTCAACAGCACGCGGTAGGCCGCCGGCGGAAGGTCGAGGTCGGAGAGAAGCCCGTCGGCGTTGACCGCAGCGAATCGCAAGGTGCTCACTGAGCCGTCCCTTCTCCCGTGCGCTTCGTCCGGCTCACCCGACGCGCAGCGCGCTCTCTTGCCCGTTCGGCCCGCAGTTCCGCGATGGCCTGCCTCATGTGGTCCAGCGAAGGGAAGCGCACCAAGTCCGGCAGGCTCGTATCGCTACGGATCTGCGAAATGGTTCCGTGCTGCTCCACCTTCACGAACTCACCCGTCATCTCGGTACCCGGGATGAACTCCGCCACCCGATAACTGTAGGGCGGGTTGAACTGATACACACCCCGCCTCACCTTGAAGACGATCCCATGAGACATCACGGTGTGCAGAGCTTCGGAGGTCTTCGTCCGGCTGACATCCAGGATGGTAGCCATCTCCTCCTGGGTAAGTGGAATCCGCCCCCCCGCCCGTTGGCAGGCGATGAGCAGCAGGATCAGCCGCAGCGGCAGCGCTTCACGGAAGTACTGGGCGATCACGAGGAAGAACTCAAGGCTGTCCATCGAGAACGCATTCGGCTGGTTCTCGGTCCCGTAGAACTCAAGCGGCTTGCGCTCGCCGTCCAGAGTCAGCTTCCGCGTCGGGTACCGCTTGGCCAGGCTGTCCAGATCCTTGACCGGAGCCAGCGGCTGACTCCATGCGGAGATCGCATCGTCCACCGGCAGATCGGGACGCGGGGTCCCAGCCGGATTGCCCCGGCGGCGCTGTGGCTCTGATGACACGAGGCTGCTCTCCACTCCGTTGATCTGCGGAGATCAGTATGTCAACAAGGGTGACACAAGTGTCACGCTCGTTGACGTTCGGCGTGTCTTGTGTCCCCTCACAGGTGACATATCTCAGCCACACCCTCCCGGACCCCTCGCCCAACCCCCTCCGACCAACCGCACCCACCCCACCGCCAGTTCGCCGACGTATCTCCACTAAAACGTCAGCCGCACCGACGTTTTAGCCCATTTTACGTCGGCACCATTGACGTTTTGCAGTCGTTCTGTCCCCCTAGCAGCGACACAACCACCGAGATATGTCCCTCCTGAGGGGACATATCTTTCCCCGCGCACCCCCTCTGACCTGCGACGACGCATCTCCGTACCTTCTATAGGCCGGTGGTCGCCTCGCTGCGCGCACTCAAGGCCGTCTCAAAGCCCTCCCAAGACCCCAGCGCCCCTCTTGACGCAAGCCTCTGAGATCTCCATCACCCCACGAGGGGACCCGATGTCTCACAGCCACAACCCCGCAGAATCTGACTGATTCCCGTCTCTATCCACCATCAACTTTGAATCACCCCGTTCCCAACCCCCTTAACGCCGTTAACGCCGTTAACGCAACCAGCTCCACACCTGATGCTCCAGCGCCCATACCTCGGCCAGACAGCACTCCAACCGTCAAGATCCAGGGTTGCAACCATGGCCAAGCCAACTTGGGCTGAGGACTTCTGAACCTTGCTAGGCAGCAATCGGGCATAGCGCCACAGAACTTCACCATCCATAAGCCCAAGGCTTGTCCACTACGCGTAACTCGGTGGGAGGTCACGCAACGACATCAGCGCTCCTCGTAGAGTGGGCTGATGTTTGATCATTTGGAGATCAAGGCACTGCCACCAGGACTCCGATTTGTTGCCCAAGTCCGGTTCTGGGTCAATGGCGAGGACCTGGTTAAAGGAGTGGTCGGCGAAGGTGGCCGCGGACCGTATGCAACGGATGTACTGCCGGCCGACGACTCCAGTCCCCTTCGGGC